>CAMACY010000020.1 GCA_945831585.1 uncultured bacterium | reverse complement strand
CGGAGCCCCCGAGCATAGCGAGGTAAGGCAGTGAAGCCTTTGTGCGCGCAAGCGCGCAAAGCCCCGCAGGGGCGAGCACCCGAGGGGCGGGTGCGAGGCACCACTGCCGACGGCGGGGCGGAGCCCCCGAGCATAGCGAGGTAAGGCAGTGAAGCCTTTGTGCGCGCAAGCGCGCAAAGCCCCGCAGGGGCGAGCACCCGAGGGGCGGGTGCGAGGCAAGATGCTGCCGGAGCTAAGCACGAGCCGCAAGGGTAACAGCTTGCGGCTCGCGTCGTTTACGGCGGCCGAGCGGGACCTGGCGAGTGTCCGCATCTGCGGCGGAGCCGCAGGGAATTCTCCCGATGCCGCACAGGACGCATCACCGACTTGACTTCGCTTGATGGAACGGTGTATAATGGCACCATGAGATGCATGCAGGTTTTGATGATACGCTCTATTTTGCTGTTGTTGCTACCGGGCGTGGCTCCGGGAGAGATGCGGCATGGGATGGCGGTGGCTCTTCAAGGCGAGCCGATGGAGTCGTTGACACGCTATGAGCACGAATGGTTCCCCCTCATGAGTGTGGTGAAGCTGCCGCTGGCTGTGGTGGTGCTCCATCAGGTGGAACAAGGCAAGCTCCGGCTCGAGGAACAGTATCGGCTGCAGGAGGCGGATATGGACGCGAACACATGGAGTCCCCTGCACAAGCGCTTTCCGAAAGGCGGCACGTTTTCTCTGGAATCCCTCCTGCGAGCCTCCTTGTGCGAGAGCGATAACAATGCATGCAATTATCTCTTCCGCCTCGTCGGCGGACCGCAGGGGGTGCAGCAGCTGTTCAACAAACACTACGGTGCGGATTTTCCCCTACACATCGTCGTTACGGAGAGGGAGATGGCAAAAGATGTTGCTGCTCAAGTGGCGAACGCTGCGACACCGGCGGCCATGCTGCGGGTGCTGGAGGATGTGCATGACGCCGCGTTTGGGACGACGCAGAACCCCTTGCTGTCGCCACCCATGGCACGTTTGTTGCTGGCTTATATGGAGCAGTGCTCAACGGGGCAGGAGCGTTTGCGGGCGGGGCTGCCGCGCGTGCCGCTCTCCTTCGCCCACAAGACCGGGTCGTCCGGCACCCTGGGCGGGATCACGGCGGCGCACAACGATGTGGGTATCATCTGCCTGGCTGATGGCCGCTATGCCTGTATCGTTTCCTTCATCAGCGCTTCGACGGAGGATGTCGCTACCATGAATCGCGCTCATGCCGAGCTGGCGGAAAAGACCTACCGAGCGCTCACAGACAAATAAACGAGTGTGCGGGCGCCTCGGCGCACCCGATGAGGTCAGGGCTGCGGAGGGCGGGGCGGGGTAGTGCGGCGGCGAGCAGCAAGCGCGGCGGCAAGCAGGGCGCAGAGCAGCACAGCCCAGTCGCCCGCCAGCGCGTAGAGGGTGAGCCCGGCGCGGCGATCCACGGGAAGTACGGCGTAGCTGTAGCCCGCTAGCTTGGGGCTGCCATCTGCCTTGAGCAGGCAGTCGATGACGGCTCCGTTGGGCGCGATGGCGCAGGTGTGCCCCATGTTGGCGGCGCGCACCATCGGGCGGCGCAGCTCGATGCAGCGGAAGGCGGCGTTGCGCGCTTGCTGCGCGCCGCAGGCGCTGCCCCGGAACCACGCATCGTTGGTGACATTGACGATGACCTGCGCTCCGGGACGCGCAAAGCGGCGCAGCAGGTCGCCCACGGTGTCCTCGTAGCACACGGCAGGGATGACCCCCACGCGCTCTCCTGTGCCGGGCAGGGGGACGGCGAGCGGCTCCGTGCCCGAGCCCGGCAGAATGCCCGCGCCGACCTGGGTGCCCGTCAGCTGCGTGTAGATGTCGCCCAGCCAACGGATGTTTTCGACAAAGGGGATATACTCGCCGAAGGGCATGAGGTGTTGCTTGGCGGCGGTGAGCGCGCTGCTGCGCCCCTCCGGGAATACGGCCATGTTGTTGAGCATGCCGACGTAGCGCGTCCCCTGCTCATCGGGGCTCCAGAGCACCTCGTCCGCCCCTGTGAACAGCACAAAATCCTGCCCGCCGATGGCGCGGACATCCGCACGCACGCGCGGCAAGGCATCAGGGCCGAACAGGTGCTGCTCGCTCAGCGGGTCGGGCAGCAGCTCACCGGTGGCGAGGTCGCGGTGCAGCGCTGAGCCCAGCGCACTCTCGGGCCACACGACCCAGAGCGGCAGCTGCTGCACCAGCCCGACATCGCGGTGTTGCAGGGCGCGCTGCGCGGTGCGCCGCTGGATGTCGAGGTAGGCGGCGTGCGTGGCGCGCAGGTAGCGGCCGTAGAGCGAGGTGTCGATGCCGCCGGAGGCGATGCGCTCGCGCTGGTCGATATTCTCTTGCAGGGCGAGGACGGGCAGGGGCTGCACGCTTTCGCGCCGTAGCATGACGCCGGGGGCGTAGGCTTTGGATAGGAAGAGCCCCCCTGCGAAGAGGGCGAAGAGGACGACCACGGCGCCGTAAAAGTCCCAGGGTGCGGCAGCGCTGCCCAGGCGGCGGTATTGCAGCCAGCTGCGCCGCAGCGCGCCCCACAGGATGATGTTCGTAGCTACGGGGAGGAAGGAGAGCGCGGCGGTACCCACAAACTCGGCCCATTGCACGAGCGAGAGCCCGCTGTAGAGCGCGGTGCCCAAGCTGTTCCAACTGAACGCTAGCGTGCCGTGGGCGCGCAGCCACTCGATGCAGACCCACAGCGCTCCGCCGCCCAGGGCGCTGCGCAGGGTGGAGAGCAGGTCGCGCCGAGCCCAGAGAGCCGCCTCCGCGCGGCTGCGGATGCCCTCGGGCAGGGGCTCTATATGCGGGCGCAGCAGGCTGTTCATCACCCCGCACCACAGGGCGGGCAGAAGGGCGTAGAAGGCCATGAGCGGCAGAAAGGCCAGCGCGATGAACACTGGCAGCGGGATGAAGAACACATAGCCCACCTGCACAATCCAGCTGCAAGTGGCGCTGAAGAAGCCCATGCCCCACAGCCAGCCCGTGCGGAAGCCTCGCCAAAAACCGCCGGGGGCGAGCCACAGCAGGCAGAGCAGCGGCAGCAGCGCCACCCACACCAGGTTGCCGAGGTCGACCGGGGGGAAGGCCAGCGCCGTCATCGCGCCGCAGGCAAGTGCCGCTGCGGCGCGCAGCAGTCGGCGGAGAAAAGGGCGGCGGGGGGCGGGGCGGGATGTGGTGCTCATGGGCGTCAGCGGCGAATTTCGGGACGGATGCAGATGGTATGCCACGGGCGTGCCTCGGCGGCACCTTCGGGGCAGAGCTTCACCTCCAGCGTCCACAGCGTCTCCTTCGGGTTGATCAGGTGCGCCTGCATCTCCGAGTCGCTGCCATAGCCGACTTCGAGCCGGATGGTGGCCTGCCCTTCGTGCGCTTGCAGGGCGCTCTGGTCGCGGGGTTCAAACTGTCCGTGGGCATAGGGCAGGCGGATGGGGTCTCCCACCTCGCGCCCCCAGGTGTCGCGGAAGCTCAGGAGCAGAAACCCGCTGCCCGGTGTTTCGCCCAAACCGAGGCGCGCCTCGGGGTAATAGGCGGTGCGCAGCATCATGCGTTCGTCGCCCTGCGAGCTTTTCCAGTAGGCCTCGGCGCTGCGCATGCAGATGCCCTCGCCCTGCCAGGGAAGAGCGTCGCTGGCATCGCGCCCGGTGTAGGAGGGAAGACCATGGATGAACCACGCGCACAGCCCGAGCAGCACAGCGGCCGTTGCCAGTGCCAGCAGGGGGAAGAAACGGAGGCGCCAGGACAGGGATGAGGGGATATGGATTGGCGGCATGCGCCTATTGTGGCGCTAAAAAAGAGCCGAGGCAATAAAAAAGGATTGCATTTTCAGGGAAATGAGTGAAAAATACCCCGGGGCGTCTGCCCTCCACACACCAACCACATACACGCTCATGGCCGATATCGACGAAAAAAATGAAAAGAATGTCCCCGGTAAGTTCTATGTCGACAGTAACTGCATCGACTGCGACCTTTGCCGCGAATCCGCTCCCGATTTCTTTGGCCGCGATGATGACGAGGGTCTCTCCATCGTGATCAAGCAGCCCACCACCGACGAGGAGATTGCCCAGTGTCAGGAGGCACTTGAGGGCTGCCCGGTGCAGGCAATCGGCGATGACGGCGAATAAAGCCTCTGCCGCTTAATGAACGTTGGAAGCGGTCTTGGGTGCGCAATGCTCCAAGGCCGCTTTACTTTTCGGAGCGATGCCGCCGCGCCGCCGTAAGCCGACTACTCCGCAGGCGTCGCCGCCGATTCCGGCAGCGCCTACGGAGCGCCGCGCCTCTGCTGCGGCGTTCGAGCTTTCCCGCCGCCGCCCGCAGCGCTTGGCGGACGGCAGCTTGCGCGTGGAGCGTTGGCGCAGCCGCGCCCGGGGCGAGCGCGATCAAGCGGAGGCGGATTTCTACGGCGTGGGTCCCGAGCTGCCCACGGGGAGCCATTTGCGGGATATGCGCTCCTTGCTGGGTGAGGTGCTGGCGGGGCTGCCGCTGGAGGAGGAGAGTTTTTCGGCAGAGATTTTGGCCGAGGCGTGGGAGCGGGCGGTCGGCGTGGCCTTGGCGCAGATGACGGCGCTGCTGTCGGTGGAGCGGGGGCTGGCTCGCATCCGCGCTGCCCACCCCGCGGCACGCTATGAGTTGACGCGGCTCAAACCGCGCATCATCGCCGCGCTCAACCGCATTTTGGGCGAGGGCTGTGTGGAGCGCGTGCGCATCGTCAGCCGCTGAGCGGCTTCAGTCGTCGAGTCGCCCGCGCCACTTGAGCGCGAGCATGATGCCGGCACCCATGAGAATGCCGCCCAAATGCCCGGCCTCGCCGCCGGCATTGCTCCAGTTGAAGAGGATGGTGGCGACGGCAATGCCCATGACCAGCAGGGCAAAATTGCGCATGCTCAGTGTGATGGGTGGGAAGAGTAGGCTGATTTCCACGCGGGGGTAGAGGAAGGCCACCGCCACCATGACACCGTAGATGGCGGCCGAGGCTCCCACCAGCGGCACATACTCCCAGGGCATGGTCCACATTCCCTCATCGCCGAGGCTGATGCCGGTGCTGTACCAGCCTAGCCCCGCTAGCAGCGAGGAGAAGAGCGCCCCCGCCACCCCACAGAGCAGGTAAAAGGCCAAATAGCGGCGCGGCCCGAAAAAGCTCTCCACCGGCGGGCCGAAGACGTACAGCGCCCACATGTTGAAGAGGATGTGCATCATGTTGGCGTGCAAAAACTGGTAGGTGACGAAGCGCCACACTTGCGCGTGCCCCACGGCATCGACCCAGGTGTAGGCGCAGAGGTTGAAGAAGAACTGCTGCTTACCCAACAGGCAGAGGGCAAATACGAGTACGTTGACGATGATGAGCGCTTGCGTGACGCTGACGGATCGAGTGTGCATGTTGCAGAGTGAGATACGTGGGCGGCGCTCAGCGTTCAAATGCGCGTGCGTTGAGCCGCTGCTCGATGCCCAGGATTTCTTCGTAGGTCAGGATGTGCTCGATGAGACAGCCGACCGCCTCGGCACGCTCGGGACTGAGCCCCGCCGCCTCAATCATAAAGCGGTGCAGGATGCGGTGGGCGCGGATGACCCCGTCGGCGTAGGCGCGCCCCTTGGTTGTCAGCTGGATGGGGGCATAGGGGCGATAGATAATCATGCCCTCCTCCGCCAGCTGGCGCATGGCGGCGGTGACGCTGGGCTTCTTGACGCGCAGCATTTGCGCCACCTCGCTGACCTGCGCCTGCCCCGAGGGGCTTTTGTCGCAGAGCAGTCCGATGGCCTCCAGATAATCCTCGGCGCTGCGGCTCATGCGCTCGGGTAATTCGTCCTCATTCATGGGTGTGGGTTCTTGCGGAGCGTGGCGACACACTCCAGGTGCTTGGTTTGCGGGAAGAGGTCGAAGGGTTGCACTTCCGTCACGCTGTAGCCGGCCTTGGCGAATTCCGCCAGATCGCGGATCTGCGTGGCGGGGTTGCAGGAGACGTAGACGACGCGTTGCGGTCCGAAGGCGAAGAGCTGGTCGAGGAACACCTTGTCGCAGCCCTTGCGCGGCGGGTCAATGACCACCGCCGTCTGCGCAGCGGGGAAGTCGACCTCGGCGAAGATGGCCTCGGCGCTCGCGGCGAGGAATTGCGCGTGCTCGATGCCGTTGCTGCGGGCGTTGGCGCGCGCCCAGTCGGCGCTGGTCTCGCTCACCTCCACCCCCAGCACACGCTCAAAGTGCTCCGCCAGCGTCAGCGCGAAAAGCCCGCTGCCGCAGTAGGCATCGACGAGGAAACGCGCTCCCTCGGCGCAGGCCTGCTGTGCCACATAGCCCGTGAAGGCCGGGAGAATGTAGGGGTTGTTTTGGAAGAAGTCGCCTGCGAGGAATTGGAAGCTCAGTTTGCCCACTTGCTCGGTGCAGACGGCGTTGTTGTTGGTGATGACACTGCCCTCGCTCACCCGCATGAGCAGGGTCGCCCCGCGGCGATACTGCGCGGCGCTTTGGTGCACGACCTTGCGCAGGGTGGGCAGGGCGGCGTTGATGGGCTCCATGGCGATGGCGCACTGCTGCACATCGCAGACCTCGCTGCGCGAACCTGCCCGCAGAAAGCCGATGTTGCCAACCTTGGCATCCTTGGGCTTGTGGAAGTGCGGTGTGATTTTGGAGCGGTAGCCGTAGGTGCGCGGCGAGGGAATAGCCGGGCGCACAGGCAGCTCCAAACCCGCCTGCAGACGCAGCAAATCGGCCACTTGTTGCGTTTTCCACGCCAGTTGCTGCTCATACTCCAAATGCTGGTACTGGCAGCCGCCGCAGTAGCCGAACACGGGGCAGCGGGGCGCGATGCGCCGGGGCGAGGGCTCCAGCACTTCCACCAGATCGGCTTGTGAGAAATTCTTGTCGTTGCGGTATACGCGCGCCCGCACGCGCTCGCCGGGCAGGGCATAGGGCACAAAGACCACTCGGTTCTCCACGCGACCCACGCCCTCGCCCATGTTGGAGAGTGCGTCGATGCTCAGCTCAATCTCCTCGTGGTAGGCAAAGGGCACGGGCACAAATCCTTTCGGCGGTGTAGCCATCAGTTCCCCTCCTCCTCCTCGTTGGGTGTCAGTTTGCCGTTGATGTCCATCGGAAGCTTGGTGCCTCGCAGGACGGGGGAGCGCAGCCCGTGCAGCTCGGCCGCATTGGGCAGGGGCTCGGCGGAACCCTCGCTGACGGCCTCCTCCGGCGGGGCAAAGCGGCGCAGGCGCAGCCCGCCGGTGCTCAGGTCAGCCAGGGCGGGGGTGATCTCCTCCTCCGGCAGCTCGCCGAGTGTTGCGGGCTCGGTGGCATTGAGCAGCTCGCGCGCTGTGGCCTGCTGCTCCGGCGTCGGTTCTGCCTTGGGTGTCTCGGCGGCGGCGGGTTGTGCCTCGGGCGCGGCGGCAGCGGGAGCGGGTTCCTTAGTCCCGGTGCAGGCACTTGCGAGCAAGCCCGTGAGCAGGAGAAGGGAAAGATGTTTCATATTACTTGAGCTTACCACCCCTCCCCCTCCGAGGCAAGACCAAAGACCTGCGCCCCTTGAGCGTCGCGTGGTATCGCTGCCGCGCGCGTAAGAAAAAGTGAGACTGTAAAGAAATTGCCTTGACATTTGAGATTCTCAGCGTAAAATCTCCCCACCAAAGCGAGAAACCAACCTTTTTTTACTTTCATTATGGCACACACTCAGTCCACTAAGAAGCGCATCCGCCAGACCATCGCCCGCACGGCGATTAATCGTTCTGTCCTCTCCCGCGTCCGCACGCTGCGCAAGAAGCTCGCTGCGGCGGTTGAGAGCAAGGATAAGGAGGCTGCTGCTGCTGCGTACAATGCGTTCGCTTCGGCGATTGACAAGGCTGCCAAGCGTGGCACCGTGCCGGCCAACCGCGCGGCCAACTACAAGAGCAAGGGTGCCAAGTCCCTGGCAAGCATCGCCTGAGTCCCCTTTCAGGTTTATCGTTTTTGAGCCGAGCGGGGTGTCGGTCTGTGCCGATACCTCGCTCCTTGTATTCACCCCCTGATAGACAGCCATGCCCCGTCCCGACTATAAAGAGATTGCCACGACCATTGTGAATGACCCGGCTTCCTACAAGATTTGCCTGGTCTGCGGTGCGCTGGTGGATCAGTCGGCTGACACCTGTCCGGATTGTGCAGCCTATCGCTTTGACGCCGATCCCAAGCATGTGGCCGACTGTGCCATCGACCTCGGCACCCGTCCCCCGTCGGCGGTGACTCATCTTGATCGTCCGGCCTGACAGGGGCTGCCTGTTTGGTTCCGGTAAATGCCGCCGCGCCGCGCTCGGAAGGCTCCGGGCGCGGCGCTGTGCCTTCTGCGGGGAGGGGCTCAGAGCCGAATGGCGGCGCTGCTCCAGGTCAGTCCGGCACCGAAGGTCACCATCAGCACGATGTCGCCCTTCTTGGCGCGCCCGCTGCGCACGGCTTCGTCCAGCGCAATGGCGCAGGCGGCACCCGAGGTGTTGCCGTATTTTTGCAGGTTGACGAACACGCGCTCGGCGGGGATGCCCAGCCGCTTGGTGACGGCGTTGATGATGCGCAGGTTGGCCTGGTGCGGAATGACTAGCGAGATGTCCTCGGGCTTGATGCCCGTGCGCTCGATGAGAGAGAGCGCCGACTCGGTCATGTGCTCGACGGCGTGGCGGAACACCTCGTTGCCGCGCATGGCGATCGTGAAAAGTTTTTCGTGGATGTTCTGCTCGGTGGTGGGGATGGCCGTGCCGCCGCCGGGAACCAGCAGCAAATCGGCCAAGGTGCCGTCCGAGCCGATGTGCGAGGCCAGAATGGCGCTGTCTCCCGCCTTGCCGCTGCCAGTGCGCAGGATGGCTGCCCCGGCGCCGTCACCGAACAGAACGCAGGTGGAGCGATCCTCCCAGTTGACGATGTGCGACAGCTTTTCGGCCGAGACGATGAGGGCGGTCTTGGCCTGCCCGCAGCCCACATACTGCACCGCGGTCTTAAGCGCAAAGAGGAAGCTGGAGCAGGCAGCCGAAATATCGAACGCGGCCGCATGGCTGGCGCCGAGCTTGGCCTGCACATAACAGGCGGTGGAGGGGGTGTAGGTGTCGGGGGTGATGGTGCCGACGATGATGAGATCCAGCTCATCGGGGGAGACGCCTGCTGCCTCCATCGCACGCTGCGCGGCCTTGGTCGCCATATCGCTGGTTGTTTCATCGGGCGCAGCAATGCGGCGCTCCTCGATTCCCGTGCGGGTCACAATCCACTCGTTGGAGGTGTCGACCATTTTTTCCAAATCCGAGTTCGTCAGTCGGCGTTCGGGAACGTAGGAACCCGTGCCGATGAGCGCCACGGGCAGTCGCTTAAAGGGTTTGGTGAGATCATTCATGGCGGTGACAAACCGAACTCGGGCGCTTGCTTGCCGAGCTCTGAGTCTACTCTAGCATGGCGGAGCCGCTTTGGCGAGCGCTAAATGCGTTCATGACGAGCCGGCAAGGAACGAATCCATGGCGTTCATTGGGAGAAGAGAGTCGGAAAACAAAAAATACTAGGAAGGACTTGACGATTCGTGCGGTTTCATTTACACTAGAAGCAGCAGTTGAATGATTTCCCTGCTTCAGGGCGGTCGCTGCGCTTGTTCAACTCTTACTTAGACAATAATCATATGAAGAAGACGCTTTTCTTGGCCGTCGTTCTGGCGGGGGTTTTTGCTCCTGTGCACGCGGTGGATAATTTTTCGAGTACGCTCCCTGCCGGGTGTACAACTTCCAATATGACGGGCATCTTGGTGAACGAATCGAACAACACCATCACCGTTGGTTGCTACAAGGGTGATGCTGCGATGGACGTAGTAAGTGATGCCACGCTCACGAAACAACTGTTCATTGGAGGTAAGGGCTATGGGCAGCCTGTGACGACGGGGGGTAGCGGTGTGGTGACCGTCAAGGAGGGTGTGACCTTGGATGTTACGGGGCAGGTCGGCGTGGGTAACACGCAGATTGCCGGGGCAGAGGGTATTCTGATTTTGGAAGACAATGCCACATTGATTGCCGACCAGATTGTCGTGGGTTCTCAGAACGGCCACGGGAAGGTGATTGTGGGAGCCGGCGCGACGATGACGACGGATCGCCAGGGCTCTAATCCCGGTTCCGGAAGTTATGAGAAGACCATCATCATTGGTGGGGCTCGTGTGGATGATGCGGGCAATCCTGTTTCTTCGTCGAGCAGCTGCTCGGGAACCGTGGTGGTTGAGGCGGGCGGTAGTCTGGAATCGAGCGCCGGTGTGTTCGTGGGTTCCTACGGTTCCGGTTCGGGTACGCTGGAGTTGAAGAGTGAGAATGTGGATTTGACCAAGGTGACCATCGGCGGTGATTCGCCTGCGACGGGTGAAGTGATTATCAACGTGGCGACGCCCGCTTCTCCCGGTGCTTCTCCTGTAACGGCTTCCATACAGGATGTGACGGTGGCGGACGGCGGCACGCTGTATGTGAAGCAGGGTGCGTTGGAGGTGAGTTCCCAGTCTGCCGGAACATCGGGAACCATCGAGGTGAAGCAGGGAGGTTCCGTGCTGGTGGAGAATACGAGTTCTGCGCAGTCGGCTTCGCTGGGTGCTGAAACCGTGAATGTTGATGGCGGCTCGGTGACGGTGGTGGGCACCGGTTCCACCTTGACGGCAGAAACGGTTGACCTGAAAAACGGTGCAACGGCGGAACTCGGCAATAGCGGTACGCTGGGGGTTTCAACGATCATGACGACCGATCGTTCGTCTACAGTGGTGTTCTCCTACGATGATGTGAAGGATACGTCAACGTCGACCGGAACGATTGAGTTTACCAATCAGACTGCGGCGGCAAGCTCTCAGATGCAAGGCGCTGCCGTGGTCAAGGTCGGGGGCGCTGCGGGGGATGGAATCATGGCTGGGGAAACACTTCAACTGACAACGGTGGTCGGTGATACCTCGAACACCACGGTAGCGTTTGACGGTGGCTATTTTGCCGATGCCGGAGGTGCGGTGGTGGAGCTGGAGCAGACTCTGCAGCAGGGTCAGAGCGGCACTGTGTTGCAGTTGACGCAGAAGGATGTCAATAACATTGTGGCCGCTCTTTCCCGCGAGACCACGGCCTCATCGATTAACAGCCTGAACGGCGCGCTGACGGCCATGACGGCTTTTGCCAACACGGTCAAGGGGCAGATTGATGCGCCGCACTCCGTCAATCTCCCGGTCGGCAATATCGCCACGGATTCCAAGCTGGCCTACACAGGGCGTTATCTGGTGGGTGCCAATCGCGTCTGGCTCAGCGGCTACGGGCAGTCGGATCGCCGCGCTTCGGATGCCAAGGGCGTGGGATACCACTACGAGGGCGGCGGCTACGCTGTGGGCTATGACCGCATCGTGACGCCGAATATGTATATCGGTGCCGCGCTCGGTCACACAATGGGTAAGTACAAGGCCAACGACGATTTGCTCCGCGACCACCAGAACGGGGTGAACTTCTCCCTCTACGGTCGCTACACCCACCACATGAAGAAGAGCGACAACTCGCTCAACGTGGATGTTTACCTGGGTTACGGCAACACCCGCAACCGCGCTCGCGGCGCTTTCTACGCCGGCGGTGACGATGTGACCGGCCGTTGGAACGACACGAGCCTCGCCGGCGGTGTGACGATTTCCTACGACATCATCCTTTCCGACAGCTCCATCCTCAGCCCCTTCATCGGGATTGATGCTACCTACGCGATGCAGGAGGACTTCTGCATGAGCAATGCCTCCGGCAGCGCCCGAATCGACTATTCGGACGGCAGTGCCTCGTTGGTGACCATGCCCGTGGGTGTTACCTATCGCTACGTGTCGGCCATCTCCAACACGGAATATCTCATTCCCTTCCTCCGTGTGGCTTATCTGGCAGACCTGAATCGCACGGATCCCCACGCGGACTACGTGCGCGGCAATGCGCAGAAGGCTCGTGCCTATGGTGCTACTCCCGCCCGCAGCGGCGTGGAACTGGGGGTCGGTCTGAACTGGATTCTCAACAGCCAGTGGATGACGGGCGCGGGCTACACCCTGCAGGAGCGCAGCGGCGACTGCGACCAGCGCGTGAACGCCTTTGTCAGCTACAGCTTCTGAGCTTGACGGGGCAGTCCCCCGAAAAAATCTCTGCGGCAACCGCGTCGGGCATCGGCGCGGTTGCCTTTTTCTGTTGAGCTTTCAGGGAGGGCTGTGCTAGAATGGCGCGCGTGATGAGCAAGGCTCTTGGGTTGACCGGCAAACTACTCGGTGCGGTGGCGCTGCTTTTGGCGGCGGGTGCCTGCCCTGTGCTGGGGGCAGAGGGGGTGTATCGCTGCGGCGTGATGCTGCTGGCGGCGGGGGGCTGTGCACTGCTGGCGCTGTGGGCCGGGTTGCACCTGCCTTGGGCGCGCTGTTCCCTGCGCCGGCTGTGGCTGGCGGGGCTGCATCTCTCGCTGGTGCTCTTGCTGGTGGGGGTGGGGCTTGATGCGGCGGGCGAGTTGCGCTGCCCTTTTCTCCTGCCGGCCGATGGGCGCAGCGAGCTGAGTTCCGTGCTGCGGCCGGACAATCGCCGCGAGCCGCTGGGCATGAGCCTGTGTTTAGAGAGCTTTGAGGTGCAGCGCTATGCGAGCGCAGGAGCCCCGGTGAAGGACTACCGCGCGCGCTGTCGTGTGACCCCCGAGGGCGCGGCGCCTTTTACCGCTGAGCTCACGGTGAACCGCCCACTGGACTGCGCGGGCTGGCGCATTTCCCTGCTGGATTACCGTCGCTACCGAGGGCAAACCCTCGTGCGCCTGCAGGCGCGGCGCTCGCCGGGGAGACTCGTGGTGCGCGCCGGGCTGGTGGGCACCATGCTCTTCAGCTGCCTGTGGTGCTGGTGGCCCAAGCGAAAGGAGGTGGCGCCGTGCTGAGTGTGGCGGTGCAGGGGGCGACGGTGGTGGCGCTGCTGCTCTTTGCGGCGGCGCTGGTGGCCGAGTGCTGCCGCTGCCCGCGGGGCAGCAACGGACTGCTGGGGGCAGCGTGGGTGACCACGGCGCTGCTCTTTGTGTGGGATTGGGAGCTGGCGCAGGCTCCGCCCTTCGGCAACATGCGCCATGTGCTGAGCTTCCTGCCACTCGTCAGCGTCTTGCCCGTGCTTTTTGTGCGCGGCGGCTGCCGCTTGCAGGGCTATATGGCCGCAGCCTCGCTGCTCGCGCTCATCGGGGCTCTCTGCATGCCGTTGCAGGCGGGTTGGCGGCAGGCTCCGGCGCTGCAATCTCCCTGGTTTGCGCCGCATGTGACGGCTTATGTCGTCTCCTATGCCTGGTTGACGGTGGCTACGCTCATGGTGCTGCTCTCCTACCTGCGCCCGGTGGCGGAGGACGGGGTGCTGCGCGCGGCAGATCGCTTGGTGGTGCTGGCCTTTCCGCTCATGACCTTTGGGCTGGGTAGCGGGGCGCTCTGGGCCGATGACGCATGGGGAACCTACTGGTCTTGGGACATTAAAGAGGCATGGTCGCTGCTCACTTGGGTGCTCTATCTGCTGTGGTTCCACCGCCGTGGTTCCTGCACTCCCCGGCAGCGCCGTCCGCTGCTGCTGCTGGCCTTTGCCGCCCTGGTGGTCACCTTTTTGGTGGTGAATTTGTTGCCCGGTCTTGCCTCGATGCACAGCTATGCCGGTTGAGCCCCCGCCGGGAGTGTTCACTTGGCGGCGGGAAGCTCCTGCAGGCGGCGGCGGAAGCGCTCCAGGCGCTTGGTGAGTGCCTCGTTGTCGGGGTGCGAGCGCACGAGCTCCGAGAGCTGCGTTTCGGCCTCGTGGAGCCAGCTGAGCGCGTTGAAGACATCGCCCGTCTGCAGCGCCACCGTGGCAGAGAGGCTCAGGGCATCCAGATAGGTGAATTGCAGCGCAATGTTGGCGGGGCTGCGGCGGCGCAGCTTGTCGGCCCAGCGGCGGTACTGCGTCAGCTCCTCGGCAGCCAATCCCCGCGTCTCATCGCTTCCGTTGTGCGCTATGGCCAGACTGCGCCAGGCACCCAGTTTGATGAGGTTGATGTCGATATCATCGGGCGAGGCGGCCAGCAGTGCGTCGGACTTCTGCATGAGCGTGTTGCACATGGCGATGGCGCGTGCGGGCTGCTCCGTGCGCAGCAATGCCTCCACCATAAACGCGATGGCGCGGCATTCCATCGTGGGAAAGTCGGCATTGTTCGGGTCGAGCGCTTCCAATTCGTGCACCAGCTCCAAGTGCTTGCCGAGAGCTTCGAGCGCCTTGAGGTCGTATTCCCGACCGTTCTCGGTCTCCTCGCTGCTCTGGCTGAGCTCAATAAACAGGCGGCCGTTGTCGTAGAGGGCGGTCGCCAGCCCGCGTTTGTAGGAGAGGCGGTAGGGCTGTGCTGCGCTCAGGCGGGCGTAGATGCGGTGTGCCTCCTCGTAGAGGTGGGCGGCGTTGGCGTAGTCGCCCTGCTCCGTGGCCATGCCGCCGCGCAGGTGCAGGCAGTCGGCCAGCTCGGTCTGCGCCGGGATGTGCTCGGGGTAGGCGGCGGTGAGCTCGCGGCAGAGCGCCAGCATCTCGTCGAGCGCCTGCTTGCGGCATTCCGTGTCCCCCTCGGGCTGAGCCACGCGCGCCATCATGCCGAGCGCGCGCGCCAAGCCGCAGCGGAAATCCGGATTGTCGGCGTGCTCGTGACTCAGCTCACGCAGCAGCGCCACGGCCTCGGCCGAGAGCGCCCGCGCGTTGGGGATGAGGTTGCGGCGGCGCGCTACCTCGGCGCGCATGGTCAGCGTGCGCGCCAGCTCGTAGCACGCGCGCTGATCCTCGGGATTGTCGCGCACCAGCTGCCGCTCCAGCTCCGTGGCCTTGGTCAGGGCGGCGGTGGCCTCGGGCAGCTTGCCCTGCTCTACATAGACCGAGCCGAGGTTGATCCACGCCGTAGCCATGGCGTGCGGCAGCTTGTCATCGTCGCGATCCTGCGGCATGGTTTCCATCTCGTCCAGATAGCGCTTGAGCCGTGTGCCGAGCTGCTGCTGCAGGCCGATGCTGCCGGGAATATCCGCCAACTCCTCGTTGAAATCGTACAAGATACTCTCGGTGAAGCGCAGACTGCTGCCGTAGACGCGGCGCGCCTGGTCGCGCTCGTGCAGCGCCCACAGGCTCACCGCCCCGAACACCGTCAGCGCCAGCGCACTGCCGATGGCCAGCAGACGCGTGCGCCGCAGACGGCGCGGCGAGACGGGCAGCACCCCCTCCTCGATGGCGGCGCGCCACGCCCCGGCATCCTGCCAGCGGTCGCGGGGCTTGAGCTCCAGCGCGCGATCCAGCGCATGCAAGAAACTGCGCCCGTAGAGAGCCTCCGGGCGGCTGCGCCCCGCCAGGGGTTTGTAGGGGTCGGGCGAGGCGGCGGCGCGCATGTCCGCGCGCGGGGGCAGCATGCGTGTGATGAGGTAGAGGAAGGTAGCCCCCAGCGAATAGATGTCTGTCCAGGGACCGAGGCGCTGCGTCATGGCGCTGTCTGTGGCGGCAGTCGCCTGCTCGGGCGAACAGAAGCCGGGTGTGTAGATGTTGCGGTACACCTTGCCGGGCTGCAGCTGGCGTGCGCTGCCGAAATCGAGTAGCACGGGCTGCCCCTCGGGGGTGATGCGGATGTTTTCCGGCTTGATGTCGCGGTGCACCACGTTGTGCTGCTCCAGGTAGCTGAGCGTGTCGAGCAGCAGCAGCAGTAGGCGCTTGATGCGGCGCGCCTCCTGCGCCTGACGCTCGGGATTCAGTGAGTTGTGCGGCGAGAGTTCCAACGGGCTTCCCGCCACAAAGGGCATGACGTAGTAGGCCGTACCGTTGGCCTCAAAGGCGTTGAGAATGGGTACAATGCCGGGGTGCTGCAAGCCCATGAGCACATTAACCTCCTCGGTGAACTCCGCCAGAGTCGCGCGGAAGAGCTCCTCGTGTTCGGGAGCCGTGTAGGTCACCGTCGTGCCGTCCTTTTCGCGGGTGGCTAGTCCCTCGGGGATGTGCTCCTTCACGACGACGCGGGCGCCGTTGATGCTGTGGCGCGCGCGGTAGGTGATGCCGAAACCGCCGCGCCCCAGCAGGTCGGTGATGATGTAGTCGCCCACCTGACTGCCCTTGGGCAGGGGCGTGCGGGAGTCCGGGGCGCTCTCCTCGCCGGTGGGCTGCGGCGCTGCCGCCCGCGCTCGGGGAATCGGCGGGGGAACAAGCGGTGGCGGCGGGGGGAGAGGCGCGGACATCACGAAAGTCTCTTGCAGAGGGTGAGTTGATTGACCCCGGACGCATCCACCTGATAATGCGTCTCGTCGAGGGGGAGCGGGGGTAGGGTGCTCAGGGGGTTCAGGCGCGGTGCGGCATAGCTCAGCCGGAGCTCGGCGCGCTCTTCATCGCAGCAGATGGAGAGCTGCACCGCCGTCGCCGGGGGAAGCGCCGCCAGCACGGCGCGGGTCGTGGCGTGCAGCTCGGCGATGTCGGCCGGGGCGGCAAAAACCGCCTCCAATGCCTCGGAGAGCATGTGTTCCGCCTCCTGCGGCTCGCCGGCGGCGATGCAGAGCTCACGCGCGGCGCGTTTCTTGCCGCGGTATTCCAGCGCCAGCATGGTGACATCCTCTTGCAGCTCGCGTCCCTCGCCCAGGAAACGGCGCAGCGCCGCGCGCACCGCTCGCGGGGCGTCGGCCACGGTGGGCGCGTGCTCGCCGAGCGCCTCGCGCAGCCGTGCCCCGCCGAAAGGGGTGTCGGCAGCATCGGAGGCAGACGTCACCCCCTCCGTGTAGAGGAAGAGTCGGTCACCGGGCTGCATCTGCAGGCGGCAGCCCGTGTAGCGCGCATCGTCGAACAGACCCATGACCGGCCCCGAGCTCATGGACAGCGGCTCGTAGTCGCCGCCCTCGTGCTGCAGCAGAGCCTGGGGTGAACCCGCGTTGATGAAGCGCAGCTCCCCCGTGCGCACCTGCAGGCATCCGTAGAAGAGCGAGAGGTGGATGCCCGTGCTCTGCCCCTCGCACAGGGCGGTGTTGACCGCGCGTGCCAGTGTCTCCGGCCGGGCACCGCTGCGCGCCACCGAGCGGATGAGCGACATGCAGCGCATCATGTACAGCGCGGCGGGAATCCCGCTGTCGGACACATCCGCCACCAGAAAATGCAGCTTGTCCTCCCCCGGCATGAAAAAGTCGTAAAAATCGCCGCTCACCGTCATCGCCGGCACGCAGACGGCGTAGAGGTCGAACTCCGGGCGGTTCGGGAAGGCGGGGAAGCGGCCGGGCAGGGCGGCGCTCTGGATGGAGCGGGCGAGCTCCAACTCGCGGTTCATGTTCTCGCGCTCCTCCTCGCCGAAAAAGCGCAGGGTGTCGACCATGGCGTTGATGTCCGAGGACAGACGGCGGAACTCGGGGGTGTCCGTCACTTCCACCCGTTCGTTGAGGTCGCCCGAGGCAATGCGGCGCAGGCTCTCCACCACTCGCGAGAGCCCGCGCAGCACATAGCGTTGGAGTAGGTAGGACACCGCGCCGAACATGGCGAGAAAGAGCAGCAGATTGCTCAGCAGCATGGAGTAGAGCGTGTTCTTGCTCGGGCGGTACATATCTGCCGTGGGGATGAGCGCCACCAGACGGTAGCGCGCATTGCCCACCGCATAGGCAAAATAATCGCCGTCGGGGAAAGAGAGTTCGCTCACCCCCTGCAGCGGTATCGACAACAGCTCCGTGCTTCGGTAAGGCAGGTTGCCCTTATTGATGAGCGCGCCGCCACGGAACACCGCGATGCGGGCTCGCTCCCCCGGGCGGAAATGCGGGGTGAACTTGGCGATGCGCTCGGCGGAAATCGGCTGCGCCGCTTCGGCGGGCGGAAATCCCAGCAGCACCAGCCCCGGGGCATCGCGGCGCGGCACTCCGGCGTATTGCAGCGAGCGCGCATCACTCGCATCGCCGAAGCGGTGCATCTCCGTCTTGCCGTCGCCCGCTGCGGCGGCAAAATCGTGCAGGGCATCAATATCTGCCAATTTTCGCCCGACCCATTCACCGGGGACGGCCGCGACGATGCTCCCCTGCGCATCCGTGATGAGCACCCGCACAGCACCCACGATGTTGCCCAGCTCCTGCAACTGCTCGGCGTGGCGGAGCCGCTCGCTATCCACGCGCAGGAATTCGGCCAGTGCGCGTGCGCTTTTCAGATCCAGCTGCTCGCAGGTATCGCGCATGCGCGCCGTGCTGTCATCCTCGTGCTGCAGCAGCTCCAGCATGTCTGCCAAGCGCGCGCTCATCAGCTGCCGCACGCGCTCCTCCGCATGCTCGCGCAAGTGGGTATAAGTCAGCACACCCGTGACCGTAAACACGACCATGAGCAGCAGAGAGAGCCCGAGGAGGAAGGTGCGGCGCATCGCAACGGCAGGAGGATACGCCCTTACTCTAGCATAGCACCGCCCCCGATTCAAGTCAGAATTGGCGTGTTAGACACCCTCCGGCTCCAGCAGCAGGACGCAACTCTGCATGGGGCGCGACCAGTGCAGCGGCAGCCCCTGCGTCATCAGCAGGTCGCCGCCCAGCACTCGCCCCTGCAGCGGGCAGCGGTAGCCCGTCTCATCCGGCAGCAGCTCGCGCAGCGCGTAGCGGCGGCTCGCGCAGAGCCCGTGCAGGCAGATGCGCGTGTGCTGGTCGGTGAACAGTCGCTCGGTCGTGTAGGCCAGCAGCAGCGCGCGCTCGCCGTCCGTGTAGAGCAGGGCGCAGTCCGACCCCTCGTAGGGCGACACCAGGCGGTGCAGCTCGCCCAGTTGCACCAGCGGGCGCAGCTCGTGCGCCAGCGCCAGCCGCTCGCGCAGCTCGGCGCTCTCCTCCGGGCTCAGGGTGCGCGGATCCAGCTCCAGCCCCACCCGACCCATCAGCGCCACATCGCAGCGAAACTTCAGGCTCGTGCGCCGCCCCGTGTACAGGTTCGGACTCACCGTCACATGGCAGGCCAGCGCCTGCGGCGGCAGAAAGTGCAGCGCGCTCCACTGGATACGCAGGCGTTGGTAGGGGTCTGTGTTGTCCGAGAGCCAGAACTCCTCGTGGTAGCGCGCGGCGCCCAAATCCACCCGCCCGCCGCCGCTGCTGCAGGCCTGAAAACTGACCTGCGGGAACGCCGCCCGCAGTGTTGCCAAGCGGTGGTAGTACTGCACGATGGCGTCGAAGTACACATTGCCCGCGAGCTTTTCCGGCAGCGAAGCCGCGCCCGGCTCGCTGATATTGCGGTTGCAGTCCCACTTGATGTAGGAAATCCCCGGCTCCGTCGCCAGCATCTGCGCGACAAAGCGGCTGTAGTCCACCCCCGGATCCAGCACCAGTTGCCGGCGCTTCTCGCGCGGCGGCAGCCCCGGCAGCGCCATCGCCGCCTCGGGATGCTCCGCATACAGTCGGCTGCGCGGCGAAATCATCTCCGGCTCCATCCATAGCCCCAGGTCCAGCCCCTCTGCGCGCGCTTGCCGCGCCAAACCCGCCAAGCCCTGAGGCAGCTTGCGCGCATCGGGCTCCCAATCGCCCAGCGAGCTGCTGTCGTCATCGCGCGCGCCGAACCAGCCGTCATCCACCACAAAAAGCTCGACACCCAGTTGCGCGGCGGCGTGCATCATGGCGTGCAGCGTGGGCTCCGCCACATCGAAATGCACCCCCTCCCAGCTGTTGAGTACACTGCGGCGCAGCTCACCGCCGCGCGGCAACACCCGGCGGCGCAGGTGGCGGTGCAGGCGTCGCGAGGCTTCGCCCTTGCCGCACTCGCTCAACACGAGCAGCGCCTCCGGCAGCTCCAGACATTGCCCGGGAGCCACACGGTAGGGGCTGTGCTCAAAGTCATGCCCCATGGCCACGAAGGCATGCCCGTAGCAGCTGTGCTTGACGCTCAGGGTGTAATTGCCGCTCCACGCCAGCGCCCCCAGCACACAGCGCCCGCTCTCCTCGGCCGCCGGAGTATCCAGCGCGAGCACAAAGACGGGCGAGCCCTCCTCCGCGCACTTCAGCCCCGTCGTCGCGCCGAGCGCCAGCGTGCTGCCGCGCTCCACCCTCTGCTCGCGCAGCTCATTCTCCCCCGCCCATGCGCCGCGAAAGCTCGTTAGGTAGTACGCCCCCGCTCGCAGCGGCAGCGCCAGACTCAGCCCGCGCAGCAGCAGCAGCTCCGCGCCCGTGCCGTTGCGTAGGATCACGCGCTGCGTCAGCACATCCTCCTCCGGGAACACTCGCAGGCAGAGCTCCAGCTCCAGCCCGGCAAAGCGCGCATCGCGCAGATGCAAGCGCAGCGCCTGCGGCTCCTCCTCGCAGCCCGCCAGCCGCAGCTCCACCGCCCGCGAGCCGTCCGGCAGCTCCAGCTGCAGCGCATACTCGCCGCTGTAATTGCCCCACGGAGCCGTCGCATCGCGCTCCGTGGCGTACAGCGGCCAAGGGCAGGGCTCATCCGCCAGGGCATCGTCCGGCTGCGCCAAGCGCGCCCCGAGATAGGCCAGCTGTAGCTTGCCCGCTGCATCGCAGCGCAGCGAGAGCTGGTGGTGAGCCGTCAGCAAATGCCAAACCTTATTCATACAGCCGTGCCTTGCGGCGGGCAGCGCGCAGCCGCTCGCGCTCCGCGAAAGCCTGCTTGCCCAGGTCTGAGTTAGGATCCGTATCCCGCGCCGCCTCCAGCGCCGCGATGGCCTCCAGCAGCTTGGCCTCCGTCTCGGGCGTGTGCGCCCCGCGGTAGCCCCGTGCATATTGCTGCATCAGCAGCGGATACAGGCAGCGCAGCCCCAGCAGCTGCCGATCAGCCGGAGTGGCTTTCGGATGGTTCATCAGCGCGCGGCAACTCGTCAGGCACAGCTCCGCAATCTCCTCACTCATCGGCTGCGCCAGCGCCATGCGCGCGAAGAGCAAGTATTCCTTGGCGCGGTAGCGGCGCTCCGCCGCCGCCTCCGCCCGCTGCGGTGCCGAGGCCGTCTGCTCCGCCGCGTGCAGCGTTTCCGGGCTCAACTCGCGGAGCGGTAGCGCGGCAAAATCGCCCTCATCATCGCCCAGCACCAGCGCAGGCAGCTCCGCCACTCCCGCCACCATCGCCTGCGCGGCGTTGACCGCGTCGTGCATCGTGCGGCAGGCCGGCGCCAGCGCCACAAAGCGCAGCTCCTGCTGCGGGTGACGCCTGCGCAGCGGCAGCAAGCAGCGGCTGAGCTCCTCTGTATCACTCCCCACCTCAAAATACACCGTCGCCCGCAGCACCGAGTCGGGCGGCGCGGGCGCCGCCGAAGCAGATGCAGCAGGAGCCCCCGCCGTGGGGGAAACCGCCTCCTCCGCCGCCAACGGCAGCAGCAACGCCGCGCAGAGCAGGAGCCGGCGCATTAGTCCGCGCGGCGGATGGTGATGCGCTTGAAGCGCGACTCCGTCTCCTCCGACTCGGTGCAGATGCCGGGGAACTCGGCCAGCGCCTGATGCACCAAGCGGCGTTGGTAGGCATTCAGGCGCTCCATCATCAGCGGTTTGCCCGTTTGCAGTACTCGCTCGGCGCGCGAGCGCGCGCGGCGCAGCAGCCTACCCTCGGCGCGTGCGCGGTAGCCGTCGCAATCCACGCGCACCCGGGGAGCCGCCGCCCACTCGGTCTGCACTAAGCGGTTGATCAGGTACTGCAAATCATCGAGTCGGTCGCCCTCATCGCCGATGAGGTACGCGGCATCGGGGCTACTGAGCAGCAGCGAGATGCCCTCCTCGTAGGGCTGCACCTCGACCGTGTACGCAAAGCCCAGCGGCGCCAGCACCGCCTCGGCGGCGCGCAGGCTCAACTCCGTCAAACGCTCCGTATTAGCCATGGCGCTCGGATCAATCGCGCTGCTGCCCCAGGAAACGCAGCAGGAACAGGAACATGTTGATAAAATCCAGATACAGCGTCAGCGCGCCGAGAATCGCCCCCTTGCGGCGCAGCTCCTCGTCCTCGCACAGCCCCTCCTGCAGCAGCTTTTGCGTATCGTAGGCCGTCAGCAGAGCAAAAAGCACCACCCCGACCGCCGAGCAAACCAAATCCATGAGCCCGTTGCCCCAGAAGATATTGACCACCAGCGCCAACACCAGCCCGAAGAGCAGCATCATCAGCGTGCGCCCCCAGGCGGACAAGTCGCGCTTGGTGCAGGCTCCGTAAAGCGACATCGCGCCGAACATGCCCGCCGTCACCCCGAAGGTCAGCCCCAGCGACTGTTGCGTGTAGAGCGTCAGCAGCGGACCGAAACTCAGGCCGGAGAGCCCCGCAAAGACCAGCAGCAGCAGCGCCATCGCCCCCGAGGGCAGCGCCCGCGCGCCGAAGCACATCACCACCACCGTGCCGATGTAGAACAGGCACAGCATCAGCTGGTGCTGCATGACCCAGGTCAGCGTGTCGACGGAATGGGCGGTCGCCACGGCCACGGCAGCCGCCGTCACCAGCGTGGTCGCCATCCACAAATACACCTTGTTGAGGTAGGCCTTGGCCAGCTCAGGCGACACTTGCACCGGCTGCAACGCCTCTTGGATACGTTCTGCATTCATGTCCCCACGCTACCACACGCGCGCGCAAAAGTCAAGCATCGTGTTAAGCCGCAGAAAGACCTTGCGGGCGGGGGTGTGCTGTGTTAGCGTCAGGAGCATGATTTGGTACCCCTATGTCCAAATGAAGCACATGCCCACCCCCTACAACATCGTCGATGCCGAGGGGGTCTACCTGATGACCGACGACGGGCGTCGGCTCATCGACTCCGTCTCCTCGTGGTGGAGCGTCATCCACGGCTACAAGCACCCCGCCATCAACGCCGCGCTCAAGGCGCAGGTCGACCGCTTCTCCCACGTCATGCTCGGCGGGCTGAGCCACGAGCCCGCCCGCGCCCTCTCCCGCCGCCTGCAGGAGTGGCTGCCGGGCGATTTGGACTACTGCTTCTACGCCGACAGCGGCAGCGTAGGCGTAGAGGTGGCGCTCAAGATGGCGCTGCAATACTTCGTCAATCGCGGTGAGACACAGCGCACCTGCGTCCTCGCCCTCGAGCACGCCTACCATGGAGATACCTTCAAAGCCATGGAAGTCGGCGACGACGAAGACTACCACTTCATCCTCACCGCCTATGGCGCGGCTGCCAAGGCACACGTGCGGCACATCCCCACCACCATCCCCGCCCTGGAGCGCGCCTTTGCCGAGCACCATGCCGAGCTCAACGCCTTCATCGTCGAGCCCCTGCTGCAAGGGGCAGGGGGCATGCGCATGTACGGCATCGACTTTCTGCGCCGCGCCCGCGAGCTCTGCGACCAATACGGCGCGCTCCTCATCTTTGACGAGGTAGCCACAGGCTTCGGCCGCACGGGGCACCGTTTCGTCGCCGACCTCGTGCAGCCCGATATTCTCGTGCTCGGCAAGGCCCTCACGGGCGGCTACATCGGCCACGCCGTCACCGTAGCCAACCACAAGGTCTACGAGGGCTTTTACGATGACAACCCCGCCCACGCCCTCATGCACGGCCCCACCTTCATGGGCAACGCGCTGGCCTGCACCGCCGCGCTGGAATCCATACGCCTCTTCGAGGAGGGCGACTACCTGAGCCGCATTGCGCGCATCGAAAGGATCATGCGGCGTGAGATGGAGGGTTTTGCCGACCCGCGCGTGCGCGAGGTCCGCATCATGGGCGGCTGCCTCTGCGTCGAGGTCGTCGACCCTGCCGTGCTGCAGGGCTACCAAGAGTTCGCCGCCGCGCGCGGAGTATTTGCCCGCCCCTTCCTCTGCTGCCTCTACGCGATGGTTCCCTACGTCATCACCGAGAGCGAGCTCGTGTGTATCACCGATACCATGAAAGCCTGGTTTGCCGAGGGCAGAGCATCGGCTTAATCCTCCTCACCCTCCGCCGCGCAGAGCCCCGCATCCTCATCCCCGTCGGGGTAGTCCGCTGCGCCCGTCAGCATGGCGCGGCGGCGCTGTTCGCGCAGGGCATAAGCCTGCCGCAGGCGTTCGCGGCGTGCCAGCCGCCGTCCCCACGTGGCCGGGGTCGGCGCTCCCTCCGGCGCGGGGAGTGCGGCGGCCTCGGGCGTGGCGAAAAACAGCATCAAATCATCCCCCGCCCATTGCCACAGCGGACTCTCGCCGCGCAGCTGCCGCACCTGTGGCAGGCCGAGCCCCAGCTCCGCGGCCACGGCGGCATCGGCCAAGCTCCCCAGAGCGGGGAAACGACCACCCGTGCGCCGCACCGTCGCGTGGCGACACAGTTGCAGCATAATCGCCCGCTCCGTCGGGCGGCTGCGTCGAATCATCTTGTGCCAAGCCGGCTGAAGCGGTGGCAACGGAAGCTGCGAATCGAAATGAGAATTCTGGGGCATAGGGCGGCATTATAAAACAGACCCTCCAATCTAACAAGCGTCGTGTGAGGGTCGCCCATGCATTTCACCGGGCATGCCCCGTATAGGGAAGAGCGTCAGTCCGCAACGACAGCAGAACAACAGCCTTGCCCTGTCCCGCACAGCGGCGCAGACACGCCGTTTCTCCGGAGCGACTCGCCGCAAACAGCTTCCGGAGCAGGAATAGGCTGATTTTAGGCTCGCTTTTCGGGTAAAAAGGAGTATCATGCCCCGCGCTATGTCCGATACGCAACCTGTGAACCACGCTCCCGGCTCTTCCGAGGAAGAATTGATTGCCGTGCGCCGCGAAAAGGTGGAGAAGATTCGTGCTTTGGGGGTCAACCCCTATGGCGGACGCTTCGAGATGACCACCACGGCGGCTGAACTCAAAGCCGATTTTGCCGAGGGGAAGCAGGTGAAACTCATCGGGCGCATCATCGCGCTGCGCGACATGGGGCGCACGCAGTTCTTCACCATCGGCGATGTGCGCGGCAGCATCCAGTGCATGCTCACCCGTAAGTCCGTGCCCGAGGAGACCTGGGCACTGTGGAAGCTGCTGGAGCGCGGCGACTGGATCGGCGTGGAGGGCGAAAGCTTCATCACCCGCACGGGTGAGCCCTCGGTGCGCGTGGAGAGCTTCAAACTGCTCTCCAAGGCGCTGCGCCCCATGCCCGACAAGTTCCACGGGCTGGCCGACCAGGATTTGCGCTACCGCCGCCGCCACCTCGATCTCATGAGCAATGCCGAGAGCGCCGACCGCTTTGTCAAGCGCTCGCTGATCATTCAGGAAATCCGCCGCTACCTGACGGAGCGCGGCTTCCTGGAGGTGGAGACCCCCATGCTGCAGGATGTGGCGGGCGGCGCGGCCGCCAAGCCCTTCGAGAGCTACTACAACGCGCTCAAGAAGCAAGTGACCCTGCGCATCGCCCCCGAGCTCTTCCTCAAGCGCCTGCTGGTGGGCGGTTTCCCCAAGGTGTTCGAGCTCAACCGCAACTTCCGCAACGAGGGCGTCGACCGCCGCCACAACCCCGAGTTCACCGTGCTGGAGGTGTACGAAGCGGGCGGCGACTACGAGAGCATGGCCGACATGATGGAGGAGATGATTTGCTCGGTGGCCGAGAAGATTTTCGGCACGCTGAAGTTCGACCAGTACGACGACAACGGCCAACTGCGCTGGACGGTCGACCTGACGCGCCCCTGGCGCCGCGCCGACTACAACGATTTGGTCAAGGAAGTGGCGGGTGCCGACTGGTTCGAGCTGACGCCCGAGCAGCGCCGCAGCCGCGCCGAGAACGAGCTGCACGTGCAGATCGGCGAGGAGCTGGACGACACCGCCGTCACCCAGCAGGTCTACGAAAAACTCGTGGAGGAGAAGCAGGCCAACCCGCTCTTCGTCTGCCATGTGGCGCGCGACCTGGTTCCCCTGGCCAAGGCGAACCCCGAGAACCCCGAGGTGGTGGATGTCTTTGAGCTCGTGATGAATGGTCAGGAGCTCTGCCCCGGCTACAGCGAGCAGAATGACCCCGTGGAGCAGCTGGAGCGCCTGAAGCACCAAGCCGGCGAAGAAACGCAGAAAATCGACTACGATTTTGTGGAGACGCTGGAGTCCGGCATGCCCAGCGCAGGCGGCATCGGCATCGGCATTGACCGCCTGTGCATGCTGCTGACGGGCGCGAGCTCCATCCGCGACATCATCCTCTTCCCGCAGCTCAAGAATCGCGCCTGAGCCCGGCTCCGGCAGGGCCGGATTCGCCCTGCTGTGCGTCGCACGCCCCGCCCCCGGAAACAGGGGCGGGGCGTTGTGTTGGTACCGACGCGATACAGCGGTGTAAGCCCTCGGTGATGCCGTTGTTGGAGTCAGGCGTCACATTCTGATGACGGGCTTGAAGAACTCGCGGAGCATCTGTCCTCTCTCTTCCGGAACAAATGCTGCCCGCCGGTGGGCAGCCGCTGCGATGGCGACAAGCGCCTTGACTGCCATATCCGCATCCCTTAAGCTCGGCCATAGGGGATCCCCTGCCGCCACAGGCTGTCCCCATCTACCCCGAACACCCGACCTCACCTATGAAAGAGGTCGAATGCGACCCTTGCTCGTGTACGTGTCAGGCTCCGAGTAACACCGATGGTGGTTCCCAGCCCGGGAATGCGCGATCCGTTGACAACATCTCCATTGTTCCCTTTACCTCGTCCTCCGGTGGTAGCGAGGTCGTGCGTACGGCCAATGCTCGTCATATGCGATTTGCCTTTGCATTCGGTTCTTTCCGTGGCATGGGGCATGTGCCGGGTGGACAGCCTGAGATTGTGGCCTTTAACTACGATGCCTCCTTGCTGACTCCGGCGGCATTGACCTATAAGCACCCCTTGGCTTCTGTTCTTGTTCCTGAGGGCGACTCTGTGGATGCCAATGAGGGATTCCGCATTTTTGATGGTGCGGCTTACGCTAACTACATGGTATCCGGCGATGGTTCCATGGCTTTTGCCGTAGGTGCCACGAGTAAGAAATCGGAGGTGGTACGCTTTGTTTCTGCAATCAGCAAAGCGGATTCCGTTGTCTGCAATCTGTCTGCGGCATCCTATGTGCGAGTGAGTTCGGCTGATGACTCCGCTGTCTTCTACGACCTTACCAGCAACGAATTCGCTGCATTCATCACTTCTGATGGTGCCACGATTTTGGCAGATGAGCAACTTTCCATCATTCGCGATGCCGAAACGGGGATGATCCGCCAGATTTGGAACTATTGGGATGGTCTGGCTGATGTTGTCCCGGCAACGGAGGGCGATGGCTATACCATTTCGCTCTACCTGCCGAGCCAGCTCACGGCACCTGCAGAGGAGGGGCAGTTGTTTACCTTTACCGGCAATCCCTTTAAGACCTTTACCATCTCGGGTGATACGGCAACCCAGTCGATGACTATTCGGGAACGTGACTGGAGCCTGCCGGAAAATACACCGGATTATGTGACTACTTGGACTCACTCCGAGGCCGGTTGGAACAAAACCATTGGCGAAGAAGATGACCTTATCACCGAGACTCGCGTTAAATCGACTATCGAGGATTCTGATGATTATCAGATCGTAACGACTGTCTCCAAGGGAGGTGTGGTAGCTTCTTGTGTATGCGAAGTATTTTCTTCCACCGTCCATGGTGAATTGTGCGTTTCGCGGACTGAGGCGTATGGTACGGATATGGCGCAAACCATGACGTTCGAATACGATGAAGCCGGGCGCGAGGTGAAACGTGTTGCACACCATGGCGATGCGTATGAGACCGTTTACGATAGGTACGGACGTGTCACGGTGCAATCGTCCCCCTGGGCGGGCGGTCAGAAGAAATTGACGTCTACCATTTACCGGGAGACCAATTCCTACAACTCTGACCCTGCCAAGGTTGTGCAGAGTGTGATCGCTGCTTCCGGCATCGTTACCGACTTGCGTACGGACACCTACACCTATACGGAAGCCGATGGCGTGCGCCGAGTCGAGATGAGCAGCACGGCAGCGGGGGTATCCGAACCGCAGCTCACCGTCAGCGAAACGTGGCTGTCTACGGCCGCAAATCCCCATGCACGCGGTCGCATCAGGATGCGTCAGGACGTCAACGGCGTGCAGACGCACTATGAGTATGCAGCCACTTCGGCTCACGGCGCGCTCTATACGGTGACTACGGAAACGCGCGTCAACGGTGCCGCTGTTGCCGGGCAGAGCCGCCGTACGGTGGCGTATGTGGCCGCTAACGGCAATACCATGCGCGAGGAGGAGTACGCCCTGCTTGTCGATGGCGAAACCTGGGCGCTGCTCTCCGGTGTCACCAACAGCTACGATGGGGAGAATCGCCTCATCGGCACGCTGAGCGATAACGGACGCAGCACCACACGCACCCTGAACTGCTCCGGTCAGCCCCTGACGGAGACGGATGAGGACGGCGTGACGACGACCTATGGGTACAACACGGCGCGGCAGTTGGTCGAGGTGATTCGCGGAGAAATCTGCGATGGCGATGTGGTCGTCACGCCCGAGACGATTACGAGCTACACTTACGATGCGCTGGGGAGGACGCTCTCTGTGCGCCGCGATGTGGGGGCGATGGCGACCACCGAATTCACGGAATACGACCTCTTGGGGCGCGTGGTGCGCTCGGTCGATACTCTCGGGCGTGTCACCACGACCTCGTACAGTGCTGACGGGCTGACGACAACCGTGACCACTCCGGCGGGCGCTACGCTCATCACCACGCAGAACACGGACGGCAGCGTTGCCCGCCTCGCCGGCACCGGGCAGCGTGAGGAGCTGTATGGGTACGCGCTGAGCGGGAGCTGCGAGTGCGTGACGACTCAATTGGCAGGGGGTGCGACCCTCCGTCAGAGCCTGACCAACGGCTTTGGGCAGACAGTGGTCGAGGCACAACCCAATACCCTCGGCGGTTTCATCTATACCCACCGTGAGTACAACGCCAAGGGGCAGCTCATCAAGCAGTATCAGGACAGCGGCGCAGACACCACACCCACCGCCCCCACGCTGTACGAGTACGATAGCTTCGGAAACGTGGCGAAGCAAACCCTCGCGCTGAGCGAAACGCCCACCAAGGACAATTCTCCGCTGGTCGAGATGTCCTACAGCGTGGAAACAACCGAAAATGGCGTGTACGCCGTGACCACTCAGACGCGCTATAACGCCACAGGACAAGCGCTCACAAGCACGCAGAAGCAGCTCATCTCGCAGCTGA
>CAMACY010000019.1 GCA_945831585.1 uncultured bacterium | reverse complement strand
AGTTGGCGGAGGTCGACGGTGAGCAGCGCTCGGATATGCTCGCGGAATATGCCGAAGTGCTGGAGCAGCGCAGGGCGTGGCGCGAGGAGATTGGGAAGCTTGAGAAGAGCCGCCAAGGAAACGCTGAATGATTCACCGGACGTCGGACGCTGCCCCCATCTCCCGCAGCATGAGGGGAACATAGTGAGCGCGAACAAACAACGGTCGTATCTTTCCTTTCTCTCGCAACGAGCAATAAACTACCTTCAACAACCCCAGTTCATAGAAAAATAAGAAGAATTCCTTGTAGGTAAACGTACCCCATGGAATCGCGAAAATGAAACCGACCAGGGAAAGGGAGGCCATCATCACGAAGGGATAGTCACGAGAATATCGCAATGCCTGAGAAACACGTGCTACCATAAATAGGTAAGTCAAGGATATCAAGACAACAAACACCAAGCCGATATAGCCTGTACGATGAATACAGGTCAAGGCCATATTATGCAAGCTACCGCCTTTGGCCAAGGTCATCGCCCACTCCTCACTGGTGTATTGTCTACCGTCGACTCTCATGCGCAGTTCGGAAATTCCGTTACGCAACCAAACAGCCGTGTCCGTCTGAAAGCCATCCCCCCAGACATAATCCTCAATCACACCCGTACGGTGATCCAGGGCATAACGCCAAATCATCAAGCGCGTCACGATGGTACCTTCTCCGTCCCGCCTGGCAGCCTTATCCGTTTTCGCCCATGGAACAAGGCTGAGCACACGCTGCACCGGGGAGGGCAAGGTTCTCAGCACTCCGGCTTCACCCAAAGCCGTAATACCAAACAAGAGAAGGGCAAAGCACGCTAAGGCACTCACAACCTCCTTCTTGAGAAAACATAAGAATACGCACGCCAATCCCACACGTCCGAGCGCCTCTCGCCCGCCCGAAATCAGCAAAGAAAACATACCCAACAAGCCAAGAAAGAGCTCTTTAGGGGCTTTCCATAGACGTGCCATAGAGAGCGAGGCATATGCGTAAAAAACAAGAAAATTGCCCAAGCCTATAAAGGCGCCATTGCGTTCATCGAAAAAGCCGACGGAACCTCTTAAGCGCAGAAACACACCATAAAGCCCCCACACCACTTGCACGGCTACTGCAAGATACGCACCGCGTCGCACCACGGTAAGCACCTCATCAGGAGTACCTCTCCATAAACTAACGGCAACATAATAGACAAGAAATCCGAGGTAGTATACATTCTCCTTACCGCCGATATACTGCGCATCCACCCCGAAGATGAACAGCGATGCCGGGTGCAGCGCATACAGACGCACCAAGTAGCAAGCAAACAGCAGCACAAGGATATCGAGCACAGCCAGCGAGTTCCATTTCAGTTGAACGTGCCGGAAGAGCGCCAGAACAAGCCCCCATACACCCACAACCCCCGCCAAGCCATACCCCACCCAAATATACTCAGCCGGACATAAAAGAGGGGCAATGAGCATCAGCTTCCACGCCTGGCGCCCCATGACCAGAAATCCCACAACGCCCACAATGGCGGCAATCACGCCGAATGCCACCATCTGCCCATTCTTATCTGCCAACAATGAGCCGACGCTCAGCGCCACCACGATCAGGGCGATCGCGATGCATGTGGTACGTACAAAAATATTTTGCATTACAGATAATGCTTAAAGCGCACTTGGTATTTCTTTTCCCAAGTCGGAGGCCTTTCGCCCCTTGCCATCGCCGGCAATTCGCTCCAACACAACATCCCGATACCCCATGCCGCCGGGAATCATCGGCAACACATGCACATCATGCGGCACCATGATGTCGAGCACATAGGCGGTCTTGCTGGCCAGCATGCGAGCGATGGCCGCCGGCAAATCAGCCGGCTCGACCACACGCTCGCAGGGGATGCCGAAGCCTGCGCAGATCGTGGGGAAGTCCGGGTAGAGGACACCGGGTGTGTGGTGCGTCGGGTCATAGGTATCTGCCGGATCCGCCAAAAAGGTGTTGGCTCGGTGCGAATCATACTTGAGATCTTCCCACTGCACCACCATACCCAAGTGTTGGTTATCCATAATAATGCATTTGATGGGCATCTTTTCAATGTGAATGGTGGCCAGCTCCTGAAGATTCATGAGGATAGAGCCGTCGCCATCGATATTGATGACGGGCTTATCAGGGAAAGCGACCTGAGCTCCCATCGCAGCGGGCAAGCCATAGCCCATGCTGCCGAGCCCGCCACTGGTACTCAAGCGGCGCGGTTGCTCAAAGCGGAAAAACTGCGCGGCAAACATTTGGTGCTGTCCCACGCCCGTACAGATGATGGGATCCTGCCCCTCCAACTGGCGGTAGAGCTCCTCCATGATGGCTTGCGGAGCAATCTCATGCTCGCGCTTCTCATAACACAGGGGGTAGTCACGCTTCCACTGCTCAATGATGCCGAACCACTCCGGGCGATTCTCCACGGCATAGCGGCGGCGCTCCATCCCCTGCGCGGCAAGCTGCGCGTTGAGGTAGGCAAGCGCCTGCTTGGCATCGGAGCGGATGGCAAGCTGCACGCGCTTATTCTTGTTGAGCTCGGCGGCATCGAGATCGATGTGGATGATCGCCGCATGCTCGCAGAACGTTTTTACGGCTCCCGTCACGCGGTCATCGAAGCGTGCTCCGATAGCAAGCACCACATCCGCCTCGTTGACGGTGTTATTGGCATACACCGCGCCGTGCATCCCCAACCAACGCACGGAAAGAGGATGCGTCTCGGGCATCGCTCCGATACCCATCAACGTGGTCGCCACGGGGATCTGCATGCGTTCGGCAAATTCCAGCAGCTCAGCAGCGGCATCGGCACTCACCACACCGCCGCCGGCATAAATCGCGGGACGCTCGGCCTTCAGCAACAAGGGGAGCACTTTGTCGAGAGCTGCTGTATTGAGCGGAACTTCGGGCGTGTAGCCGGGCAAATCCATGGGCTGCTCAAAGTCCGGCACAAACTTGCCCTCCTGAAAGTTTTTGGGAATATCGATCACCACGGGACCGGGGCGTCCCGTGCGGGCGATGTAAAAGGCTTCCTTCACAATGCGCGGGATGCTCTCCAAGGAAGTCACCAAATAACTGTGCTTGACAATAGGAGCCGTCATCCCGAAGACATCAGTCTCTTGGAAGGCAGAAGTCCCGATCAGCCCGCTGCCGACCTGTGCCGTAATGGCAACCATCGGCACAGAGTCCAGAAAAGCATCCGCAATACCCGTTATCAGGTTGGTGGCACCAGGTCCAGAGGTAGACATGCAGACGCCCACCTTACCCGTCACACGTCCGTAGCCCTCAGCGGCAAATGCCCCACCCTGCTCATGGCGCGGCAAAATGGTTCGGATGGCGGGTTCGTGGCTCAGAGCCTGGTGCATGGGCATACTGGCACCGCCGGGATAAGCGAATACAACCTCCACCCCCTCACGCACCAGACTTTGCACCAAAGCTTCAGCGCCGGTCATCACTTGCTTTTCGGTCATGGAATGGGTATCTGCTTTCATATCGATTCAGGATGGGTTACAGCGCGGCGATTCACTCCCTGCGCATGAGGGTAAACCTATCAAACGCAAGAGCACTTGTAAAGTCTTTTCTCTACTCTCTTCCGGGAGATTCGCGATTCCGAACAACACCCGAGCCTCAGCCGTCACTCCACAGCATCTCCTCCGGCAAAGCGTTATTCAGCACGGCATCATAAATACGCATGAGCTGCTCATACATGGTCTGCGGGCTGAGTTGTCGGCGGCATTCCTCCCACCCGAAGGCACCCATCTCCAGCGAACGCTCCCGGCTCTGCGTCATGTCACCTATCGCCTTCACCATCCCCGGCACATCATCCGGCGCGAGAATATACCCCGATTTACCCGGCTCAATGTACTGCATGCCGCCGCATTCGGTTGTCGTCACCACGGGCAGCCCCACCACACGCGCTTCCTTGACGATGTTGGGGCTGGTATCGGCTTTGCTGGGATGTACCAGACCCCAGGCATGCGACAACAACTCAGCAATCCGCTCATGGCTCACCCCCCCCAAGGCCTTTACGTTCGGGGGTAAATCCGGATGTTGCTCCGCCAGCAATCCGGCGCCTACCAACTCCACTCCCGCTAAGGCAGGATGGCGAAAAGCCTCGACGGCAACGCCCATATTTTTCCTCGGGTCATCGGTACCGGCCATGAGGACATAGGGCTTCTCGGCAGGCTCCCTTTCCACGTCAAAAAAGAGAGGGTTAGCGGCGTATTCCCACCGGACAAGGGGAACATCGGGTGCAATCTCCCGACAACGCTCACAGCCCCAAATGGATTCGCAGGTAACCAAATCATAGCTTTCCATGAGCATTTTTTCGCTGCGAATCGGCAAACGCCAATAATAACCCGTCATGGGAGAACGCTCATGGAAGGCACGCAACACGCCCTGCATGGAAAGAATTTTTTTCCCCGCATATTGCAGCCCGCACCAAGCATAGCGGCTCTCGGTGCCCCACGCGTGCACAAGCTGCGGTTGCAGTTTATCGAGCAGACGTCGAGCACGCCAGCGATCCCAGGCAAAACGCTGCACGCGAGCCACCGTCAATGGGCCACAGGGGAAGAAATGGAATGTCTGCCCCCCGGATTCGACGCAGCGATAGCGGCTAATCTCCCGATTGAACGAAATCCAGTGAATATCGTATTGCTGCTGCATTTTCAGGGTTTCATACAGCGAAACAAGCCACACGAGATACTTCCAGCTCCGTCCGGAAGGAATGGTCCGGTCGACCTTCCAAGCGGGGAACTCCGCCAAAATCACAATTCTTGGTTGATGCTTCATATCGTTCAGTTGACCCATACTACCTCCGCCCCCAGACGCAGCAACAGCGAAAGCTCATTGAGATCCCGCTGCGGCATACGCAGACAATGCTCGGCAACCCCTCCCTGCTCCGGCAAGATGTACACGCCGTTTTCCAGGCGCAAGCGACGATCGGACGAAGGGAATTGCGAGGACGTCTCAGGCACGCGCATCCCCTCCGACTCTCCTTCAATGGCCGCCAACTGAGTCTGCGTTCCTGCCCCGAACTGTCCCCCTGCAGGCACGGCGGACAAGGCATAATCCGCCACGAGCGTATCGCCATCCCAAACACAAATTTCGCGATACTTGAGGCGAATCTCCAGGCGGCAGCTCACGCGAGCCAGCAACAGCTTCTGCCCGATGCGCAATCCGGCCGGCTCGGTCAGCCCGTTCAGGAGCATGATGAGCGCCGCCGGGCAACTCTGCTGCCGTGCAATCCGCTGCACGGTGTCACCGCGCTGAACGGTGTAAACATATGCCCCGGGATGCTCACGCGTCAGGTAGCGCGGCGTGTTGATCCTCCCGACAATCTGGCGGGCTTCGCGCCCGGCAATACCGCTGTCGTTCAGGAAGGGCTGCAGGAGATGTAACGCCTCGGCTCCCTTCTGCTCGGTCACTAGGGCGCGAGCCTGCTCCAGCTCATCCGGACGGCGCGGCCAAAGCGAATAGTTCACCACCGTAGCCGCCTCCGCAACAGCCGATGCACTACAAAAGGCCGCGACGCCTAAAATCAAAGATATTGATTTCATGAGACTGCTGAATCATCTCCAATGTAAAACGCAGCAAGGAAATCTCCCACGCGTCATCCACACCAAGGATGACCGCCCGGTAGCTGTCGCCACTGTGCAACGCCTCCTCGCGCAAGCGATCAGCCACCGTCGGCAAATCATCATGCACCAGCTCGCTGCTGACCTCGGTTCGGGAAAAGCGAAACCCGTAGTGAAACAAAGCCTGCAGGGAGGCGCCGTGGCGCTCCATCCACTCGAAAAAAAGAGCTGCCTGCGCAGAAAAACCTTCTGCTTCCACCCCTCTCAGATGCCTGGGGCGCACAATTTTGGGCTTCGTCGCTTCAACCCACCCACTGCGCACGCGCACCGCTCCCACGTCATCCATGGGCTCAGAGAGGAGACGATAATTAAAGCGAGTCTCGCCAAAGGTGTCAATACGACGATCAGGCACATAGAGAATACGCGTGTGTCGCAGAGCGTAACTCACCGCAGCCTCATCCATGCCACACCCTATGATGTCTGTCGGGAAAAAAGGCGGCTCCGACCCTGCACGCAGGGGGGAACCGCCTTAAAAAAGCGGCATTCAGTTTAAGCCTTATGGCTGTTGATGTAGTCCACCACGTCCTTGACGGATTTCAGTTTCTCGGCATCCTCATCGGGCACCTCGATGGAGAACTTCTCCTCAAAAGCCATGACGAGCTCTACGGTGTCAAGGGAGTCTGCACCGAGATCCTCGATGAACTTGGCCTCGGAGGTCACTTTTTCGGGTTCAACGCTGAGCTGAGCAGCGATGATTTCTTTAACCTGGGATTCGATATTGTCGGACATAAGATGTGACAGTTGTAGGTGCCTCTATAGTAGCGGATGTCCCGCTGGCTGGCAACAAAAAAAACGGATGCGGCTAATTTTTTTGTCCGCTTGGCGCTTGGCTCGCGTAGCACGCCAAGCCCCGCAACGTCAGGAGCGGCTCCACCACAGCGGTGCACCCAAGCAGCTTCGCCAGCAACTCTGCATCCCCCCCGGTGAGCAGAAGATCGACGCGAAGCCCTCCCAATTCCTCTTCCATGGCGCTAATCAGTCCTTGCGCCAGTCCGCGATAACCGAGAACCACCCCGCTTTGCAATGCCGTAGCCGTTTCGCTGCCGATGGCGCGCGCGGGCAACGCGAGTTCCGGCATGGGCAATGCGGCGGTGGCTTGGTGCAGACATCGCGCCAGCAGCCCCATTCCCGGTGCAATCGCCCCCCCCACAAAACGAGGCGGGGAGCCGGGCAATACCATGTCAAATGTCGTCGCGGTGCCGGCATCAATCACCATGGTCGGGCGCTGTAGTCCCCCGGCTACTGCCGCCATCGCGTTGACCAAACGATCATCTCCCAGTGTCGCCAACCCCGCATACGCATCAAAAGAAACCACCCCCTGCCCCCGCGCCGATACACGCCGAAGCTCCATGCCGCGTTTCCTGTAAAAAGCAGCAAAAAATGCAGCGGCGACAGGCACCACTGAGCTGAGGAGGGCGGCGTCGCAACGCCAATCCGCCGTCAACTGCTCCCAGGCGCTTTCCGACAATTCCCCGGTCGGAATCACCCGGGGCGTCGCCACTAGGGCGGCGCCCTCGCAGGGGACGCACTTGGTGCGACCGTTTGAATTATCAATGAGCAGCGTTCTCATGGCAGCAAATGTTGCACAAGAGCATCCGCTGTGCGGCGGGCTCCATCCTGCCGCTCCCCGCATCGCATGCGACAACGCATCGCATTCCACCAGGCGCCGTGGTGCTCCAGCAGTCGGCTCAGCGTCTCGACCAACTCCGCGCCGCTGTGAATCAGAAGCCCCGCGCCGTCCTCCGTCAGAAGCTCCAAATTCCCCTGCTCCTGCCCGGGGAGCGCAAAGCGAACCAACACGGGAACCAGAGCACTGTAGCATTCAAACAAGGTCGCAGCACCGGCCTTGCCCACGTAAACATGCGTCTGAGACAAGAGAGCAGCCATATCATCGCAATATTCCACGATATTCAGGCGCCCGCCCAGGACCAAGTCTCGCAAGCGGTCTTTCAGCCCCCGAGCTTGCTCGCCCGCCAAGAGCGTGATCCGAGCCCGGGGAAAAGCACCCACCAGGGCGCGCAGATCATCCTCGCTTGTCCCCATCGAGCAAAAGGCACCATAAGTAATGCGCAAATGTTCAGCAGTCGGCGTGACCTGTTGCGGGACAAAGCCGCGACGCACCGGAAATCCCGTCACCGCCAGGCGATCCCGGGGCAAAGCATAACGCTCGGCAACCCGCCGAGCCGATTCCTCGTCCGTCAGGCAGACGAGCGGAGCCCGTGACAACATCCAGGGACGACTGATTTCGCGCGCATCGGTCACCACCACCGCATAGCGACCATGAAACTGCCCTCGGCTCCCCAGCCAATCCAGCATGTACGCATAGAGCGGGTAGGTACACACGACCAAATCAGGCTGCATTCTCCGTAGAAGCTGCCCCAGATATATCGTGACGCGGCGCAGGGGGGGAGAAGCCACCACCCGGCTCCAATCGGCCGTGTCCGTCTGCGCATAGGTAACACCCCAAAGCCACGGCGCACGGCGCACGCACAGGTGATAGAATGCCTGAGTCGCGCGAAACAAACTTCCGCCGACTTCAGTGCAGGGATCCGCCACCGTCACCGCCCACCCGCGCGCGGAAAACTCCTGCGCCAGTCCCGCAGCGGCAGCGTGGTGCCCCTGTCCATACCCCACCGTCAGCACTAAGAGGTGCCGCCTCATCGTATTCCGAGCAAAGGACTCCGGCGGCTGACAGCATCACCGCCGGAGTCCGATATGTGTCTCCCTCAGGGGCCTACCGATCCGGGACGCCCCTCGAAAGCCGGGCGGCGCGGCACGTAAATCACATCTTTGGGAAGGAGCTTAATCCCGCGATCCTTGGCGCTGAAATAATCGTACGTTCGAGTCACCCCACCGCGCGTAATCTGGATCTTGCGCGAACCATAATCCGTAATATCACCTGCATCCAGCAGCGCCTCAATGAGTGTAATTCCCTCGCGATAAGGCAAGTTCGATTTCTTGCCTACATATCCCGAAACCTGAATAAAACGAGTCTCCACCGGAACCTCATTTTTGGCTCCCAGAATAATCTGGACAATGGGGTCTGCGTAAATCTGCTGCGACAAGTAATTACTGCGCACCACCGATTCAATATCACGCGCCGTAAGACCCTCCACATGGATACGCTTCGAAAGATACGGCAACGAGATCGTTCCGTCACCACGGTTAACGCTGTATTCACCATTGACATTCGCCGTATCCTCCGCCGGAATATTCTTAACGATCACCTGAATACGCCCGCCCTTGATGGCGCGCGGTTCTGTCGTGTTATCCTGTGCCATGCCAGGCACCAATAACAGGGCACAGAGCAGCAGGAACTGAATCATCTTATTATTCATGGATGCAGTGATTATTGTTTAGTAAAGATCCTCCTTGTCAGTGGGTTCCGAGCTCACGGCTACAGGCTCGGGCTTCCCCGAGGCTCGATGTTGAGCCACCTGCGCCTTGCGCTCCGAAGCATCACGCTTCGCATCATGGCTATAATACGAGTAGTATGTCGTATAGTACTGATACTGAGTGTCCCCGCTGATGTCGACATTGTTCATCACGAGCCCCATAATCTGACCGCCGACATTCTGAACCATGTTCTTGGCTCGCAGCAGCGCCTTGAGCGGCATCCTGCGCGGCTGGAGCACGAAAATCGATGCGTCCGTCTTACTGACGATGAGCGAAGCATCGCTCACACCCAGTATCGGCGGCGAATCCACAAGAACCACGTCAAAGCGTTTGGCGACATCACTCAGCAGCTTCTCCATGCGATAGCCGGAAAGCAAGCCACTCGGATCAGCGGGAATGGGACCGGCGGGAAGCACGTACAAATTCTCCTCCCCGGTCTGGAAAATGACATCTTGAAGCGGCTTTGCGCCGCTGAGGTAATCCGACAAACCAACCGTATTCTGCAATTCGGCATAGTGTGCCAAACGTGGGCGGCGCATATCCGCGTCGATCATCAGTACGCTGTTGCCGGCCTGAGCAAAGGTGTAGGCCAAGTTCAGAAGGGTCGTTGTCTTACCCTCGCCGGCATTCGCCGACACGACGCTGTACACCGATGATTTGTACACCGCCTGTTTGAGACCGATATTCGTGCGCACAATACGGTAGGCCTCGGCGTCGGGGCTCGCCCCGCCCTGCGCCATCAACAGCCCCACATCCTGCGGGACAACACCCAACACCGGCAGCCCCAGACTGCGCTCCGCCTCCTCCAAATTCTTGATAGAGGTATCAAAGGCATTGTAGATAAACGCGACCACAACGCCCAACAAAATACCGGCAGCGGCCCCCAGGATCATATTCAACTTGTAGTTAGGGCTGCTGGGTGCTTGGGCAATGACCGGCCGGTTGTAGATTTCCATACAGATGCGCGGAGCCAGCATGCGCATCTTGTCAGCGATATAATCGTTCTCCAATTTGTCATAGCGCGCCTTCTCCGCAGTGTATTCCTGCAAGGCGACCTGAACCTTCTGATCCTCCAGCGTCTTATCCCGTAAATTCTCCTTAGCGTCAGACAGGCGGCTTGTCAAATCGCGGTACTCGGATTTTTTGACATCAAGCTGATCACTCATGGCATCGCGCATCCCCACCAGCTCCTCATAGAGCTGATTGCGAGTCAGGCGGTGCTGTTCGTCCACGCGCAGAATATTCGGATGCCGGGGGCCATATCCGCTGATAAGCATCTGTGCGCGCTGCTCCTCCTCCTTCGTATACTGAGTATTGAGCTCGCGCACCTTCGCGGAGCAGTAGGACTCGGCAGTCAACAAGCCCGTGCGCGTCACGTAGCTCAGCAAATCATCATCTTTGAGATTCTGTAGCTTATCAATATGAACCGTCATCTCGGCAATTTGCGCCTCCAGCTCCAATCTCTTGTTGTTGAGCTGCGCCAGGGTCATCTCTTCCGAATTGGAGGACTGCAGATTCCCTGCGGCACCTCCGCTCCAAAGACCCTGGATGTATTTCCCGGAACGGATATACTGCCGCACCACATCCGCCTTGCGCTCCAGCTCGTCCTGCCGAGAACGCAACACTTCGTATCGCTTGTTGATGGCCTCGGTGATCACCTCGTTCTCCCGATGCTCGCGCAGCTCCTTGTAGGTATCCGCAACTCCCTGACAGATCTGTTGAGCCATGCGCGGATCCGGATTTTCCACACGAATATCCACCAGATTCGTGGCATTGCGCGGCATCACCCGTATCATCCCCTGCAACATCGCTGCGGCCATTGTTGCATCCGTATGCCATTCGTTCGGGAGATCCAGTTTATTGGCCAAAGCCACCATATTCTGCTGCGACACAAGTACTTCGAACTGCGTCTGCATATAGGTGGTGCTCTCCCCGACCGTGGCTTGCTGAATCGGATTAATATCCGACCCCGACGCCACATTGATCAACTCCCGAGGAGGTTTAATCTCTATCGTCATCTCGCTCGTATATTTCGGTGTTTGCAGCTTCGTAATAATGACACTACTCACAAACACCAGCAAAAACACAAGCAAAGCCTCCTTCCACCTGTCGCGAATGACCTGAAGGTAGTCCTGCGCGTGAAGGCTGGCTTCCTGTTTCCAACGTTGATCTTCTCCTGTCATATTTTCTCCGTTAGCTGATTAGGCAAATCGCTACGCCCTTAAAATTCATATGTTAAACCGCTGTACACCCGGACGCGCGTATACGACGTCCGACGTTCTCGATCGTAACGATAATAGGTGTATTCAGAGCCGATATTCCCGACCAGATGCGGCGTAAATCTATATCGCATGCCAACATTCGGCATAATCGTATACTTAGTTGCATCATTCATCGCACGATTCGTCGCATCCGAGTACTGCGTCAACATCGTCTGGAACCCAAATGTAAACTGGACATCCGGAGACAGGGTGTAACTCGCCGTTGCACCGGAGCGCCATGTAGCACAATCGCGATAGCTCCCGTTAGAATAACTGTCGTAGCTATCGATATTCTCATTCGAGAACGCGAGATACCAATTCACGCTGAGTCCCTCCGTCACCACGCGCCGATAGGCGACATTCAAGGTCGGGTTAGCTTGGCTAGAACCGCCAATCGTCTTCCCCTGCACACCTACTGAAAAGCTGCACGATGACATCGGATCCAGCGAACGTTGGAACCCAACGGAGAAGAATGCACTGCGTGAGTTCAACCCATACTCGCGCAACTCCTCGCGATAGGAAATCGATGAAGTATATGTCAGCAAGTCAGAATCGCGATATTGCAACCCGCCACCAGCGCTCAAATACTGGCGATTATCGTAGCGTCCGCGCTCGCCGGAATACTCTGTACCGGAATAGGTACCCGACACATTCCAACTCCAGCGGCTGTCTATCGCCTGATGATACCCATTATCAAGCGTCCACGACAGCGTATCGCCTGATCGGCTCTGGCGTGATATCGCATCATCATAGCTGGGCTCGGGACTATAGGTCACTCTCACCGATCCGGTATAGCGGCTCATGGCGCTAAATGCATGCGAAAGTTCGGCCACGAGGGCGCAATCCGCATAATAACGCCTTCCCTCCCCTCCCCCTCGGTCCCCGAAATAACGAGTACCGCCCAAGCGGGCATGATAACTGAGACGGTCTACTGATTCGTACTCCGCATAACGCGTCGAAACATTCGCCGACACATACATCGACTCTGACTGAGCAGGCTTGTACGTCGTCCCCTGCGGATTAGTATCATACCCTACCTGAGTCGAAACGGAATAGTGCGCCACACTCGACTCCGGCAGCCCTACCAGCGGAGCGGCATCATATAAAGAAAGCGCCGATGCGCCCGAAGACAGCACGCCGCTGACAAAAACCAAACGAAGAAATAAGCTTCTCATGCTACACTTCAATACAAAAAAAGAGACACAGCGCAACGCCGTCAAAGCCTCCCATTCTCACGACACAAAGAGCGCCCTTGGCTCAAATCCAAGGGCGCCCTCATGAATAATCAGTTATCCGAAGAAACCGCAGGAGGCGTCGACAAAGCAGGAGGCAGCCCGGCGGCGACCGAAGTCGTCGCAGAGGAGATCACCTGACGCCCAACTGCCGCGCTTGCATAAGCCGCCGAGGCAGAACCCAGCATACTACCCACGACAGCATCGGCCACCGCAGGAGCCTTCTGGTACAGAACCCCCAAGAGCTTAACACCCTCGCTGGAATCCGACTTCACACCCTCTGCGGTATACGTAGCCAAATTCTCGGAAAGCTCCCCGGACAAACCGGCAGCCAACAAGACCGAGCGATAAATCAGCGCAACCTGATCACCACTCCACACGCTCCGAGCTGCAAGCACCGCAGACAACACAGCCGAGGGGGCAGCTTCATTTGCCGTGACAGCAGCCGCAGCTTTTTCCGCCACCTGATCAACAGCCGAATTTGTTTTTGCCAACACCACAGCATCATCGGTCAACACTCCGGCAAGCGACACCGAAGCGGCTCCAAAGATCAGCAGAGCATTTACTAAGGGCTTCATTTTCATAGTACAAGAACGTTTAGATAAGGGTAAGCGGGTAGCGGGAATCGAACCCGCATAATCAGCTTGGAAGGCTGGAGCTTTACCATTAAGCTATACCCGCGCTTACGCAGGGGATGTTATCAAACGAGTCCGTACTTAGCAAGAAAAAAACGCACGCCGAAATATTTTTTATTTTTATCCTTGACTTGCGTCGCCCTTTTCTCTAAAATAGGTCGCGTCCTATGCGGGTGTCGTTCAATGGTAGGACGCGTGCTTCCCAAGCATGAGACACGGGTTCGATTCCCGTCACCCGTATGTACCCCCTTGCGGCGTCCAAAGGCTGCAAGGGGGTTTCTATGCTCCCGTTGCACGATACTATGTAAGCAAGGTTGATTTTTAAGATAACTTAGACATATTCTCTTGACAAGGAGAAGCAAAGCCGATAATGTACCCCTCGGAGTAGCGCGTGCATGAGACAGGAGATTCCCTATCGACAAATGGAGTTGGGCGATGCCTCGTCCGGCGCACCGCCTCTGTCCCCGAATCAGGTACGCGAGCAGGCGGAGCAAGCACGTCTGCGCATAGAGTACTACGAAGCACAACGCGCTCAGTATGAGGCTCAGCAACGCGCCATCGAAGAAAACGACGCCCAAAAGAATTTATTCAACGCCGGGCTCAACGAACTGGGCATGAAGTTGCACAACGCGGTCAGCCGCTTGGAGCGCGAGCTGGAGTCCATGAACCGTGAGCAGCTTGAGCTCAACCGTATCACCGAATGTCTCCGGCGCCACCTGCAAATTCTCTCTGCGCTACAGCCGCAGACCTGGAAACCAACGGAATACCAGGAGCGCATCGCCGAAGCACTGCCGACATTGGAACGAGCCGAAAACGACTTTAACGAGGCCTATGTGGGGGGGCATCACTACCGCCACACAGACATCATGCGGTACAAGCCGGGTTCCGATGAAGAGCGGCGTTTCAGTCCCGGCGTCCTCGGTCGCCAGTTGCTCAAGGGTTTGGCTTTTCATCTGCCGCTCTTCCTTCTTCTGCTGCTCAGCTGGCTGATTTACCTGATCATCATCCACTTCTGACATCTTCCCCGCGCCATGTCCCGTTCCTCCTCGCTGCAACGCCTGCTTGAGCAAAATCGCACGCAGTCCCGCGGAGCCGATTCGCGCAGCGCTCGCCCCCCCATGGGTCCCAACACGCTCGGACCGATGGAAGAGCTTATGGAACGCCGTCGTCACCCGGTATCCGTCTCGCGCGGCACGACCAACAGCGGCGCCTCTCTGTCCGAAAATCTTCTCCTACTCGCCCTGCTGGCGGGTTCCATCTACGGTCTCTACCGTCTCGCGCTCTATCTGCTCACCCAATCCTAACCCCCCCGTCCCCCATGAAACCGCAACTGGATGTCGCCTACATTGCCGAGCTGTCCAAGCTCGAGCTCAGCCCCGAGGAGACCGAGCGTTTCTCCCGAGACCTCAACCAGATCCTCGAGCATGTACGCAAGCTCGATGCTTGGGATACCGAGGGGGTAGAGCCCATGTACCACCCCCTTCCCGCTTTTGATGCCCTGCGCGCCGATGTGCCGGGCGAGAGCCTGTCGAACGCCGCCGCCCTGGCCAACGCCCCTGCCGCGCAGGAGGGGCAATTCCGCGTGCCCAAGGTTGTTGAATCTGCCCACTAAGCCCCCCTTCTCTTCCCATGCTTTTCGGAACCATCGCCCATTGGCGCGCACAACTGCAGAGCGGCGCCATCTCCCCCACCGAGCTCGTTGAGGAGCTGGACAACAGCATCGCCGCGCGAGACCCGCAAATCCACGCCTACCTCTCGCGCAACAAAGAGGCCGCCTTGCAAGCCGCCACCTGCGCCGACCTGAGCCTGCCGCTGGGCGGCATCCCCCTCGCCATCAAAGACAACATCTGCGTACAGGGCGAGCCCACCCGCTGCGCCAGCAAGATGCTGGAAAACTTTGTCTCGCCCTACGATGCCACCGCCGTCACGCGCCTGCGTGCTGCGGGTGCCATCCCCTTCGGGCGCACCAACATGGATGAATTCGCCATGGGTTCCGCCGGCGAGAACTCCGCCTTCGGCCCCACGCACAACCCCGCCGACCCCGACCGCGTGCCCGGCGGCTCGTCGAGCGGCTCCGCCGCCGCCGTTGCGGGAGGCATGGCCATCGCCGCACTGGGCTCCGACACAGGCGGCTCCATCCGCCAACCCGCCTCGCACTGCGGCATCGTAGGGCTCAAACCGACCTACGGGCGCGTCTCGCGCTACGGGCTGGTTGCCTTTGCCTCCTCACTCGACCAAATCGGGCCACTGACGCAGGACGTGGCCGATGCCGCCACCCTGCTCAATGTCCTCTGCGGCCACGACGCCAAGGATTCCACCTCCTCCCCGCAGCCTACCGAGGACTTCTGCGCCGGCCTGGGGCGCGACATCCGCGGGCTGCGCATCGGGCTGCCCAAGGAATACCTCTCCTCCGGCAATGCGCCCGAGGTGCGCGCCGCGCTGGAACAAAGCATCTGCTGCCTCACCGAGCTGGGTGCCGAGGTGACGGAAATCTCCCTGCCGCACACCGAGGCCGTCGTCTCCGCCTACTACATCATCGCCTGTGCCGAGGCATCCTCCAATCTTGCTCGCTTCGACGGCATCCGCTACGGGCACCGCGCCGAGGGCAACATGAGTCTCGACGCCCTCTACAGCAAGAGCCGCGAGGCCGGCTTCGGCGCGGAGGTCAAGCGCCGCATCATCCTGGGCACCTACGTACTCTCCGGCGGCTACTACGATGCCTACTACGCCAAGGCGCAAAAAGTGCGCGCCCTCGTAGCGCAGGATTTCACCCGCGCCTTCGAGCAGGTCGACCTCATCCTCGGCCCCGTGGCTCCCACCCCGGCTCCCAAGCTGCACGATACCCAGCTCACGCCGCTGCAGGTCTACCTCTCGGACATCTACACCATCCCCGCCAACCTCGCAGGGCTGCCGGGCATCTCCCTACCCTGCCCGCAGGCGGGCTGCCTGCCCACGGGCATCCAGCTGCTCGCCCCGCCCTTTGCCGAGACGCGCCTGCTGCAAGCGGCGCACGCCTTGGAATGCGCCCTGAAGGGCTGAGCTCCCCACCCGCATGGAGACCCCGGTCATCCTCAGCATTGCCGGTTCCGACTGCTCCGCCGGAGCCGGCGCGCAGGCCGACCTGAAAACCGGCTTGGCGCTGGGCTGCTACCCGCTCACCGCGCTCAGCTGCGTGGTCAGCGAGGTGCCGGGCTGCGTGGCGGGCATCGAGCCGATGCCGCCGGAATTTGTCCGCAGCCAAATCGAGCTCTGCCTGAGCCGTTTTCCTGTGCGCGCTGCCAAGTGCGGCATGCTCTATTCGCCGGACATCATCGCCGCCGTGGCCGAGACGCTCGCCGCGCGCGCCCCGCAGCTGCCGCTGGTGGTCGACCCGGTGATGGTCGCCACGGCGGGCGAGCCGCTCATGCAACGCGCCGCCCTCTCCGCCTACCAAAAAAGACTCTTCCCCCGCGCCACCCTACTCACCCCCAATTGCGATGAGCTCACCGTGCTGCTGGGCGATGCGCGCCGCATCGACAGCGAGGAGCAACTAGCCGCCGCCGCCACCGAGCTCGTACAGCGCCTCGGCTGTGCCGTCCTCGCCAAGGGCGGGCACCTGCGAGGGGATGACTGCACCGACATCCTAGCCCTGCCCGGCGAGCCCCTGCGGCGCTACCGCCACCCCCGCAGCTGCGGCATCTCCACCCACGGCACGGGCTGCACCCTCTCTGCCGCCGTCACCGCCGGCTTGGCGCAGGGGCGCGACCTGCCCGAAGCCGTGGAGCGCGCCCTGCACTACACCGCCCGCGCCATCGCGCGCTCCCACCGCTGGGGCACGGTGGATGCCCTCTGCCACCGTGCCGAGGACTAAGCCTGCAAGCGCTGCTCCGCCCAGGTCAGGGCTCGGCGCAGCAGCGCCATGAGCGAATAGGGAATCAGCCACAGGGAATCCTGATCAGTCGCCACATGAAACCAACGCGACCACAGCCACGGCTTCGTCACGCTGTTGTTGTGAATCAAATAGACACCGAAGGAGGCCGAGGCAATCAGATCAATCATACGGCATTTGTGAAAATGCCGACGCGCAAACACCAAAAACACCCCCCCTTGACAATCGCCCCGGCGGGTGTATACTGCCGCGCGTGTTCCCCTTGGCATCAACGGTCTTGAGACTCAGCCCGCTGCACGGGTTCAGCCTGCTGCTGACGCTCGCGCTGGTCATCGGAGCGGGCATCGCGCTGAGCCGTCGGCAACGGGGCGCGGCGGGCTTCAGCCTCGGCGGTCGGCAGTCGGGTGCCGGGCTCGTGGCGGGAGCCATTGTCGGCTCGTCCGTCGGCGGCGGAGCCACCATCGGCACAGCCCAGCTCGCCTACCAACACGGCATGGTTGCCTGGTGCTTTACCCTGGGCATGGGGCTCGGGCTCGTCCTGCTGGCGCTCTTTTTGTCCAAAGCGCTGCGCCACAGCGGGCTGGAAACCGTCCCCCAGTATCTGGCAAGCAGCTACGGGCGCGCGGCGGAGCCCGTGGTCAGCCTCATCTCCTGCCTCGGCATCTTCTTCGCCTGTGCCAGCAGCATGCTGCCCGGCATGAGCCTGCTGAGCGCCCTCTTCGGGCTCAGCCCCGATGCCGCCGCCCTCCTGTCCGTCCTGCTGATAGCCGCCTACATCCTTGTCGGCGGGCAGCGCGGAGCCAGCGTCAGCGGCATGCTCAAATCCGCCCTGCTCTGGGTAGGGCTGGGCGTCGCCGCCTGCGGCGCCTGCTGCGGCAGCGACCTGCACACCGCCGGTTCCTTCTCCCTGCTCTCGCGCGGCGGGGGCTACACCCTCAGCTGTCTGGGCGCCACCGCCGTGGGCATCATGACGGCGCAAATGTACATCCAAGCCATCTTCTCCGCTCGCCACGAGCGCGCCGCCGTGCAGGGTGCGCTGCTGGGCGCCGCGCTCACCGTCCCTGTGGGGCTCATGGCCACCCTCGTGGGCATGCGCATGCGCCTGAGCCACCCCGAGCTCGCCGCCTGCCCCCTGCTGGCACTGCCGCAATTTCTGCTCACGGAGCTTCCCCCTTGGCTCGGCGGCGCCACGCTGGGAGGACTTGTCCTCGCCATCATCAGCTCCGCCGCCGCCCAGGCGCTCGCCATCGGCACCATGGTCTCGCGCGACCTCGCCGCCGAGCTGTTGGGGCTGCGCAGCGACCGCTGCCTGCTCGGCATCAACCGCGCCGCCCTCGTTCTGACCGCTGCCGCCGTGGCACTCTTCTGCCGGGTCAACCCCGATGCCTCCGTACTGGTGTGGAACTACCTGTCCATGGCGCTGCGCGGGAGCGGCATCTTCCTGCCCCTGCTGCTGGCCGTCCTCACGCGCGGACGCATCGTCCACCACCTCGGCGGCGCTTGGGTGCTGAGCACCATGCTGCTCTCTACCGCCGCCGCACTCGCTGCGAGCCTCTGCAGCGAGTCCCCGCCCGTCGGCATCGGACTCGCCGTCAGCGCCCTGCTGCTTGCCCTCGGCGCGGGGCGGAAAGCGCTTGCCCGCCGGTCGGGGCTATGATACAATGCGGGCATGCCGAGAATTGCCCTCCTGCAGCTGGAGGCGGCCGCCGAGCCCGCCGAGAATAAGAAACGCCAGATGGCGGCCATTCGTCGCGCCGCTGCCGGCGGAGCGCAGATTGTCTGCACGCAGGAGATGTGCACCACCCTCTACTTCTGCCGCACGCAGGACTGCGCGCTCTTCGACAGCGCGGAACCCATTCCCGGCGCTTGGACAGAGGAGCTGGGCGAGCTGGCGCGTGAGCTGGGCATCGTCATCGTAGCGGCGGGTTTCGAGAAGCGTGCCACGGGGCTCTACCACAACACAGCCTGGGTCATCGATGCAGACGGCTCCTTCCTCGGCAGCTACCGCAAGATGCACATCCCGCAGGACCCCGGCTTCGAGGAAAAATTCTACTTCACCCCCGGCGATACGGGCTACAAGTGCTTCGAGACGCGCTACGGGCGCATCGGCGTGCTCATCTGCTGGGATCAGTGGTACCCCGAGGCCGCGCGCCTCACGGCCATGCAGGGCGCGGAGATTCTCTTCTACCCCACAGCCATCGGCTGGATTCCCGGCGAGGAGGAGCTCTACGCCGCCCAGCACACGGCTTGGGAGACGGTGCAGCGCGGTCACGCCGTCGCCAACGGCTGCTATGTCTGCGCGGTCAACCGCTGCGGGCGCGAGGGCGAGACGACATTCTGGGGGCAGAGTTTTGCGGCAGATTACTGCGGGCAAATCATCGCTAAGGCTCCCGTGGAGGGCGAGTCGATTCTCTACGCCGACCTCGACCTGAACGCGCTGGAGGTGCACCGCCGCATCTGGCCCTTCTTCCGCGACCGCCGCATCGATTCCTACGGCGGCATCACGCAACGCTGGGGTCGATGACGCCCGCCTTTCAGTACCCCGACCTGCCCATCTCGCGCCGCCGCCGCGAGATTACAGAGGCGCTGCGCCGCCACCGCGTCATCATCGTGGTGGGCGAGACGGGCAGCGGCAAGACGACCCAGCTGCCCAAGATGGCGCTGGAGGTGGCGGGCGAACGCCGCGGCATGGTGGGCTGCACCCAACCGCGCCGTCTGGCGGCGGTGAGTGTGGCGCGCCGCCTGGCCGAGGAGACGAACAGCGAGACGGGCGGCTTTGTGGGCTACCAGGTGCGTTTCGATGACCGCACGAGCGCGGAGACGCGCATCAAGCTCATGACGGACGGCATTCTGCTGGCTGAGACGCAGAACGACCCCGACCTGCGCCGCTACCACACGCTGATTGTGGACGAGGCGCACGAGCGCAGCCTCAACATCGATTTTCTGCTGGGCTACATGAAGCTGCTGCTGGAGCGGCGGCGCGATCTGAAGCTCATCATCTCCTCCGCCACGATGGATGCCGCCGCCTTTTCGGCGTTTTTCGGCGGGGCTCCCGTCCTCAATGTCGAGGGGCGCACCTACGGCGTGGAGTTCCACTACATGCCGCCGCGCAGCGCGGATGAGGAGCTGCCCGACCATGTGGCGCGGGCGGTGGAGTGGCTGTCGTCCTACGATGAGCGGGGCGATGCGCTTGTCTTTCTGCCGGGGGAGCGCGAAATCCGCGACTGTGCGGAAGCGCTGGAGCGGCTCGACCTGCCCTCCACGGACATTCTGCCGCTCTTTGCCCGCATGGGGCTGGCGGAGCAGCAGCGCATCTTCAACCCGCAGCGCGGGCGGCGACGCATTGTGCTAGCCACGAATGTGGCGGAGACTTCACTCACCATCCCGGGCATCATCTACGTCATCGACAGCGGTTTGGCGCGCATCTCGCGCTACCTGCCGGGACGGCAGATTCAGCGCTTGCAAATCGAGCCCATCTCGCAGGCCAGTGCGCGCCAGCGCGCGGGTCGCTGCGGGCGCGTGACGGAGGGTGTGTGCATCCGCCTCTATTCGGAGGAGGATTTCGAGGCGCGCGAGCCCTTCACCGACCCCGAAATCAAGCGCAGTTCGCTGGCGGGGGTCATCCTGCGCATGGCGGATCTGCACCTGCCGCCGCCGGGGGAGTTCCCCCTGCCCGATCCGCCGAGCCCGCGCCTCATCAACGAGGGCTACAAGACGCTGCGCGAGGTGGATGCCATCGACCGCCAACGCCGCCTGACGCGCACGGGTGCCCGCCTGGCCAAGCTGCCGCTCGACCCGCGCCTGGGGCGCATGCTGCTGGAGGCCGAGCGCGAGCAGGCGCTGCCGGAGTTGCTGGTCATTGTGGCGGGGCTCAGCGTCATGGATCCGCGCGAGCGCCCGCAGGAGGCGGCGGCGCAAGCCGACCAAGCCCACGCCGCGTGGAAGAACGAGGAGAGCGATTTTCTCGCCATGCTCACGCTGTTTCGCGCCTCGCTCGATTGCACGGAGGGCGGGCGGCTGCGCCGCAACAGGCTGCGCAAGTGGTGCAGCAAGAACTATCTCTCCTTCCTGCGCATGGTCGAGTGGCACAATCTGGTGCAGGATCTGGGCAGCTCGCTGGGCGAGACACTGCGCTGCCGCATCCCCTCGCTGCCGCCCGAGGCGCAACAGGCGCGCTCCGAGTGCATCCACCGCGCGCTGCTGGCGGGTGCTCCGCTGCAAATCGGCTTCTGGCGCGCGGAGGACAAGGTGTACCGCGGGGCGGGCGGGCGCGATTTTTCGATTTTCCCGGGCAGCGGGCTCTTCCGCCGCCGCAAGCGCGCGGAGTGGCTCATGGGAGCCGAGCTGGTGGAGACGAGCCGCCTGTTCATGCGCCGCTGCGCGGTGCTGGATCCCGCCTGGGTGGAGCAGGTGGCGCCGCGGCTCTGCGCGCACCACGCCTACGATGCGGCCTGGGACAAGGCTGCCGGAGTGGTCTACGCCAAGGAGCGCGTGACCTGCGGCGGGCTGACCATCATCGACGGGCGGCGCGTGAGCTACGCGCGCTACAACCCCGAGGGCGCGCGCGACATCATGATTCGCGACGGCATCATGGCGGGCGAGCTGCGCGACACCCCGCCCTTTGTGCAGCACCTGCAAGAGATGCGCGAGCGCGTGCGCACGGTGGAGAGCAAGCTGCGCCGCCGCGACCTCATCTGGTGCAGCGAGGGGGTGTTCCGCTTCTTCGCCGAACGCATCCCCGCCGACGTCTGCAGCGAGAAAGCCCTGCGGGCATGGCGCAGCACGGCGGAGAAGAAGAACCCGCGCCTGCTCTTCGTACCCTACGAGGACTGCGTGTACCCCGGCGAGGACGAGGCGCCCGCCGACCTCTACCCCGACACGCTGCGCTGCGCGGGGGAGTCTTACGAGGTCTATTACAACCACGCCCCGGGCGAGGCGGACGATGGGGTGACGCTGGGGGTGCATATCGACCAACTGGAGACGCTGCCGGATTGGCTGCCCGGCTGGGGCGTGCCCGCGCATTTGGCGGATCGGGCGGAGCTGCTGCTGCGCACCCTGCCCAAGGATCTGCGTGCGTTTCTCATGCCCATCTCCGGCGCGGCGGATGATTTCTTCGAGCTGTGGTACGACCGCGAGCCCGACCGCCCGTTGACGCAAGCGCTAGCGGAGTTCGCGGCGCAGCGCAGCGGCAAGTTCTGCAACGCCGGGCAGTTCGACACACAGAAGTGGCCGCCCGAGTATGTCACCAAAATCTGGGTCTGCGATGATGCGGGGCGGGAGCTTGCGCTGGGCACGGATGTGGCCGCCCTGCGCGAACGCTTGGGCGATTACCGCCAAAAGCGCTTCCACCGCAAGGCGCAGCAGCATGTTTCCACCACGCCGATGACGCGCTGGGACTGCGGCACCCTGCCCGAGCAGGTGGAGGTGGGCAAGGACGCAGGCTACCCCGCGCTGGTCGAGGACGGCGAGCGCGCCGTGAAGTTGCAGGTGTTCCCCACGCCCGAGGCGGCGGCCACGGCGCACCGCGCGGGAGTGCGGCGGCTCTTTCTGCTGCGCCACGGCGACTTTGTCAACAGCATCCGCAAGCGCCTCCCCATCCGCGACATGGCCGCCAAGCTGGCGCTGAGCACGCTGGGCGCGCAGCCCAAGCAGAATGTGCAGGAGACGCTGTGGGCGGGCATTGATGCCGCCCTGCCGCCCCTGCCCCGCAACGCGGAGGAGTTCGAGGCGGCCTGCCTGCGCGTGCGCGAGCGGCTCTACGACACCGTGGCAGGGCCGCTCGCCAAGCTCTGGGAGCAGCTCGCCGCTGCCGATGCGGCCGTGCGCGCATACTGCCTGACGGCGGGGCACGAGCGCTACGGAGCCGCCATCGCGGAGGATGTGCAGCAGCAGTGGGGCTGGCTGACGCGCCCCGGCTTTCTGAGCACGCTGCCGCCGGGGGCGCTGCCCGACCTCTCGCGCTATCTGCGCGGCCTGCAGGAGCGGCTGAACCGCATTGCGCAGCAGCCTGCCGCCCGCGAGCTGGAGCGCATCGAGCGCTTCCGCGCCGTTGCGCTGCCGCGCTTTGCGGGGGACTACGCCCGCCACGCTCACGACCCGGCGTGGGTCGCCTACGGACTGCTGCTGCAGGAATTCCGCCTGAGCCTCTTCGCCCCGGCGCTCGCGGTCAAGGGGCGTGCCTCGACCAAGAAGCTCGAAGCCGCCGCCGAGCAACTGCGCTGAGGCGCCGCCCGGGACAAGTCCCCGCACGGCGCCGGCGCAAACACCCCTCTGCGGGGCGTACTCAATAGCCCGAACTCATCTCCCCCGGGGCAATGGGCAGCGCATCCCCGGGCTGCAGTCCCTCCCAGGCAAAGGGCAGTTCGCGGCGGAAGCGGGAGCCGTCCGGCGCAATGAGCAGCAGCGAGATGCACTGCTCGCCCTTCCCCACGTTCTTCAAGCGGGTGAGCTCTGCCAGCGGCATCTGCACCGCCACGCGCTGCATGCCCTGCTCGGGGCCGCCGACCTCCTGCATGGGGAAAGCCACGTTGTCGTAGTCCTGATTCACCACGAAAGGCGGGTCTTGGATGTAGGCGTTGGCGCGGTAGCCTGCGGGAATTTGCAGCGAGACGTCCAGGCTCGCTCCCGTGTAGCGCACCGTCAGGTCACGCAGTTCGGGGCGCTCCTGTGTCTGGTAATAATCAATACCGCTGCCGACCGGGGCAAAGACCTGATTGCGATCCAGAATGCGCGCCGAGGCGGGGGTCAGGAAGGTGGCGCTGCGCCCGAAGGTGTAGTTGCCGCTCTCCATCAACGGGGTGCCCAGCGTCGCCCGCTCCGATGCCGTGCCATCGTTGTGCGGCAGGTTGAGCCCGTGCCCGAGCTCGTGGGCAAAACCACCGAACCACTTGGTCATCAGGCGGCCGCGCAGGCTGTCCTCGCCCAGATACCTGAGGTCGAAATGGGCGTAATCCAGCGCAAAACAGTTTTTCCCGAAGCCGAAAAAGGGAACGCCGCCGGGGCTCTCGTCGTTGTATTCCTCGTTGTAGAAGGTCGGCATGATGACGAAGGTGTGTTCACTGCGCTTTTTTTCGGGGTGCGCCTCGAAAAAGGCATCAATTTCGCGCAGGCAGTTGATGGCTCCCTCACCGCTGTACGCGTAATCCTTCTGCGGGCGCTTACCGCGCAGCAACACAATCTCCACCTTGCCCTCGGGAGTCATGGGGAGCCCGAAGGAGCGCGGTCCAAAGCCGTTGCGCGCCATCTCGCGTCCATAATACTGCTGCAAATAAATCAGCAGCTCATTCAAGCGCTGCTCATAGCCCGGCACGGGTTCCACCCCGTCGGCGACAAAGTAAATGACATTGAGTTGATGCGCCGTGGGAGCCAACTCCATGAGGGGATTCGGCATCTCCGCCGCGACAAGGGGCTGCGCGAGCCCCACCAGGGAAGCCGATAACGCAAGGGGAAGCATGTAGCGTCTCATACGCCCATTCTAGCAAAAGAGCCGCCTCGGCGGCAAGTCCCATTCCTGACTTTCGCGCCTCGGCAGCAGAAAAAGCGACCAACACCCGCCATCGGGGCATCGGTCGCGATGAGAAACAGTGTGTCTGTCGGCTCAAAGAGCCAAGCGGCGCAGTCGACCGACGATATTCTCCTTGGAGGTGGCACCCACAATCGTGTCCTTCAGCTCCCCGTCCTTGAAGAACAATAGCGTGGGAATCGAGCGGATGTTGAAGTGGTTGCAGAGCTCGCCGTTGGCGGCATCATCCACATTGGCCTTGCAGACCTTAGCGGTACCGGCAAGCTCAACGGCGATCTGGTCAACGATGGGCGAAATCATCTTGCAGGGGCCGCACCACGTTGCCCAAAAATCCACAAGGACAGGCACCGAAGATTGCAGCACCTCCGTCTCGAAATTACTTCCTGAAATCTGAATAGCCATGAAGATGAGAGTACCGTAGGCACCCGATGGTTCAAGTTTTTATTCTTCTTCCTCGCCGGCATCCTCCTCGCCACCCTCTTCTTCCTCGGCAGGAGCCTCCTCGTCGGAGCTCTCGACCGCCTCAGCGTCGTCCCCGGCGGTCGGCCAACCCAAGACGGGCTCGCTGACGCGGGCGATGTTCTGGTCAATCTTGTACTGCTGATAGAGACCAAAGAGGATCACGACAATCGCCACCGCCGTCACCGCCCAAATCGTGGGGTGCGTGGGCTTCTCCTCCTCCTCGTCCAAATCGTCTACGGCGGGCTTGGAGAACCCGGCGGGTTTCTTGAAGCCGGCCGGCTTGGGGGAAGTCTTGGAGGCGGGTTTGGCCGCAGGCTTAGCTGCGGGCTTAGCTGCGGGCTTAGGAGCCGCCACCGGCACCGTAGCCGTGGGCATCGCCGCAGGCGCTGCGGGAGCTGCGGGAGGCGCCACCGGAACGGTCGGCGCCGCAGGAGCAGCGGGTGCCACAGGCGCCGCAGGACGAGCGGGTGGAGCCCCCAGAGGCATCGTCGGTGTCAAGCGCGGAGCCGCCGGAGCCCCGGGAGCCGCCGGACGCGGAGCCACCGGGGCTCCGGGTGCCATCGGACGCGGAGCCGCAGGCGCGCCGGGAGCCACAGGGCGCGGAGGAACCGGGGCGGCCGGGCGAGCCATCCCGGGCGCAACGGGGGGAACCGGGCGCGGAGCCGCCGGAGCGACAGGGCGCGGGGCAGAAGGAGGAACAGGCGCAGCGGGGCGCGGAGCCGTGGGAGGAACAGGGGGAGTACTCATAACGTCAGTAAAGTCTTGTGGCCACACAAGCGGCTTTTCTCCAAGAAAGCATTTTTCAGCGAGATTTGCAAGCGGAAAAGATTGTTTCCACTCTTTTTTTTATCAGGCTCTGCCGCTGATAGCTCCCCGCATTTTACTCGCCGAAGAAAAGACGAAACGTGAACGCCCCCGGCCGAAACAGGCATCAGCCGACAGGCCGAGCCGCCGGCTCGGCCAACGCCCGATACAGAGCCGGGCGTCCGCCCGGCTCCAACGGCTCCTGCCACGAATCATCCGGCTCTGTCCCGATGACCCGCAACGCGCGCACATCAAAGCGCCGCGCCTTGAGAAAGGTCTCCCAGTTCGGCAACAGCGGTATCCGCCGAATGAGCCGGAAGTTCATCCGCGCCTGTGACTTCCGGAGCGCCAGCCCATACTCCATCAGCGAGAGCGCCCGCGGCAACTCCCCGCGCAGCATCTCGAACTGCCCCCATTGCAGCAAGTTCAGCGTGTAGAACGCCACCCAATCGGACGAACACGCCCAAGGCAATGGCTCGCGATCCAAAAAGCGCCGATACAGCCTCTCTGCCTCCTCATAGTCCCCGTGATCCATCAGCCCTTTTCCCAACATCACCACCGTACAGAGCTGGTGGGGATTCTCCTCCAACACCCGCTGCAACAGTCGTCGCTCCGTCGGCCAATCGCTGTACCCCACCCCCATGCTGTAGTAGCAATCCATCAGGCGCGATGAGGGGTAGCGCGGCAGCAGTCTCACAATCATGGCTCGGCGTTCCGTCGCCCCCTCATCCTTGCCGGAGACCGCCAGCTCATGGAAGCGCCACTGCTCACGCCACAGCTCCTGCGTGCACAGAATCAGCCTACCCGCCAGCAACCCGCCGGCCAGCATCAGCAAGACGAAACAAGCCTTGCCCCATCCGCCCTGCGCCCGCACAGGGACGACGCGCGCCGAGCGGCGCACACGGCGCGCGTAGGGAGAGCCCAACACGCCCAACGAAAATGCCGTCATCATCACAATGGCCAGATGGTGCTCAAAATAATCGACCATGCTGCAGGCCAGCCATGCCCCCAGACACAGCATCGCCAGTGCGGTGAGGGAACGGCGCTGCGCCGCCACCTCCGCAGACAGCATCGCCCCCATGCCGTGCACCATGTGTCCCAGCACCACCACCAGCACCGCCGCCAAGCCCAAGGGACCGTAATCCACCCAAACTTGCAGGTACTCGTTGTGCGCATAGTTCACGACATAATCACTCACCCCGCTCAAGGGTAAGAGCTGCCAGCGCACCCCACCCGCACCCAAGCCATCGAGCGGCAGGTGCGGCAGGAGGGCGCACACCCTCTTCCAAATGATATAGCGGCTGTGCGAATCCAAATCCTCGACAAAGGACAGCCACTCATTGCCAAACAACAGCTCATACACGAGCACCCCCATGCCCGTGACGACCAAGAAACCATACAACAGCGTCAGCACTCCGCCTTCCTCATCCGTCGCCATCCGCTGGATTAAGGACAAGCCCGCCAGCCCCACCAGCATCACCGGCCCCAGCAAATACACCGCCCTCGTATGGCAATCCGCAGACACCAACACCGCAGCCACCCCCAACAGCGCCACCAGCAGCCGCAGCATACCGCCCTGCCAACCACCGCGCCGCAGCCACAGCACCGCCGCCACCAGCAGCATCCCCACCACCATCAGAAATGCCCCCGCCTGATTTTTATAGTAAAACAAGGTCACCGGGCGTGTATTATCCCCCGTCGGAGCATGCTCCGGGCGCCCGCTCCACTCCATCGGGATCTCCGGCTGCTGCATCCACCACCAAAACAGCATATTCAACAGCGCCGCCACCGCCAAAACACCTATCAGCAAACGGCAGCGCTCCCCCTGCGCCGCAAAGACCCCGGCCACATAAAACACCATCGCCGCCAAAACCAGCCCCGCCTCCTGCCAGCCGTCCACCAACGACTCACTCATCAACGCCCGCCCGACAAAATAGACGCCCACCCCCAGGGTTATCCACGACAGCGGCGTCAGGCGCACCATCTTCCCCCCGCGCAGCAAAGCCGACAGCAGCAACAGCGCCACCACAACCAACCCGACCAGGGTCGGGCACTGCGTATACGCATTGCTGTCCGTCATTCCCATCGACGCCAGCCACAGCAGCGCCAGCAGCGCCGCCGCCGCCCACCCCTGCCAGGTCTCTGTCACGCGCTTAGAAGTCTCCGCACCCGTCATCGTGGGTGCATTGTAACAAACAGCATCCGCCCTGGCAAGCTCTTGCCCGGCACCATGACAGCGATGCTCCTTGCATCGGCACGCCCGGCGTTTATAATCCCGAGCATGCCCCCTTCCCCCATCAGCGCCCGGCTCCTCCGCTTCGAACAGGCGGGGTTAGATGTACCCTTGCTCGCGCTCGGCTGGGGCTGCGCCTGCGCCCGGCTGATGGGGATTTCCATGCTTACGAATGCTCCGATGACGGTGGCTATCACCTCGCTCTGGGCACTCACACTCGGGCAGCGGCTGTGGTGCGTGCTACGCACGCCGGAGGCGCCGGATGCGGCGTTCTACCGCGCGCATGTGGCCCCCCTGCTCTTCCTGCTCGGAGGCCTGGGGGCGGCAACGTTGTGGATGCTCACCTTTTATGTAGGGCAGCGCTTTTGGGGCTATTTGCTGGCACCCCTTTGGCTCGGCATGGTCGGGCTTTTGCTGCCGGGAAAGCTGCTGCACCGCGTCGGGAAGCTGCTGCGCAGCTGTGCCTTGGCGCAGCTGATGGTCGCCCCGGCGTTCTACGACGGCTTCATGACCACGCCCCTGCACGCGCTCTTCTGCGCTCCGGTGTGGTATTTGGGCGTTCTTCTCTTTCTCTTCGACGAAGAGCGGCGCCGCAGCGGTGAGTCTCCCCTCGTGCCCAAGCTGAGCCTCTGCCTGCTCCTGGCAGTCTGCCTGCTCTCGCTCAACACGGCACCACCCTTTGAGCGCGGGCTCTGCCTAGCCGTGGCAGTGGGGGCGGGCTGCCTGCACGGGCTGGGGCGCTTGCGCCGCCGCAGTGCGCCCTGCTCCCTGCTCCTCGAGCTGCGCTGGACAGCCGCCCTGCTGCCCGCGCTGCTAAGCCTGCTACTCTAACGCGCGCAGCAAGCGCAGCACGCGCTCCCCGGGCAGCACACCCGGCTCCATGCGGTTCATGACAAAGGCAAAGGAGCGCCCGCTGCCCGGCTCGCAGAACGCGTGGCAGCCCCCCGCCCCGGCGTGCCCGAAACCGCCGCGCCCGAAAAGCTCGGCCGGCTCGCACATAGCACCGCAGGTAAAGGCCGTGTGCTGCAACAGCGTCAGATCCTGCCCGCTGCACATGGGGGTCTGCATCCACTCCAGCACCTGCGCCGGGAAGGGCGTGCCCGGCAGCCGCCCCAACAGCGCCTGATAAAACTGCGCCAGCCCGCGCGCCGAGGCCACCCCGCCGCGCGCCGGGCAGCCGCAGCCGTGAAAGGCCGCGCTGTTGCAGGCGCGCAAATCATCCGCCCCCGTCACGCTGCGGAACGCGCGCGCCACGGGCGTGCCCGGTTCAAAAAAGGCGCGGTAAAAAGGCGTGTCGGGCAAGGGAGCGCTGAGCTTGGCATGCTCCAGCACCGCCACCCGCGCCTCCTGCTCCGGCGGCAGGTGGCCGATGTAAAACGCCAGCCCGAGGGGCGCGCGCACCCGCTGCTCCCACCAATCGCTCACGCGCAGCCCCGTCAGCGCCTCCATCAGCACATCGAGCAGCGGCCCGTAAGTGTGCGGGTGGTAGCCGTGCTGCGGCGGTGCCCAGGCAGGGCTAGTCGCCTCCAGCGCGCGGCGGCAGGCAGGTCGGTCATACAAACTCGCGGGCTGCGCCGTCGCGGCCAACCCCGCCTGGTGCGACAGCAGCTCCCCCACGCGCAGAGCGGGTGCGGGGCACGCCGACCACAGCGCCCCCAGCTCCAACTCGGGACCTTGGGCGCACTCGTAAAGCGCCGTCAGCAGGCAGGCCGCAGACGCCGCTTTCGTCGCCGAGAACACGGGCACCAAGGTGCCGGGAGTCCACGGGGCGCCGCCCGCGCTCTGCTCGCCGCCGCAAAGCGACAGCAGCTCGCACCCGTCTTGCCACAGGCTCAGCGCCGCCCCGCGCTGCTCCCCCCGCGCAAAACTGTGCTCAAAGGCCTGTTGCAGGGTGGTCATGATAAGGCTTGATATCCGTCACAAAAGCCGTCTGATGCTCCACGCGAAAGCTGACCTCGAAAGGCTTGAGCACCAGGTGATACAAGCGCTGCGCATCCTCCTGGTAGGCGGGGCGGGGATCCTGCGCCAGCGTCTCGCGC
>CAMACY010000018.1 GCA_945831585.1 uncultured bacterium | reverse complement strand
GACCGTAATTTTGAGGCATCCAGTTTTCGGTGACCGCTTTTTTTGAGTCAATACGAATTGCAGGGCGAGGATGGTGCAGGGTACAGCGCCCGTGACGCGAACGCCGATGTGGGGCATGGTGTGCCAGTTTGAGGCGGCGGTGACGCTGTTCCACCCCTGAACGATGGTGGTGCGGTCGTTGGGTTTGTAGGCACCGCCTGTGGAGAATGGCACGGCGGACGGCGGCGGGTGGCGCGAAGCTGAAAGCGGCGTCCTATGGCGTGGCATCGGTGACCAATATCCTGGACTTCCTGCTGCGCACGGAGAGGGCGATTGAGGAGCGTATGCCGGAATCAATTTGAGTCAAAAAAATTACAACTTTATTACAATATTGCATATCTGATTGTCTATGAGTACGTAGATTCCCCTCGCCTCCAGCGTTAGAATAGTACGGAATCCTGCGTAAAGTGTTGACGTTGCACGGGATTCTCGTAACAATACCCTTGTTTCGCGGGGAAAGTGTGGGGCATCACCCCCCTTTTACCATGAGCGGGCACTTCAGGGCGGGCAAAAACGGCTTGCCAAGGGGAGCTGGAGGGGGTATAATGGTCTCGCTTCGCAACGAAGCCTTTTTTCCTATGTCCGGCAACCTCACTTACAAGCAATCCGGCGTCGATACCATCGAGGCGCAGTCTTTCGTCCACGACATCTCTGCACACGTCAAGCGCACGCAAAAGAACCGGCAACTCTGCAATGCCTTCGGCTTGTTCGCTGCGGCCTACGACCTCTCCTCCTACAAGGAGCCCGTCATCGTCACCGGCACCGACGGCGTGGGCACCAAGACCGAGATTCTCTTCGAGCTGGACATGCTGGAAACCGCCGGCAAGGATCTCGTGGCCATGAATGTCAACGATATCCTGACCACGGGCGGCGACCCGCTCGTCTTCCTCGACTACTTGGGCATCTCCAACCTTGAGGTCGAAAAACCGCGCATCACCCGCCTCGTGGCCGGCATGTGCGACTACCTGGAAAGCTGCAACTGCATTCTCGCGGGCGGCGAGACGGCAGAAATGCCCGGCGTCGTGCCCGAGGGACTGGTCGAGATGGCCGGTTTCTCCATCGGTTGTGTGGAGAAGAGCCGCATGATTGACCCCTCGCAGGTTGCCGTGGGCGACATCCTCATTGGCTACCCCAGCGACGGCTTCCACGCCAACGGCTGGAGCCTCATCCGCCGCATTCTCAAGCAAAACCCCGACCTGCTCAGCGAGGAGGAGCTGCGCGACCTCCTCGCCCCCACCCGCCTGTACCACGATGTCGTGGCCGATATGCGCACGCTGGGCATCACCCCCAAAGCCTACGCCCACATCACCGGCGGCGGCCTGCCCGAGAATCTGGAGCGCTTCCTGGGCGACAAGGGCGCTGACCTGGAGATCCCCTACTGGGACAACCCCGCCGCCCAAAAGGTACTCGCGTTCACGGATGCCGAGGATCGCTTCCACACCTTCAACATGGGCATCGGCTGGGTCGCCGTTGTGCGCCCCGAGGACGCCGAGCGCGCCCTGAGCGCGGGCCCCGGCGGCACCGTCATCGGCACCATGCGCGAGGGCAAGGGAATCCGCGTGAGCGTCAAAGCCTGAGAACCGACCACGGCCAAGCGCCGCGGGAGGTCGGGCGCGTGCAGGGGCTCACCCCTGCCCCCCCCTCCGGCGGCACAAGGCTTACCCCCCGAACCCATGTCCGACCCGCTCCACCACGAATGCGGCGTAGCCGCCATCCGGCTGCTGAAGCCCCTCTCTTACTTTGCCGCCAAGTACGGCTCACCCGACTGGGCCTTCAACAAGCTCTTCCTGCTGATGGAAAAGCAGCACAACCGCGGCCAGGACGGAGCCGGCATCGGCTGCATCAAACTCAACATGCCGCTGGGCGAGCCCTATGTCTTCCGCGCCCGCGATGCCACCAAGGACGCTCTGACGCGTATCTTCAACACCGCGCAGCACAATCTGCGCGACCTGCGCGACCGCGGCATCATCGACGGCAACAACGCCGTCGACTACAAGAACCACTTTGACTTCGGCGGGGAAATCCTCATGGGTCACATGCGCTACGGCACCAGCGGCCGCTTTGACGAAGGCAGCTGCCACCCCTACCTGCGCCGCACCAACTGGACCACCCGCACCCTCATGCTCCTGGGCAACTTCAACATGACCAACACCCACGAGCTCAACCAAAAACTCATCCGCCGCGGGCAACACCCCGTCTTCGACACCGACACGCAGGCCGTGCTGGCCGATGTGGGCTTCCACCTCGATGACGCGCACAACGAGATTTACCGCGAGCTGCGCCGCGAGCTCCCCGGCCCGGAAATTCCCCGCGAAATCTCCAAGCGTCTCGACCTCTACAACATCGTCGGCAAGGCCGCCCAGTCCTGGGACGGCGGCTTCTGCGTCATGGGCGGTGTGGGCAACGGCGATTTCTTCTGCCTGCGCGACCCGCACGGCATTCGCCCCTGCCACTATGTGCTGACGGATGAATACCTCGCCATCGCCAGCGAGCGTGTGCCGCTCATGAGCGTCATGGAGGTCGAGAGCGAGGATGTGCACGAGCTCGCGCGCGCCAACATGATTGTCGTCAAGAGCGACGGCAAGGTCTCCATTCGCGAATACACCGCCCCGCTGGAGCCCACCCCCTGCTCTTTTGAGGCCATCTACTTCTCGCGCGGCAACGACCCCATCATCTACCGCGAGCGCAAAGCGCTAGGCGCCGCCCTCACCGAGAAAGTCGTCGAAAGTCTCGACCGCAACTTCTCCAAAGCCGCCATCACCTACATTCCCAACACCGCCGAGGTTTCCTACTACGGCCTGCTGGAGGGGCTGCGCGCTTACCGCCGCAACAAGGTGTCCGCGCAGATGAAGGAGGCCTTCCGCAACGGCAACATCAGCGAAGAGCTCATCGACGAACTCATCCTGCGCCGCTGGCCGCGCGCCGAGAAAATCGTCCACAAGGACATCAAGCTGCGCACCTTCATTGCTCAGGAATCCAACCGCGGGCAAATGGTCTCGCAGGTCTACGACCTCACCTTTGGCGCCATGAGCGAGGATGAGGTGCTCGTTGCCATCGACGACTCCATCGTGCGCGGCACCACGCTGCGCACCTCGCTGCTGCGCCTGCTATCGCGCACCGGAGCGCGCAAGCTCGTCATCGTCTCCAGCGCGCCGCAGATTCGCTACCCCGATTGCTACGGCATCGACATGAGCGAGCTGGGCAAGTTCATTGCATTCCAGGCGGCCATCTCCCTGCTCAAGCAGCGCGGCATGTACGACTACATCACCAGCGTCTACAACGAGTGCAAGCGCCAGCTCACCCTGCCCGTGGCCGAGCGCACCAACCCCGTCAAGCAGATCTACGCCCCCTTCACCGACGACGAAATCACCGCTGAAATCGCTCGGCTCATCACCCCGGACAACGCCCGTTGCGAGGTGCAGGTCATCTACCAAAGCCTCGAGGGGCTGCACGCATCCATCGAAGGCCCCTGCGGTGATTGGTATTTCAGCGGGAATTATCCCACCCCCGGCGGCTACACCACCGTCAACGCCGCGTTCATCAACTGGTTTGAAGGTCGCGACGGTCGCTCCTACTCGCTGCCCGTGTGAACGGGCAGCGCCGGGCGGCGCGCGCGTGCCATCGCCGGCTGTTTCCTCACCCCCACCCGACTACCCCCATCCCCGGACATGAATGAACAGCCTCCGACAGCCTATAGCGAGCAAAGCGATGATGAACTCATCGCCGGCACGCTCGCGGGCAAAACGCGCGCCTACGATGAGCTCGTGCGCCGCCACAGCCGCAAGCTCAACGGCATGCTCATCCAGATGCTCAACAGCGAGGCGGACGCCTACGATGTGGCGCAGGAATCCTTCCTCAAGGCCTTTCACTCCCTGCGTTACTTCAAGGGCAACAGCAGCTTCTACACCTGGCTCTACTCCATCGCGCTCAATCAGGCGCGCAACTTCCTGCGCAAGCGCAAGCGCGAGCATGCCTACAGCCTCGACAACGACGAGAACGGCGACCCGCTCGAAAAAGACAGCGAGCTAGCCGACAGAGGGCTCGATGCCGACCCCGTCCGCAAGGCGCACATCGCCGACCTGCGCCGCAAGCTGGCGCAGGCCATCACCCAGCTCTCCCCCGCCCACCAGGAGGTCATCAACCTCTGCGATATTCAGGGTCTTTCCTACCCCGAGATTGCGAAAATCATCAACATCTCGGAGGGCACCCTGCGCTCGCGCCTGCACTACGCCCACCGCCAGTTGCAGGGCATCCTGGCCGACGAACACCCCGCCGGCTGAGTTTTTGCTGCAAGCCCACCTCGCAAAAGGCGCCCCCCTGATGCGCCACAAAAAAACGCACGGCAACAGCCGTGCGTTTTTCGGAAAATCGGGATGTGAAAGCAATCAGTCGTTCACGCGACCCAGATAGCTGCCGTCCTCGGTCTTGACCGAGATGCGCTGCCCGGGGTTGATGAACAGGGGCACCTGCACCACCAGACCCGTGGTCATCGTGGCACTCTTGTAGACGTTGTTGGCGGAGTTGCCCTTGACGCCCTCGGGAGCCTCGGCCACCTCCATGGTGATGGCGGCGGGCAGCTCGATGGAGCAGGCGACCTCGTCCGTGAAGAGCAGCACATAGCTGTTGCCCTCGATGAGGTAGAGCTTGACGGGCTCGACAATGTCCTCGGGCACGCAGACGTCCTCGTAGGTCTCGGTGTTGAGGAAGTGGTAGCCCATGCCGTCCACATAGGAAAACTCCATCTCCTGGCGCGTGAGCATCACCCCCTCGAGGAAATCGTTGGAGGTCAGACGCAGGTTGTAGTCCTTGCCGGAAGCGATGCTGCGGATGGTCATCTGCACATAGGACGCCATGCGGGGGGGCGTCTTGAGCTGACTCTCGCGGACAATGCAGATGTCGCCGTTGTAGTTCACGGCGTGTCCTTTACGAAGCTGGATAACGGGAACTTTTGCCATAACGCGCGGCAGCGTATCAAAGACGGGGTAACAAGTCAAGTCTTTTCCGCAGGGCGTTCGTAGCCCCGAACACAGCAAGCGTCAAGTCCTCGCGCACGACAGCCCGCAAAGGCTTCCGCCGTTGCCCCCCCGCCTCAGCTCCCCGCCCCGGCGTGCAGGAGGAAGTAGAGCCCCGTGTAGATGCGCGGGTCGAGCGCGACGCCCGCCGCCCGCTTGGCGGCCAAGGCGGCGTCGATGTCCTGCAGCGGCAGCTCCACCACGGTAATCCGCTCGTTCTCCACGCCGCCCCCCTGCCCCACACGGCGCAGCCCTGATGCGCGGTAGAAATGGAGCGTTTCCGAGCTCATGCCCGGTGAGCTGGGTCCCGTGAATAGATACTGCATCGTGTCCGCCGCATAGCCCGTCTCCTCCAGCAGCTCGCGGCGGGCGGCCGCCTCGTCCGACTCCGGGCCTTCGTCGCCGCTCAGCCCGGCCGGGAAGCAGAGGCAGCGCTGCCCGATGGGCGGGCGATACTCCTCCACCAGCAGCACCCGCCCCTCGGGCGTGCAAGCAAAGACCATCACCGCCGCCGTGTTGCGCACCCGCTCGCAGTACTCCCAGCGTCCCTCGCGCGCCATCGTGAGGAAGCGACCCTCGTAGACAATTTCCTTCATGCCCACAGTGTAGCACCGCCGCGCAGGTCTGACAAGCACGGCGCGGCGCCGCTGCTCAGCGCCGCAGGCGCGGAAAGCGCTTGCGCGCGCCCCGCGCGGCGTGCTATCATGCCCGCACGATGGCCACCTTCTGCATTCTGGACGGCATGGCGCTCATCTTCCGCGCGTTCTATGCCTTCATCAACCGCCCCATGCGCAGCAGCAGCGGGCTGAACACCAGTGCCATGTTCGGCTTTCTCAACACCGTGCTCTACATCACGGAGCAGGAGAAGCCCACCCACATCGTCTGCTGCCTCGATTCCTCCGGCCCCACCTTCCGCCACGAGCTTTTCCCGGACTACAAGGCCACGCGCCAAGCCGCGCCGCAAGAGCTGCGCGACAGCATCCCACACATCGTCGACCTGCTGCACGCCCTGCGCATCCCCGTCCTGCGGCAGCCCGGCTACGAGGCCGATGACCTCATCGGCAGCATGGCGCGGCTCGCCGACGGGCTCGCCGACTGGCAGACCCTCATCGTCTCCAAGGACAAAGACCTCGGCCAGCTGCTCACCCCCCGCGTCTCGATGCTGCGCCCGGGCAACAAAGGCGCTGAGTTCGAACGCGTGACGCAGGAGGCTTTTCTCGCCGAATGGGGCTTGCAGCGCCCGGATCAGGTCATCGACCTGCTGGCGCTCATGGGCGATGCCGCCGACAACATTCCCGGCGTGCCCGGGGTAGGCGGCGTAACCGCCAAAAAACTGCTGGCGCAGTTCGGCAGCTTGGATGCGCTGCTGAGCCGCAGTGCCGAGCTCAAGGGCAAGCTGCGCGAGAAAATCGAGAGCTCGGTCGAGGCCGCGCGCCTGTCGCACAAGCTAGCCACCATCCGCTGCGATGTGCCCACGGAGCTGCGTCCGCAGGACTGCGCCGCGCAGCCCTACGACCGCGCCGAGCTCGCCCGGCTGCTCGATGCCTGGGAGTTCACCAAGCTGCGCGCCAAGCTCTGCGGCGAGGCGCCCGAAGCCGCCCCCCTCTTCGCCGCTGCCGAGAGCCCGCAGCAGCTCGACCTCTTCGCCGCGCCCGTGCTGCGCGACATCCGCGAGACCGAGCACCGCTACCACCTGGTGAGCGATGCCGCCGGGCGCGCCGAGCTCGCCGCCCGGCTCGAGGCTGCGCCGCGCTGGGCCTTCGACAGCGAGACCACCGGGCTCGACCCGCTGAGCGATCGCCTGCTGGGGCTCAGCTTCTGCCTGCGCCCACACGAGGCTTTCTACGTGCCCATCGCCGAGCCCGCCGAGCTGGAACCTTTCCGCGCCGCCTTTGCCGGTTCTGCGGAAAAAGTGGGGCTCAACCTCAAGTTTGACCTGCAGGTGCTCCGCACGGCCGGCATGCCCGTCGCCGGACCCTTTTTCGATGTCATGCTGGCGCACGCCGCCCTCTTCCCGGAGCTGCGGCACAACATGGACAGCATGGCCGAGACGCTGCTCGCCTACCGCACGATTCATCTGGAGGAGCTGGCGGGCAAGGAGATGCTCACCGCCGAGGTGCCGACGGAGCAGATGGCCGAGTATGCCGCCGAGGATGCGGACGTGACCCTGCAGCTGGCCGATGTGCTGCTGCCGCAGCTGCGCGAGAGCCGGCAGGAGGCGCTGCTGCGCGACATCGAGTTCCCGCTGGTGCCCGTGCTGGCTGACATCGAGGCGGAGGGCATGCGCGTGGAGCCCGAGCTGCTGCAGGAGGGCTCCGCAGCCCTGAGCCGCCGCATCGACGCCCTGCTGGAGCGCATGAACGCCATCATCGGGCGCCCCATCAACCTCAACTCCCCGCGCCAGCTCGGCGAGCTGCTGTTCGGCGAGATGAAGCTGCTGGCCAAGCCCAAAAAGACCCGCACGGGGCAGTATGTGACGGATGAGGAGACGCTGCGGCGGCTGGTGCCGCTCTCGCCGCTGGTGGGCGATATTCTGGAATACCGCGAGATGAGCAAGCTCAAGAGCACCTATCTGGATGCCCTGCCCCGCTACATCTCGCCCAAGGACGGGCGCATCCACGCCACGCTGCTGCAGATGGTGACGGCCACCGGGCGGCTCGCCTGCCAGAATCCCAACCTGCAAAACATCCCCGTGCGCTCCGAGGAGGGCAAGCTCATCCGCCGTGCCTTTGTGGCGCGCAGCGGGGAGTTCAGCATCCTCTCGGCCGACTATTCGCAGGTGGAGCTGCGGCTGATGGCGGCGCTGTCCGCCGACCCTGCCCTCATCGCCGCGTTCCGCGAGCGCCGCGACATCCACGCCGAGACCGCCGCGCGGCTCTACGGCGTGCCACGCGAGGAGGTGACGCCCGACATGCGCCGCGCCGCCAAGACCGTGAACTTCGGCATCATCTACGGCATCTCGGCCTTCGGGCTCTCCCAGCGGCTCGACTGCCCCCGCAACGAGGCGGCCGCGCTCATCGAAAGCTATTTTGCGCAGTTCCCCAAGGTGAAGGAGTGCATGGAGCGGCTGACAGCCGAGGCGCGCGAGCGCGGCTATGCCGAGACACTCTGCGGGCGCCGCCGCCTGCTACCCGACCTCAACGCCGCCAATTTCAACCTGCGCCAGGCCGCCGAGCGCACCGCCATCAACACCCCCATCCAAGGCAGCGCGGCGGATATGATCAAGCTCGCGATGGTGCGCGTGGCCGAGCTGCTGCGCGGGCGGCGCAGCAAGCTCATCATGCAGATTCACGACGAGCTGCTCATCGACCTGCACCGCGAGGAGCGCGACGAGCTCATTCCGGCCGTGGTGCAAGCCATGCAGCAGGCGCTGCCCCTGCCCAACGGCGTGCCGCTGGAGGTCGAGGCGCAGGACGCTCCCAACTGGCTCGAGGCTCACTGAGTTTTCCCTTTGTTCCCATGGATACGCTTGTCGGATTAGGATACGATATTCACCGTTTTTCAACGGAACCGCGCCCCCTGTGGCTCGGCGGGGTGCAGGTGCACCCCACCCGCGGGCTGGAGGGGCACAGCGACGCCGATGTGCTCTGCCACGCGCTGGCCGATGCCATTTTGGGCGCGCTCGGCGAGCCGGACATCGGCTACTGGTTCCCGCCCTCGGATCCCGGCTGCGCGGGCATCTGCTCGCTGCGCATTGTGGAGAAGGCCGTGGAGCTACTGCGCGCGCAGGGCGGGCGCGTGGTCAATGTCGACTGCGCGCTTATTGCCGAAGCGCCGAAGATTCTGCCCTTTGTCCCGCAGATGAAGGCGACGCTGGCACCTCTGCTGGGGGTGTCGCCGCGCCGCGTGGGCATCAAGGCCACCACCAACGAAAAACTGGGTGCGCTGGGGCGTCGCGAGGGCATGGCCGCGCTCGCCACCGTCGCCCTGAGTCTTCCCGAGGAACGTTTATCTTCGCCTTCGCCTGAATCATGAACACACCGCTAGAGCAATGGGCGCAGGTCGCGGTGCAGCGGCTCCGCACGGCGGGGCTGCGCCTCTGCACGGCGGAAAGCTGCACAGGCGGGCTGATAGCCGCTGCGCTCACGGAGGTGCCGGGAGCCTCCGCTGTCTTCCGCTACGGCTGGGTCACCTACTGCAACGAGGCCAAGGAGCGCGAGCTGGGTGTGCCGCCCGAGCTCATCGCCACTCACAGCGTGGTGAGCGAGCCCGTGGTGGCGGCGATGGCACAAGGTGCGCTGCGGCGCTCAGGCGCGGATTTGGCCGTCGCCGTGTCGGGCAACGCGCCCCCCGCTGCCCCCGAGGGCGAGCCACCCGTCGGCACCCTTTGCCTGGCGCTAGCGCGGCGCGGCGCCGCCCGCCCCCTGCACACGGAAACCCTCTTCCGCCCCGAGCTCTCGCGCGCCGAACTGCGCCGGCTCGCGGCGTGCCGCTGCCTGGAGCTCGTCGCCGGAGCCTCCCGCGCCGATGGCGCTGAAAAGACGGCGGGCGTCGGAAAATCAGATTGACATTCCGGCGGCATCTGATAGGTTTAGAAATACTATGAGTACACAAGCCGCGAAGGATCTTACTCCGGTCGTGCCGCGCAAGTTCCGCACGGCGTTTTTCATGCTGGTCAGCTGTTTTGCCCTGTGGGGGCTCGTCAACGCCATGGCCGAGGTGCTGGTCAAGGCCTTTGAGAGCGTGTTCCCCGCGCTGGGGCAAATGGGTACGGTCATGACCGTCTCCTCCCACTACGGAGCCTATGCCGTGCTGGCCATCCCCGCCTCCGTCATCATCAAGAAATTCGGCTACAAGGCGGGTGTGCTACTGGGGCTGGGCGTGTTCTTCTTCGGCGTGCTGGGCTATGTGCCCGCCGCCCTCTTCCACAGCTATGAAATCTGCCTGGGCTCCATCTTCGTGTACGCCAGCGGCTGCTCGATTCTCGAGACCACCTGCAACCCCTTCGTGCTGGCCATGGGGCCGCAGGAAACGGCGGTGCGCCGACTGAACTTCGCCCAGCAATTCAACCCCGTGGGCTGCCTCATCGGCCTGCTGGTCGCCAAGTACGCCATCTTCGGCAACATGGTGCAGGCCGCCCCCGGAGAAACACTTTCGGCGGCGCAGCAGGCGCAGAACCTCATTTGGCTCGTCACGCCCTACATCTGCCTGGCGGTCATCGTGGCCTGCCTGTGGACGGCTTTCCGCGTGAAGGACATGCCCGTAGCCACCGCTGAGGGCGAAGACGCCGCACAGCACGACTTCCTCACCAGCCTGAAGAACCTCATCACCCTGCCGCGCTACTCCTTCGGCGTGCTCACGCAGTTCTTCTACGTGGGTCTGCAAACGATGGCCTGGGTCTATGTGCTGCACTACGCGGGCTACATCCTCGGCTACACGGATGCCGTGGCCATGTACTTCTACATCGGCGCCATGGCCTGCTTCATCGTCTTCCGCTTCATCTGCACCGCGCTGATGAAGACCTACAACCCCGCCTCCATGATGTGCATCGCCGCCGTGGTCGGCGTGGCGCTCTGCATGGGTGCCGTCTACCTGCCCGCGCTGCCGGGGCTGCTCTGCGTGGTCGCCATCTCGGCCTGCCTCTCGCTCATGTTCCCGACCATCTACGGCATCGCGCTGCGCGACCTCGGCCCCGACTCCAAGCTGGGAGCCGCCGGGCTGGTGATGAGCATCCTCGGCGGGGCTGCTGTGCCGCCTGTCTTTGCCTACTGCCTGGAGAATGAGACGCTCAGCGCGCTGGTCTTCGGGCTCTTCTCGGGGCAGGAAGCCGCGCTGCGCTCCTGCTACTACATCCTCGCGTTCTGCTTGGTCATCGTCCTGCTCTACGGCTTTGCCTTCCGCAAGGTAAGCGCCAAGAAGAAATAACCCCCTCTCTAACCACACCCCAACATCATGAAATACGATACCCTACCCACCATCGGGATTCGCCCCACGATTGACGGCCGCCGCCTCGGCGTCCGCGAGTCGCTGGAGGAGCAAACCATGAACATGGCGAAAGCCGCGGCGGCGCTCATCGAGGCCAACGTGAAGCACGCCAACGGACAACCCGTCAAGTGCATCATCGCCGACACCTGCATCGGCGGTCCTGCCGAAGCGGCCGCCGCCAACCAAAAGTTCGCGGAGAACAATGTCGGCTGCTCGCTGATTGTCACCCCCTGCTGGTGCTACATCACCGAGACCTTCGAGACCGACAACCGCACCCCCAAGGCCATCTGGGGCTTCAACGGCACGGAGCGCCCCGGCGCCGTGTACCTGGCCGCCGCCCTCGCCGCCTACGCCCAGAAGGGCATGCCCGCGTTCTCCATCTACGGGCATGAGGTGCAGGACAAGGACGACACCAGCATCCCCGAGGATGTGGCCGAGAAGATTCTGCGCTTCGCCCGCGCCGGCATCGCCGTGGCCACCCTCAAGGGCAAGGGCTACCTCTCCATCGGCGGCTGCGCCATGGGCATCGCCGGCTCCATCATCGACCAGGCTTTCTGGGAGGACTACCTGGGCATGCGCGTGCAGCCCGTGGACATGACCGAGGTCAAGCGCCGCATGGAGCAGAAGATTTACGACGAGAAGGAGCTGGAGCTCGCGCTGGAGTGGGCCAAGCGCTACGTCCACATCGGCCCGGAGCGCAATCGCCCCGACCTCATCCTCTCCCCGGAGGAGAAGGAGCGCACGCTGCGCGAGAGCATCCTGATGATGATCATCTTCCGCGACATGATGCACGGCAATCCCTACCTCAAGACCATCGACCGCGAGGAAGAGGGGCTCGGCTTCAACGCCATCTGCGGCGGCTTCCAGGGGCAGCGCCACTGGACGGACTTCTACCCCAACGGCGACATGGCCGAATCGCTCATCAACAGCACCTTCGACTGGAACGGCCCGCGCGAGGCCATCCCCTTCGCCACGGAAAATGACGCCATGAACGGCGTGTGCCAGCTGCTGCTGCACCAGCTGACGGGTCAGGCCGCCTGCTTCTCCGACATCCGCACCTACTGGTCGCCCGAATCCGTCAAGCGCGTGACGGGCTACACCATGGAGGGGCACGCCGCACAGGGCATCATGCACCTCATCAACTCCGGCTCCACCGCGCTGGACGGCAACATGTACGCCACCAACGCCGAGGGCAAGCCCTACATGCCCAAGACGGGCGAAACCACGCAGGCCGACATCGACGCCATGATGGACAATTCCTGCTGGTGCCCCGCCAACCGCGAGTACTTCCGCGGCGGCGGCTACTCCCTGCACTTCGTCTCCAAAGGCGATGTCCCCGTGACGATGATCCGCATGAACCTCGTCAAGGGTCAGGGACCCGTCCTCGTCATCGCCGAGGGCTACACCTGCTCCCTGCCCGAGGAGGTGCACAAGGTGCTCGACGAGCGCACCGACCCGGGTTGGCCGACCACCTGGTTCGCCCCGCGGCTGACGGGCGAGGGCGCGTTCAAGGATGTCTACAGCGTCATGGCCAACATGGGCGCTAACCACGGCGCCTGGACCTACGGCCACATCGGCGCGGACATCATCACGCTGGCCTCCATGCTCCGCATCCCCGTGTATGCCCACAACGTGCCCGAGGACAAGGTGTACCGCCCCGCCGCGTGGAACCTCTTCGGCACGGCGGATCCCGAGGGCGCTGACTTCCGCGCCTGCAAGAACTTCGGCCCCATCTACGGCAAATACTGATGCCGCAACCCGCGCGGCGGCAGGTCGGGCGCGCCCCCTGCCGCCGCGCGCTTTCCCCCACCCCCTCCGCCCCTCCCCCGCCTCATGCCCTACGTTCTCTGTCTTGACTGCGGCGCGACCAATGTGCGCGCCATGCTGGTGGATGACCACGGCAACATTCTCGCCAAGGCCAGCCAACCCAACAGCACCGACCCCGGCACCGAAAACCCCGAATACCATGTATGGAATGCCGAGCGCATCCTCCGCCAGCTGGCGGAGTGCTCGCGGCGCATCCTGAGCGAGCAGCCCGAGGCCGCTGCGCAGGTGGTCGCGCTCACCATCACCACCTTCGGCGTAGACGGCGCGCTCATCGATGCCGCCGGGCAGCAGCTCTACCCCGTCATCTCGTGGAAATGCCCGCGCACAGCGGAAGTCATGAAACGCATCGGGCAATACATCCCCCAAGAGCGGCTCAACAGCCTCTCGGGCGTGGGAGCCTTTGCCTTCAACACCATCTACAAACTCATCTGGCTGCGCGAGAACCGCCCCGAGCTGCTCGAGCAGGCCGACAGCTGGCTCTTCATGCCCAATCTGCTGGCCTTCCGCCTGACGGGCGAGCGCCACACCGACCGCAGCATGGCGGGCACCTCGCAGCTCACCGACCTGAACACAGGCGACTGGAGCGAGGAGATTCTCGGCGCCATCGGCATCCGCCGCGAGCTCTTCCCGCCCATGGTCGACGCAGGCGGCTCGCTGGGCACGCTGACGCCCGAGGCGGCGGAGCTGCTGGGGCTGCCGCAGCGCGTTCCCGTCATCTCCACGGGGCATGACACACAGTTTGCCCTCTTCGGCAGCGGCGTGGGCGAGAACCAGCCCTTCCTTTCCAGCGGCACCTGGGAAATCCTCATGCTGCGCACGGCACACGCCGCCCTAAGCCCCGAGGACTACGCCGCCGGCGCTACCGTGGAATACGACAGCAAGCGCGGGCTGCTCAATCCCGGGCTGCAGTGGATTGCCAGCGGCATCATCGAGTGGGTGAAAGCCACCTGCTACCACGGCGAGAGCTACGACACCATGGACGCCGAGGCAGAGGCCGTCGCCCCCGGCTGCGACGGCGTGAAGCTCACGCCCGATTTCCTGCCCTCCGACCCCACACCCGGCAGCCTGACGGGGCTGATTCTCGGGCGCACGCGCGGGCACATCTACCGCGCGGCGATGGAGGCGCTCACCCTGCGGCTCAAGCAACGCCTGGAGAAGCTGGAAAAAGTCGGCGGCTTCCGCTCGCAAGACCTGCTGCTGGTGGGCGGCGGCGCGCGCAACAAGGTGTGGACGCAGATGCGCGCGGACATCCTCGGCATCCCCATCCGCATTGCCAATGTCTCCGAAAGCACGGTGCTGGGCGCCGCCATGTATGCGCTGGCGGGCGCGGGGGTCTACCCCACCCCCGAAGCCGCCCGAGAGGCCTGCGGTCTGAGCTACACCACCATCAACCCCGGTCCGCAGCGCGAAGCCTATGCCGCGCTGTACGCCTGAGGAGCCCTTTCCGCCGCCCGCGATGAGCACAAAACCATCTTCCCCCTCTGCTGCGGGGCAGCGCTCGAGCTCGGGCTGGCTCTCCATCATCGGCGCGGGCGTTCTGATGCTGGTCTACGGGGTCAGCCCCGTCGATTTGGTGCCGGATTTGCTGCCGGTGGCGGGGCTGCTGGATGATGCGGCGCTGACGATGGTCGCGCTGGGGTACATGATTTACCGCTATCGCCGCATGAAAGGCTGAGGCTGCGCGATTTCGCTTGCCAAGCTGCGCGCAGATGATTACTCTGGGAGGGGGCAAGTATACCCTCACCTTCCGAACCACATTCCTGCTATGGACGCTTCTCTCTACATCAACCCACCGCTTCCCGAGCGCATCTTCCCTTGGGAAAACTACGAGCCGCAGACCCGCGCGGAAATCGATGACTTTTTCAACAGCCCCGAAATCCGCGTGATTAAGGAGCGCATGGTCGACATGGGGCGCCGCCTCTACAAGCGCGAATATGTCGACGGCAACGGCGGCAACCTCTCCGTGCGCGTCGGCAAGGATTTGGTGCTCTGCTCGCCCACGCTCTGCTCCAAAGGCTTCATGACGGTGGAGGACATCTGCCTGGTCGACATGCAGGCCGGGCAGCTCTGCGGCTACCGCCCGCGCACCAGCGAAGTGAAGACCCACATCGCCATGATGAAGGCCACGGGGGTCAACGCCTGCATCCACGCCCACCCCCCCTGCTGCAACGCCTTCCTCTTTGCGGGCATGGTGCCGCCCAACGGCATCAACCCCGAGGCGGACATCTTCCTCGGTCAGATTCCGCTGGCGCCCTACGGCACCCCCGGCTCGGATGAGACAGCTGCCGCCGTGGCCGAGGCCGCCAAGCAGAGCACCGTCGTCTTCATGGAAAACCACGGCGTCATCACCGGCGCCCGCCACATCGAGGAGGCGGAGTGGTTCATGGAGAACGCCGATGCCTACTGCAAGATGATTCTGCTGGCGGGGCTGCACAAGGGCAAGCTCAACCAGGTGGACGAGGCCGGCATCGCCGACTTCCTCGCCATCCGCAAGAGCATCGGCTACGCCGTGCCCGAGGGGCAGCCCCTCTACAACATGCGCGACTTCGCCGGCTACACCATGGGAATTGCCGGCAAGGGCGCGCAACACTAAGCCCCCCCCTACGCGGGCGGGCGCGCCGCCGTGCCCCGCCCGCCTTTTTCCCCTCCCCCCAACGCCCCATGCCCCCACTCACCGTCACCCAACTGCTTGCCCGCCTGCGCCGCGCCGTGGAGCTGGAGAGCGGTGCGACCTGCACCGTAGTCGGCGAAATCGGTTCCTGCAAGACGGCAGCCAGCGGGCATATCTACTTCACCCTCAAGGACGAAAGCGCCCAGCTCTCCTGCGCGCTCTACGCGTTCCGCGCGCGCAGCCTGCCCCGCCCCCTGCGCGAGGGGATGCAGGTGGAGCTCACAGGACGCGCCACGGTGTGGGAAGCGCGCGGGAGCCTCAACTTTGTGGTCGAGCGCGTGCGCGAAGCCGGGCTCGGCAGCCTGCAACAGCGCTTCGAAGTGCTCAAGGCCAAGCTCGCCGCCGAGGGGCTGTTTTCCCCCGAACGCAAGCGCCCCCTGCCGCGTTTTCCGCAGAGTGTGGCGCTGGTGACCAGCGCGGCGGGCGCCGTCATCCAAGACATGCGCCACCGCCTGGAGCAGCGCGCACCGTGGATGCGCACCTACCTCTACCCCGTGCCCGTGCAGGGACGCGGCGCCGAGCGGGAGCTTGCGCGCGCCCTACAGTGCCTCGGGGAGCCCGAAGCGTGGGGACTGCCGCGCGTAGACTACATCATCATCGCGCGCGGCGGCGGCTCGCTGGAGGATTTGTGGTGCTTCAACGAGGAGGTGCTGGCGCGCGCCATCGCGACCTGCCCGCTGCCCGTGGTGTCCGCCGTGGGGCATGAAACGGATTTCACCATCGCGGACTTTGTGGCCGACCTGCGCGCGCCCACGCCCACCGCAGCCATCGAGCTGACCACCCCCGATGCTGCCGAGCTCACCGAGCGGCTGCGACTGACCGAGCTGCAGCTGCGCCGCCGCCTGCGTGAGCGACTGCAGATGGCGCAGCTGCGCCTGCGCGCCGTGACACAAGGCGTGCTGCGCGAACCGCTGGAGGCGCTGGCGCCCTACACACGGCGGCTCGATGAGCTCAGCGAGGCACTGCACGCGCGCAGCCTCGAGCGCCTGCAACGCGCCTCCCTGCGTCTGGAGACACGCGCGGCACAACTCAGCACCCGACTTCTGCGCGCGCGCTGCGCCGCCGCCCGCAGCCAACTAGAGCACAGCGCCCGACTCCTCTCCCGCGCCATCGGCACGCAGATGCAACGCAGGCGCGCCGCGCTCGACACCCTCGCCGCGCAGCTCAGCGCGGCCGACCCGCAGCGCGCCGTGGAGCGCGGTTTTGCCCTGGTGCACCGCGCGGACGGCAGCTTGGCGCGCGATGCCGCTGCGCTGCACACGGGCGACGAGCTGCACATTCGGCTGGCGCGCGGCAGCGTGGAGAGCGTTGTCCTCAACACCCATCCCGAACGCTCCTGAGAGGCTCCGCGCCACCCTTCCGGCTTTCCGCCCCGACAACACCATCCCCAAACACCCGATGAATACCCGATTCACCCTACCCGCCCTGCTGCTCGCCGCCCTGCCCCTCTCCGCCCAAAGCTACTACGACGACCAAGGGCGCTACCAAGGACGCGCCGTCAGCAGCCCCGGCGGCAGCTCCTACTACGATGCGCAGGGGCGCTACCAAGGACGCGCCGTCAGCAGCCCCGGCGGCAGCTCCTACTACGATGCGCAGGGGCGCTACCAAGGACGCGCCGTCAGCAACCCCGACGGCAGCTCCTACTACGACGCCCAGGGGCGCTACCAAGGACGCGCCGTCAGCAGCCCCGGCGGCACCTCCTACTACGATGCACAGGGTCGCTACCAAGGACGCACATCCGACGGACCCAACGGTGCCTCCTACTACGATGCACAAGGGCGCTACCGAGGGCGCAGCAGCCGCTGACAGCAAAAAAACGGTGCAGGAAACGCATTTTCTGCAAAAAAAGTCTTGCTTTCCGCCGATGCAATGTGTATAGTTGCGTCGCACCTTACCAAGTGCGACAACTGATGCTCGGTTGGCGGAATTGGTAGACGCGTTAGACTAAGGATCTAATGGAGAGATCCGTGGGGGTTCGAGTCCCCCATCGAGCATAAACCGCCCGCTTCTTTCCCGGAAGCGGGCGGTTTTGTGTCGCACATTCAGCCTCATGTTGCAGCAGCTCCCCCACTGCCAGCGCCTGCCCCATCAGTTCGACAGTTTCTCCGAACAAACATCGGGACGCGCCGTGCGGCATTTTGTGACAAGGCGGGAGTTTAGACTTGAAAACAGGCAGAGGCGGGGGTAGGATTGCCGCCACATGAAAGCGCTTGTAAAGACCAAGGCCGATAAGGGTTTGGAGTTGATGGACGTGCCGATGCCCGAGGTCGGCCCGAATGATGTTCTCATCAAGATTTACAAAACCGCCATCTGCGGCACGGATCTGCACATCTGGAACTGGGATCCCTGGGCGCAGAAGACCATCCCCGTCGGCATGCACGTGGGGCACGAGTACTGCGGCATCATCGAGAAAGTGGGCTCCGCCGTCACGGAGTACAAACCCGGCGAAATCGTCTCCGGCGAGGGACACATCGTCTGCGGGCACTGCCACAACTGCCGCCGGGGGCTCTTCCACCTCTGCCCGAACACGCAGGGCGTGGGCGTCAACCGCCCCGGAGCTTTTGCCGAGTATCTGTCGATTCCCCAGAGCAACGTCATCCGCATCCACAAGGACATGCCCATGGAGATTGCCTCCATCCTCGACCCGCTGGGCAACGCCACGCACACCGCCCTCTCCTGGGATCTGGTGGGCGAGGACGTGCTCATCACCGGCGCGGGGCTCATCGGCTCCATGGCCGCCGCCGTCTGCAAGAAAGCGGGCGCGCGCAGCGTGACCATCACCGACCTGTCGGACTACAAGCTCAACCTCGCCAGCATCATGGGTGCCGACCGCACGGTGAACGTGCGCAACGGAGACTCGCTCGACCAAGCCAAGGCAGACCTCGGCATCACCGAGGGCTACGGCATCTGCCTAGAGATGAGCGGTGCCCCCGCCTGCCTCAAGGACATCATCCGGCACTCTTCCTACGGCGCCTGCATCTCGCTGCTGGGCATCCAGCCGGGCGGCTCGGGCATCGACTGGAACGAGTTTGTGTGGAAGGGGCTCAAGATGAAGGGCATCTACGGTCGCGAGATGTTCCGCACCTGGCAAAAGATGGACGCCATGCTGCGCTCGGGGCTCGATGTCTCGCCCATCATCACGCACCGCCTGCCCTACACCGACTTCCGCGAGGGCTTCGAGGTGATGAACTCCGGTCTCTCCGGCAAGGTGGTGCTCACTTGGTGCGAGTAAGCGCCCCGCCCCTCCCTCTCATGCAACGGCTGCTCTCGGCAAGGGAGCAGCCGTTTGCCGTCAGGGTTCGGCTCCGCATCAGGAGCCTCGGCAAGGCGCTCCTCACTCAGGCGCGCGGGGCGTTGGTGCCGCCGATGAGCAGCACCATCTCGCCCTTGGGCGGGCGGGCGCTGAACTCCGCCAGCAGCTCGGCGGCGCTGCCGCGGTGGTAGGTCTCAAACACCTTGGTGAGCTCGCGCGCCACGCAGAGGGGCACCTGCGGGTCGAGCTCGGCCAGCGCCGCCACCGTCTTGACGATGCGGAAGGGCGATTCATAAAAAATGCTGGTGTGCGCGGCGGCCAGGGCGGCTTGCAGCACCGCCGCCTTGCGCCCACTCTTGACCGGCAAGAAGCCGCCGAAGAAAAAGGCATCGCTGGGCAGTCCGGAGCCGACCAGAGCCGTGATGACGGCGGAGGGACCGGGCAGCACGGTGAAAGGCACCTCGCAACGCCGGAGTACCTGAATGAGCCGGTAACCGGGGTCGCTGACGCCGGGCATGCCGGCATCCGTCACCACGGCAAAGCGCTCGCCCGCCTGCGCGCGAGCGGCAATCTCGGGGGCGCGCTGCGCTTCGTTGTGCTCGTGCAGGCTCAGCAGGGGCTTGCGGATGCCATAGTGCGCCAGCAGCAGCCCGCTGTTGCGCGTGTCCTCGCAGCAGATGCAGTCCACCCCCTCCAGCACGGCGAGCGCCCGCCGCGTGATGTCCTCGCGGTTGCCGATAGGCAACCCCACGAAGCTGACGGGGTAGTCGATCACGGCATCGTCAGATCATTGGTGATGTCGTCGGCAGCGAGTCGTGTCGCGTAGGACAGTGCGCTCTCCAAAGAAGTCTGCACCACGCCCGCATCGGTGAAGTAGCTGCCCGTGCCCGTCACGGAGCGCTCCAGCACCACCTTGCCCGAGCGGCGGTCAAGCACCTTGTAAGTGACATGCACCTCCACCCCGACCTCGCGGCTGAGGTAGGAGTCATCGGGATCCGTCAGCAGAGAGCTGCGCGAGAGATGCGTCACGGAGCCCGAGAGCAGGAAATCGGCCTGACTTGCGGGCACGAGGCGGTAGGTGCCGTCGCGCTGCAAGGCGTCTGTCACGGCGGTGGTCATCAGCATGCCGACCGAGGGTTGCGTGCTGTGGTTCTCGAACATCGTCACGCAGAACGTGTTCATGTCCTTCATGGCCTCGGGCTTTTGCCCGCCCATGTGCACACAGCCCGGCAGCAGCAGCAGCGCCGCGCAGGCACAGCGGAAAAGCAGGCGGGGATTCATCACAGAAGGGTGTTGCGGGGTTGAGCGGCGCGGGCGCGCGCCTGTTCCAGAAGTTTGGCCGCCTCGGCTGCCGCCTTGGGGTTCTGCTGCTTTTGGCGAATGACATTCTCAAAGCAGAAGATGGCGGAGGTGTACTCGCGCGAGCGTTCGAGGTAGTAGCGCCCCACCTCCAGCTCCTGCTGCACCAGCAGGCTCTTCATGTCCGCCGCCTGAGCGCGCGCTTTGGCGGCATCGGGGTGGTTGGGGAAGCGCAGGGTGAACTCCTCGTAGGCCTCGCGGGCGTTGGTCAGGTTGACCAGGTTGCGGTCGCCGCGGGTGTGGTCGTTGGCCCAGAGCTGCGCCAGCATCAGCTGCGACTCGGGCGCGTAGCGGCTGTCGGGGTAATTCTCCACCAGACGGCGGTACTCCGTGCGGGCATCATCGAACTTGTCGATGTCCACCAGATATTTGGCGAGGATGGAAGAGGCCGTCGCCGCCATGTCGTTGTAGGGCGCCTTGGCAATCACCGTGCGCAGCCACTCGATGACCACGGAGGACTCCATCTCCGCATGCCACGCGCCCCACAGCACGGGCGTGCGCAGCGTGCCGTTGGCTCCGGCCATGCCCAGCGCCAGCTGGCGGTTGAGCGCGTCGGCGTAGAGGGGGCTCTGCGGGTAGCGCTCGATGAGCTTGGTGTACTGCTTGAAGGCATCGCGGTACTCCTCGTCCTTCTCGTAGGCCTGCCCGAGGCGGAAGCGCGCCTGCGCCGCATTGGGCGCGAGCTCGTGGTACTCCACCAGCTCCTTGAGGGCGCTGATTTCACGCCCGAGTTTCCCGGCTTTCCGCGCTGCATCGGCCTTGGCCATCAGCGCATCGGCCTCGGGATCGACCGCGCGCACCGCGCCGATGGGCGGCGGACCGTCAAAATCATCACAGGCGGGCAGCAGCAACAGCGCCGAACACAGGCACAACAGGGGCAGAATCCTCATAACTCCCCGAGCATATCACGCTGCGAGCGCGCTGCGCAAGCGCGAAATGCGCCACAAGAGCCACTCGACCCGTATGACACGCAAAACGCGCGCCCCGCCCGCCACTGCGGACACAGTATGCGCTTGAAATGCGCAACGCGCGGGTGTATAAGCCGCGCATGGCTACAACCGTCCGCACCCGTTTTGCCCCCTCGCCGACCGGCTATCTGCACATCGGCGGGGCTCGCACCGCCCTGTTCAACTATCTGTTTGCCCGCAAGATGGGCGGCACCTTTGTGCTGCGCATCGAGGACACCGACCAGGAACGCCATGTGGAGGACGCCATGAAGGCCATCTTCACGGGCATGAGCTGGCTGGGGCTGGACTGGGACGAGGGCGAGGGCAAGGGCGGCCCCTACGCCCCCTACTACCAAAGTCAGCGCAAGGAGATTTACGACCGCTATTTCCAAAAGTTGGTGGAGCTGGGGCGTGTGTATGAGTGCCCCGCCCCCAACAAGCGCGACAAGAACGGCGACGAAATCCCCGGCACCGGCGAGGGCACCGTCTGGCGTTTCCGCTTCAAGCGCGAGGGCGTCATGACCCTGCACGACCTTGTCTGCGGCGACATCTCCGTGGACTACACCAACACGGAGAACACGCCCGACATGATTGTCAAGCGCACGGACGGCTCCTACATCTTCCACCTGGTCAACGTGGTGGACGACATCGAGATGCGCATCACGCACGTCATCCGCGGCGAGGATCACATCATGAACACCTTTAAGCACCTGCAGCTCTTCGAGGCCTTCGGCGCGGAGCCGCCCGTGTATGCCCACATCCCCCTCATCCAGAACCCCGACGGTTCCAAGATGAGCAAGCGCGATGTCGGCGCCCAGCTCGGCAATTACCCCGAGGAGGGCTTCCTGCCCGATGCGGTCATCAACTTCATTGCCCTGCTGGGCTGGAGCCCCAAGAGCGATGAGGAGGTCTTCTCCAAGGAGCAGCTCATCGAGCTCTTCTCGCTGGAGCATGTCAACCGCGCCGCCGCCAAGTTCGACATCACCAAGTGCAAATGGATGAACCAGCAGCACATCCTGCGCCTGGCGCCCGAGCGCTTCACCGAGCTGGCGCTGCCCTTCTGCACCGCCGCCGGGCTGGAGGACAGCGCCGCCCTGCGCGCGCTGCTGCCCGCCGTGCAGGCCAAGGTGCAGCTGCTCTCCGAGGTGCCCGCCTGGGTGCGCTGGCTGCAGGTGCTGGAGTACGAGCAGGAGTCCATGGCCAAGCTGCAAGCCAACGCCCGCGAGATGCTCGAGCTCTTTGCCGCTGCGGCGCGCGAGCTGCCGGAGTGGAACGGCGAGGCCGCCATGCAGCTGGTCAAGCCCATGACCAAGGCTCAGGGCGTCAAGGTCGGCGCCATGATGTTCCCCCTGCGCCTGGCGCTGACGGGCTGCCACGCCGGCCCCGGCATCGATGTGGTCATGCAGACCCTCGGTCGCGACGAGGTGCTGCGCCGCATCAGCATCTTCCCCTGCTAAGCCCCCGACGCCCCATGCGCACCGTCGATTTCGATTATCCCCTGCCCGAGGAGCTGATTGCCTCGCGCCCCCTGCCCGACCGCGCCGCCTCGCGCATGCTGGTCGTGCACCGCGACAGCGGGCGCATCGAGCACCGCTCCTTTGCGGATATTCTCGACTATGTGCGCCCCGGCGACCACTTCGTGCTCAACGACACCAAGGTTATCCCGGCGCGCTACTTCAGCAACGACGGCAGCATCGAGCTCGTGCGCGCCGGGCTCAGCCACGAGCTCGTGTGGAAATGCCTGGTGCGCCCCGGCAAAAAGATGAAGCTCGGGCGCAGCGTGCAGGTGGGAGCGGCCACAGGCCTGGTCGAGGATATTGACGAGGAGGGCTACCGCTACATCCGCTGGGATCGCCCTGTGGACGAGGAGACCTACGGGCGTCTGGCGCTGCCGCACTACATGAACCGCGAGAGCGACCCCGCCGACCGCGAGCGCTACCAGACGGTCTACGCCGCGCACGAGGGCGCCATCGCCGCGCCCACGGCGGGGCTGCACTTCACGCCGGAGATTCTCGCCCGCGTCCCGCACAGCTTCGTCACCCTCCACGTGGGGGTCGGCACCTTCCGCCCCGTCAAGGTGGAGCAGGTGGAGCAACACCACATGCACACCGAGGCCTTTACGCTGCCGCCCGAGACCGCCGCCGCCGTCGAGGCCGCCAAGCGCGTCGTCGCCGTGGGCACCACCAGCGTGCGCGTGCTGGAGACGCTGGCCGCGCGCTATGGGCGTCCCCTGCGCCCCGGCAGCGGCGAGACAGATATTTTTATCTACCCCGGCTTTGAGTACAAGGTGACGGGTGCCCTGCTGACCAATTTCCACCTACCGCAGAGCACGCTCATCATGCTGGTCTGCGCCTTTGCAGGCAAGGAGCTCATCATGGAAGCCTATCGCCAAGCCGTCGAGCAGCGCTACCGCTTCTTCTCCTACGGCGACTGCATGCTGATTCTCTGAGAGCCACGCCCCCCCCGACGCTCGGAAGCCCGCGTCTCACAAGGAGACGCGGGCTTCTGACGCCGTCGGGGAGCGATTCTCCGAACCTTACAGGTCGAAGAGGTGGGTGACAGAGGCGTTGTTGTGGATGTTGGAGATGGCCTTGGCCAGCAGGGGGGCAATGCTCACCGTGTCCACATGGTCTCCGAAAGCCATCGGCACAGAATCCGAGGTCAGCAGGCGCTCGATGGGGCTGCCGGCCAGGCGCGCGCGCGCCTTCTCGTTGAGCACGCCGTGGGACACTGCCGCGAAAATGCGGGCAGCGCCGTGCTTCTTGAGCACCTCGGCCGCGGCGCAGAGCGTGCCGCCGGACTCCGTCATGTCGTCCACCATGAGCACGTCCTTACCCTGCACATCGCCGATGACGGCGTGGGCGTTCACCTCGGTCGCGGAAATGCGCTGCTTGGCCACGATGGCCAGCTCCGTGCCCAGAATGTTGGCGTAAATCTTGGCGTTCTTCACGCCGCCGATGTCGGGGGAGACAACCACGAGGTTCGTCATGTCCTTGACGTAGGTCTCCTTCAGGTGCTTCACCAGCACGGGCACGCTGTGCAGGTGGTCGACGGGAATCTCGAAAAAGCCCTGAATCTGCGCCGCGTGCAAATCCATGGTCAGCACGCGATCCACCCCGGCCGCCGTCAGCAGGTTAGCCACCAGTTTGGAGGTGATGGGCACTCTGGGCTTGTCCTTGCGATCTTGGCGCGCGTAGCCGTAGAAGGGCATCACCGCCGTGATGCGGCTCGCGCTGGCGCGGCGCACGGCATCCACCATGACCAGCAGCTCCATGAGGTTGTGGTTCGTCGGCGGGCAGGTCGGCTGCACGATGAACACGTCCTCACCGCGGATGGACTCCTCAATCTGAACAAAACTCTCGCCGTCGGGGAAAGTGTTGACCTTGGCGTTACAAAGTTCGATACCCATCTCACGGGCGATACGCTGAGCCAGCTCCGGATGCGCGGTTCCACTGATGATTTTCATGAGTCAAAAAGTGCAGGTGCGCGTCTATTCTTGACATTTTCGGGCAAAAGGCAATACTAAAAGCAGTTTTTACCCCATTTTTCCGCATGAAGGTCCCGACACCATCCGCCGAAACCACTTACTTCGGGCTGAGCCGCTGCGCAGGCATCGGCGCGCTTCTCTTTCTGGCTCTCGTGGTGGGGTATCTGGTCGTCCTGCACCCCTACGACATCTTCCACGACAAGTACAACGCCCTCAGCTGGCTGGCGCGCGCCTGGAACCACGACAACGACCTGGAGCACGGCTGGATGATACCGCTTATCTCTGCCTACCTCTGCGGCCATGCCTACCGCCGCATGAAGGGGCTCGCCGCGCGCCCCTCCCTGTGGGGGCTGCTCCTCGTCATCCCCGCCGCGCTGCTCTGGTTGGTCGCCGTGCGCACGCACCAGGCGCGTCTGGCCATCGTGGGCATTCCTGTCATGCTCTCGGGCATGGTGTGGTGCTACTGGGGCAGCCGCGCCGCGCTCAAAACCGCCTTTCCGCTCTTCTTCCTGTGGCTGTGCGTGCCGCTGCCGGGGTTCCAGCAAACGACCGTACACCTGCAACTGCTCGCCGCCAAGTGGGCGCATCTGCTGGCCGGCTGCTGCGGCGTGGAGACCCTGCTGGAGGGCACCAATGTCTCCTCCGCACACGGGCATTGGAGCGCATTCAACATCGTGGGCGGCTGCTCGGGCATCCGCTCGCTCATGGCGCTGCTGATGATTTCGGCCGCCTGGGGCTATCTCGCAGACGGGCTGAAGCTCTGGAAGCGCCTGCTGCTGGGGCTCAGCGCCCTGCCCATCGCCGTGGTCGGCAATGCTGTGCGCGTGGCCAGCATCTTCGTCTGCGCCGAGTACATCGACGAACAGTTTGCCCACCAAACCTGGCACGACTGGTCCGGGCTCCTCTTCTTCTTCCCCGTCAGCCTCTTCCTGCTGGCGCTGCTGCACGGGTTGCTCGCCGGGGAAGTACCCTTCCTGAAGCGCCGCCGCGTCATCATCCGCCAAGCCAACACGACCAAAACAGCCTGACATGAAACGCCCCCTGTTGCACGCCTTCCTGCCCGTGGCCATCTTGGCTGCCCTGCTCAGCCTCATCGCCCTCATTCCTGAAAACGCCGAGCTGCTCGAACCCTCCGTGTGCAGTGAACTGCCCGTCGGGCGCGAGCTGACGGGCTGGCTCGGGGAGCGCGTGCAGGAAAGCGAGGCCGAGCGCAGCATCCTGGCCGCCGACACCCGCTTCAGCAAAGCCTGCTACAAGCAACTCGGGTTCGACGAGCGCTACCCCGACCCCCGCTGCCCCCTCCTCGATGTCTCCATCGTCTTTTCCGGGCAGGACATGAACTCCTCCATCCACCGTCCCGAGCTCTGCCTGCCCAGCCAAGGCTTCCAGAACCTGCAAGGGAGCCCCGCCGAAGTCGAGCTAAGCAACGGCGTGCGCCTGCCCTTCACGCGCCTGAGCTCCGTCCGCCCTGACAACAATAACCACAGCGCCACCAGACACTTTATCCACTACTACCTCTTCATCGGCAAAGGGCACCTCAAATCCACCCACCTACAGCGCGTCTTGCAGGACATGTTCGACCGCCTCTTCACCGGCACGGTCGAACGCTGGGCTTATTTCCAAGTCGGCTGCTCTTGGGGAGGCTCCTCCGGAATCAGTGAAGCCGAAGCCGAGCAACGCCTGCGCCGCCTCATCGCCGCGCTGTTGCCGCGCATCATTGCCTGGCAGGAGCTCCCCGCCCGCCAGCGTCCGCAGCCCACGACCCGCTGAACGACGCGAGCAAGGAGGGCATACTTTATCCTTGATTCAGCAGGCCCCGCTCGGTAGAATAGCCGCCGCGTATGGGGGAACTTGATTTGAAGAGCCGATTAGCCGATGCCAAGCGGCAGAAGTGGGACGACCGCACCTTGGCGCAGCAGGCTGCCGAGCTGGCGCAAGAGCTCCTCAACGCCTCGCTCCGCGAGCTCAAATCCGATGAGCGCACCCTGCTCGCCGCCCTCCAACGTCTGAGCACCGAGGACAGCTACCGCCGCTTCATCCGTCAACTGGGGGAGCGGGTCTTCCGCTGCGGCGATGCGGCGGCAAGCGCCGAAAACCTGCGCTCGCTGTTGGCGGAGCACGGCGGCGTGCCCCCCATCTTCAGCACGCTGGGCAAGCTACGGCTCAAGGCCGCCGCCGTCGCGGCACGCAGCGCACAGCAGACCGCCGTGGCCGAGGCGCGCCGCGTCTTCCGCAGCACCTTCAGCCAGCTCACCCTGCCCACGCAGGTGGAACGCCTCAACCGCAGCGTGCGCGACTTCGCCAAGGACGGCCTCACCCCCCTGCTCAACCCCTTGGTGCCGCAGGTATTCGGTCCCAAGAGCGCCGAGCGCTACCGCAAGAACCTCGCGACCATCCTCAGCAAACAGGCGGGCGTCGGCATCGTCATCTGCCCGTGGCGGCTCTGCCCCGGGCTCAGCGCCTACTCCCCCAACAGCGGAGCCAAGCAGCTCGCCGAGCAGCTGCGCCCGCTCCTCAAACTATCGCTGGAGGGCGACAAGGCGCGCCCTCTGCTCCTCGAAACCGGGCTTTCCGACACCCTTCCCCTCGTCATCGAAGCGCTCAAGCTGGCGCTGTCCGGCGCGGACTTCCGACAAATCGACATCGCGCTGGAGCTGCCCGCCTACCTCGCCAACAGCCCGGCGCGGCTCCGCAGCCTCACCGAATGGGCTGCCATCCGTGCCAAAAAAGGCGCCCGCCCGCTCGGCATCCTGCTCGTCAAGGGCTCCCACCTGGACGAGGAGCGCGAGCTGAGCTGCCGCCACGGCGATGCCGACCCCGTCTGCGCCACCAAAGCCGCCACCGAGACGCGCTACAAGCAGATGCTCCACAGCGCCATCCGAGCCAAGGGCATCACCCCCGTCGTCGGCACCCACAACGCTTTTGACATGGCCTACGCCCTGCTCGATTGGGGGCGCAGCGGGCGCGAGGGTCTCCCCCCCTTCTGCTTCACCGCGGGTTTGGCCAATCACTTCGGACGCCTGCTTGCGCGACAGGGCGCCAGCGTGCGGCTCAACGCCGCCGCCACCCCGGAGAATGGCGATGCCGGCTTCGAGACCTACCTCATGCAGCTCATCGGCGAGCTCATGCGCCCGGACGGCGTCATCGCCTCCGGCTGCGCCACCGACAGCTCCTCGCTGGGCTGGGGGCGCCTGCGCCAGCACTTCCTCGCCGCCCTCAGCGGGCGCGAGGACAGTCCCCCCGAGCCCCCGAGCTCCGGCACCAGCTTTGCCGCCACCCCCCTCAACCGCATCGGCGACCGCGCTGCCATCGAAGCCCTCTACCGCGCCGCCGAACAGGAGAACGAGCGCGTGCAGCCCCCCCTGCCCCTGCGCATCAACGGGCGCGAGGTGCCCGGAGCGCTCAGCTGCATCTCGCGCTCGCTCAGCGTGCCCGGGCTGGAGGACTACCGCTTCACCTCCGCCGACTTTGCCGCCGTCGAGCAGGTGCTCACCATCGCCACCTCGGCCACGGCTCGCCTGCCCGAGAGCGCCGAGGAGCGCCGCCTGCAGCTGCTGCACATCGCGCGCCTGCTGGAGAAACACGCGGCGGAACTCATCGCCCTGCTCGTGCGCGATGCCGGCTTCACCATCGCCGATGCCGATGCCGAGCTCAACGCCGCCATCGACGCCTGCCGCTACTACGAGCGCAGCGCCGCCCAGGCCGGGCTCTACGACGGCACCCGCCCCACGCCGCTGGGGGTCGTGGTCGTGGCTCCGGGGCGCGTGCACCCGCTGGCCGATGCCGTGGGAAGCATCGCCGCCGCCGCCGTCACCGGCAACACCATCATCTACAAACCCTCCTACCACAGCGTGCTGCTGGGGCAGCGGCTCACCGAGCTGCTCAGCGAGGCCGGGCTCAGCGCCCCCGTGTTGCAGATGATTCCCTGCATCGACAACCAGATTGCCCGCAAGCTGCTCAGCGACCCGCGCGTCAAGGCCGTCCTCTTCCGCGGCAACACCGAGCACAGCGCCGCGTGGGGCAAACGCATGCCCCTGCGCCCCCTCCTCGGCGCCTGCACCGGGCAGCCGAGCATCTACATCGCCCCCTCCGCCGACACGGCGGAGGCCATCCGCGAGCTCCGCGACTGCTTCTTCACCCGCCGCAGCCAATCTCCCGACAGCCCCCACCTCGTCCTCGTCCACGCTGCGGTCTACGACAACCAGGACTTCATGAACGCCCTGCGCGATGCCGTCTCCGGCATCAGCGCCGCCCCCGGCTTCCGCGAGGGCGGGCAGCTCGGCGCCCTAGCGCGCGCGCCCGAAGACGACGAGCCGCAGCTCCTCAGCCCCCAAGACCCCGAGGGCGCCTGGCTCGTCGCCCCGCACACGGAAGAAATCGGCTCGCGGCTCTACAGCGGCGGCGTGCGCTGCGGCATCCGCCCCGATGGCATCTTCTGCCAAGCCGTGCACAACCTCCCCATCCTCGGTTTGCTGCGCGTCGCGAGCAGCGAGGAAGCCTTGCGCCTGCAACGCGACCGCGCGCAGGGCATGCCGGTCGCCCTCTTCTCCGGCGATGAGACCGAAATCGATCTCTGGACTCGCGAACTCTCCCCCAACAGTCTCTCCGTCAACTGCCTGCCCGCCCCGCACCCCGGCACCCTGCCGCGCGGCAGCGCGCAGGGGAACGCCCCCCTCATCGGCGGCTGCGACGAGCTCGCCGCCCTCTGCCACTGGCAGGAGCACGCCCGCCCGCAGACCCGCGGCGCCCAGCGCAACACGGTCTTTGCCCCCTGGGACTGCCTCTCTCCCAAGCCCGATGCCGAAAACATCCAGCGCCTGAGCACCGCCGCCGACTCCATCGCCTACTGGTGGGACAAGCACTTCGGCGTTGAGCACTGCCTCTCGCAAAGCCCGGCACAGCGCAGCATCCTGCGCTACCGCCCCGTGCCCGTCTGCATCCGCGTCGATAAAGCCATGAGCGACATCGACTTGGCCATCGCCATCATGGCGGCTCTGCAAGCGGGCAGCCCGCCGGAGCTCAGCACGCACACCATGCGAGCGTGGATGCCCGCGCTCGACAAGCTCGGCGTGCGCGTCTGCGTCGAAAGCCGCGAGGAATACGAGAGCCGCCTGCCCGCCCTCAGCCGCCGCGGCGTGCGCGTGCGCGACACCGCCGCCACCGACGAGGACTTGCTTGCCGCCGCCCGCCACGGCGTCTCCCTCTGCCGCGATGCCGTGCTGGCCAACGGGCGCCTGGAGCTGCTGCACTATGTCACGGCGCAGGTCATCACCCGCCGCAGCGGCAGCGTGCGGCTGTAAACAGGCAGCCAGCATGCCCTCTTTCTCCTCGGTACTACTCTCTCTCATGTTTCGTCAGCGCCTCTATTCATTTATCTGTATCCGCGATGATACGCAAGGCTGGGCACGTCTCTACCACCGCTGTATGCTCGTCCTCATCTTCGTCGGTCTCATCCCTCTCCTTTTCAAACAGGAACATGAGCTTTTCCTGTGGACTGATGCCGCGGTTGCGTTCATGTTTATCGTGGATTACATCCTTCGCTGGCTGACGGCAGATTTGCGAAATCCCAAGCGGGGCATCCTTGCCTTTTTCCTTTATCCGTTCACGCTACCGGCGATCGTGGATCTGCTCTCGATCCTCCCCACCATCACCGTTCTTAACAATAGTTTGCGCCTATTCCGCCTTTCTCGCGCGATACGAATACTCCGTCTGATATCCGTTTTCAGGATGTCACACCATTCACGCAACATGCGACTTGTGCTTCAAACCATCCTCGAAGCCAAGGATTCCCTCATAGCGGTATGCTATTTGTCTGTGGGCTATATTCTCCTATCCGCATTACTCATATTCAATCTTGAGCCTGATACCTTTCCATCATTCTTTGACGCAATCTACTGGGCAACTGTATCCCTCACAACCGTTGGATATGGCGATATATACCCCACCACAACAATCGGACGAATTATAGCCATGTTTTCTTCCTTCTGCGGCATCGCACTCATTGCGCTGCCCGCCGGGATCATCACCGCCGGCTACATGAATGCCATCCAAACCAAGATAGAACGAAACCACTAGCCGTCGCACTATAGGAACATCGCTCTCCCACGTTTACCTCTTTCTCGTTTTCTGCCCTCCAGAGGTTTGAACACAACCACCTCGTTGACAGCGCGTGCGCGACACCGCCGCCACCGACGAGGATCTGCTCGCCGCCGCCCGCCACGGCGTCTCCCTCTGCCGCGATGCCGTGCTGGCCAACGGGCGCCTGGAGCTGCTGCACTATGTCACAGCGCAGGTCATCACCCGCCGCAGCGGCAGCGTGCGGCTGTAAACGCGCCTCTCTCCCCACGCGCCATAAGCGACAGCCCCCGCAGGCCTCAACTCGGCATGCGGGGGCTGTCCTCCTTTTGGCAGGGACGGCAGCGAAGCGCTCAGTCCCCGCTCTTGAGGACGTTGATAAAGGCCTCCTGCGGGATGTTGACGCGGCCGATGGCCTTCATGCGCTTCTTGCCCTCCTTCTGCTTTTCGAGCAGCTTGCGCTTGCGGGTCACGTCGCCGCCGTAGCACTTGGCCGTCACATTCTTGCGCATGGGCGTGATACTCTCGCGGGCGATGATTTTGCCGCCGATGCAGGCCTGAATCGCCACGGTGAAGAGCTGGCGGGGGATGACCTCCTTGAGCTTGAGCGCCAGCTCGCGCCCCTGCGACTCCGCGCGGTCGCGGTGCACAATCATGGAGAAAGCGTCCACCGGCTCGCCCGCAATCATCATGTCCATCTTCACCAGCTTGGAGGCCTGATAGCCGTCCAGCTCGTAGTCCATGGAGCCG
>CAMACY010000017.1 GCA_945831585.1 uncultured bacterium | reverse complement strand
CTTCATGTTCAGGACGATCAGTGCTTCGTACTTTTTCATAATCTTTTCGGTAAGGATATCTTGCTTGCGCAAATGCGGTGACCAAGTCTGCCCTGTTTCCAAACGGATTGCAAGCCTAAAGTGCGCGACAAGGCAAAAAAGATGTCATGCTCGCGCGTCCGAGCCGAGTTCAGATGAGCTTGAGGCGCACAAGATCCTGCGTGTCGATGAGGCCGACGGGTTCCTTGGCGGCGTTGAGCACCACCAGGTCGTCAATGCGGCGGTCGCGCAGCGTCTTGACGGCGGAGACCGCCAGCTTGTCGGCCTCTACATAAACGGGGGATTTGGTCATGATGCCGGCCACGGGCAGCAGGCCGCAGGCGGGGTCGCTTTGGTAGGCGCGGGCAAAATCGCCGTGGGTGAAGATGCCGGCCATGGTGCCGTCCTCGTGCACGAGCACGCAGGCCCCGGCGCGCGCCGCTGTCATGGCGATGATGCAGTCCATGATGGTGGCCGTCTCGGGCAGTTTGGCGAATTCCTTGCGCATGATGTCCGAGATGCGCAGCAGCAGCGACTTGCCCAGCGAACCGCCGGGGTGGCTGCGCGCGAAGTCCTCGCGGGTGAAGTGGCGCGCCTCCAGCAGCGAGACGGCCAGCGCATCGCCCATCACCAGCATGGCGGTGGAGGAGGAAGTGGGCGCCAGATTGAGCGGATCGGCCTCGCGCTCGCAGGCCGTCTCCAGCACGATGTCCGCCAGCTCGGCCAGCGTGGACTGCGCCTTGCCTGTCATGGCGATGATGCTCATGTCGAAGCGCTTGAGGAAGGGCATGAGGGTGAGCAGCTCGCTCGTCTCGCCCGAGTAGGACATGGTGATGCAGCAGTCGCCGTCCTGCACGATGCCCAAATCGCCGTGCATGGCGTTCATGGTGTCCAGCACAACGGAGGGAGCCCCGGTCGAGGTGAGGGTGGCGGCAATCTTGTTGCCAATGAGCGCGCTCTTGCCTACGCCGACAACGATGATTTTGTGCCCGCTTTCGATGGACTGCCTCATGGCCTCCACGGCGGCGTTAAACTCCTTGCCCAGCCGCGCGCCGATGGCGGCAACGGCGGCCATTTCATCATCAAAAACCTTCTTTCCGCGAATGGTGTGGTCAGTCATGGGAGAACAAATGCTTGCTGTGGGTAGCATCCTACCATATAGGGCGCCCCCGTATCAACACAAAATCGGCTTGGTGCTCAACTTTTCGGTACACGCCGATAGCGGACAAAGGCGCCGTCGCGCAGATCGACGTAGTAGGGGCGGGCGTGCCGGAACCAAGCTCCCGTGTTGCAGATGAGCCGCTGGCCGTAGCGCCGGCAGAGACCGCGGTGGAAATGGCCGAAGATGAGCACCTGCGTCTGCGGGAAGAAACGGCGCGCAAAGCGCTCGGCCAGGCGCCCGCAGAGCAGCCAGCAGAGGATGATGCTCAGCGGGCGCTGCGGGGGCCAGAAGCAGTGCAGCAAGCCGCGCAGCAGCGGGTTGCGGATGCCCTCGCGTCGCATGACGGGGGGCGTGAGCCGGCTCATGGCGCGCGCCAGCTTCAGCCGGGAGCGCAGGTCGTGCTCACAGTCGGGAAAGCGGGCGATGAGCGCGCGGCAGGCCGCTTTGTGGTGCAGGTATTCCCAGCTCCAGGGTGCCACGACCTTGAAGAGGCAGTGACCGTGCATGATGGTGACGCGCCCCCCCCACAGCCGAGCGAGCATGGGCTCCGTTTCGGGGTCGTGGTTGCCCGCCAGCTCGACGAGCTGCACCCCCCGGCTGCGGCAGCGTTCGCGCAGTTCGTCGCGCAGCGCTTGCCCGCGCTCGCGCCAGGCGCAGACGCGACCCTCGGCCAGGTCGCCGGCCACCACCAGCGTGTGCACCCCGGCGAGCAGCGCCTCCAGCCGTGACCAGTCGCGCAGTTCACAGCGTTCGTGCCCCAGATGCAGGTCGGAGATGACGCGCACCAGGGCTCCCGGCGGGGGCTCGATGTCCAGAATCAGGGGCATGGCAGCGAGCGTTGGCGCACCGCCTCGTAGAGGCAGACCCCTGTGGCGACGGAGACGTTGAGGCAGGGCACGCTGCCTGCCATGGGAATGCGCACGAGGAAATCGCAGTTCTCCTCGGTCAGGCGGCGCATACCGTCGCCTTCGGCTCCCATGACGAGGGCGATGCCGCCGCGGAAGTCGATGTCGTAGAGCGAGCGGTCGCCGTGGTCGGAGGTGCCGACAAACCACAGCCCCGCCTCCTTCATGCTTTTCATGCAGCGTGCGAGGTTGGTCACTTGAATGAAGGGTACCTTCTCCGCCGCGCCGACGGAGACGCGCAGCACCGTCTCGGTGATGGAGGCGGATTTGTCCTTGGGGGCGATGACGGCGGCCACCCCCGCGCCGTCGGCCGTGCGGAGGATGGCGCCGAGGTTGTGCGGGTCCTGGATGCAGTCGAGCACGAGGTAGAGCCCCTGCGGTTGTGCGGCGAGGATGTCGGCTAGGGTGCTCTCGTCGCCGGCGCGCACGACGCTGCGCGCGGGGTTCTTGGCGCTTTTGTCAAAGCGGGCTTCGGCGGGGGCGCTGTGCTTGTTGGGGCGGGCGGTGCGGTCGTGAAATTTCATGCTTCGGAGCGGGTGAGAAGGTCGAGGGCGGCGCCGGCGGCCATGAAGCCGAAGCTGCCGGTGATGTGGGTGGCCGAGCCGAAGCCGTTGGCGCAGCCGATGCCGCCGCGCTGGTGGGGCTCGCGCTCGCAGCTCACGCTGCCGTCGCACTTGGGGAAGCGCGGGCGCTCGGGGCTGTAGACGCAGGGAATGCCGATGTCGGGGCACTTGTCGAAGAGCGGCATGCCGTAGTCGCGCCGCAGTTGCCGGCGCAGCTGCGCCAGCAGGTTGTCGCCGCAGGTGCGCGCCAGATCAGCGATGCGGATGCGCCCGGCATCCGTGCGCCCGCCCGCCCCGCCGCAGGTGACGATGGGCAAGCCGCGGCGGTGGCATTCCGCCAGCAGGTGCGCCTTGGGGCGCATGGCATCAATGGCATCCACCACCACATCGGGGCGGGTGTCGAACAGGCGCTCGGGGTGCTTGTCGGTGTAGAAGGCGCAGAGGGGGACGAGCTCGAGCGCGGGGTTGATGCGCCGCAGGTGCTCGGCCATCACCTCGACCTTGAGCCGCCCGTAGTTGCCCTCCAGAGCGGGCAGTTGGCGGTTGGTGTTGGTGATGCAGAGGTCGTCCATGTCCATGAGGATGAGGGTGCCGACCCCGCTTCGGGCGAGCGCCTCTGCCGCCCAGGAGCCCACGCCGCCCAGCCCCACCACGGCGGCGCGGGCGCGGGTGAGCCGCTCGGCGGCGCGGATGCCGTACAGGCGGGCGATGCCACCGAATCGTTGGGAATCGAGGTTCATGCGCAGTCGTAGCAGAGGAAGAGGCGGCGGATGGCGGTGGCGCGCAGCCCTTCGGTGTCGATGAGACAGCCGCAGACCTGCGCCGGGAAGCCCCCCACGGGGTATTTGCAGGGCAGGGCGGTGATGCAGCCCTGCAACACGGCCTCGCGCTCGCGCCCGATGACACCGTCGAGGCTGCCGCACATGCCCGCATCGCATTGGAAGGCCGTGCCGCCCGGCAGGATGCGGCTGTCGGCGGTGGGGACGTGGGTGTGGGTACCGATGACGGCGGAAACGACGCCGTCCAGCCGCCAGCCCATCGCTACCTTCTCGCTGCTGGCCTCGCCGTGCATGTCGGTCAGGATGGTTTCCGCGCCCGCCTCGCGCAGGCGCAGCGCCTCTTCGTAGCCCGTGGTGAAGGGGTTGTCGAGCCCGGGGCGCATGAAGGTGCGCCCGCAGAGGCAGAGCACGCCGAGGCGTCCGGCGGGGGTGTCGAGCAGGCAGCTGCCGCGCCCGGGGGTGCCGGGTTGGTGGTTGTGCGGGCGCAGCACGCGCTCGGCAGCCGGGCTGTCTACCCAGGTGAAGAGCTCGCGCTGATCCCAGGCGTGATCACCCAGGGTGATGACATCGACCCCGCTGCGGAACAGCTCCTCGCAGAGTCTCGGGGTGATGCCGCGCCCCCCGGCGGCGTTCTCGCCGTTGACGACGACGGCATCGGGCACATAGTCGCGGCGCAGCTCGGGCAGGGCGCGAGCCAGCGCCGCTCGCCCCGTGTCGCCCACCACATCGCCGAGGAAAATAAGCCTCATCGCGTGATACTCGGGGCGCAGGGCACCACGGTGACGGGAATCTTGGCGGCGCGCATGAGCTGCTCGGCGGTGTTGCCCAGCAGGATGCTGGTCAGCAGGCTGTGGTGGCGGTTGCCGATCACGAGCATGTCCACATGGTGCCGCTCGCAGAAGGCATGCACGCACTCCACGATGTCGTCCGCCTGCTCGGCCTTGCCGTAGATGGGAATACCCACGCGCTTGCGGATGTCCTCCGCCAGCTTCTTGGCGCGCGCATCGGCGGCGGCGAGGAGCTGGCGGCCGGCGCATTCCTCATCCGTGCTTCGCAGCATGCCGTCGGGCAGGTAGAAGCCGATGTCCGCCGCCGTCAACACCCCGGCGGCATTGAGCGCACAGGGCTCCACCACATGCAGCAGGTACATCTTGCCGCCGCACTGGCGCACCATGCTGGCGGCAAAATCCAACACGGGCATGCCCTCTTCGGAAAAATCGGTTGCAGCGAGTATTCTGACCATGGGCATAGGATAGCAGCTTGCGCGCGCTGATAAAAGTTTTTTCTCCCCCGGCGTGTTCTTTTCTTGCCAGCGCCCCTGCTTTCGGGTATAAGGCGGATTATGTCCGCAAAGCGTTTTATCCTCAACGAAACCAGTTACCACGGTTCCGGAGCCATCGCCGCCATTGTCGACGAGGCCAAGAGCCGTGGCTTCCGCAAGGCTCTCATTGTCACCTGCGCCGACTTGGTGCAGTTCGGCGTGGTGGGCAAGGTCACGGCGCTGCTCGATGCCGCTGCGCTGCCCTACGAGATTTACGACAAGGTGCTGCCCAACCCCACGGTTGCCATTGTGCAGGGCGGGGTGGAGGCTTTTAAGGCTGCGGGGGCAGACTACATGATTGCCATCGGCGGTGGCTCGCCGCAGGACACGGCCAAGGGCATCGGCATCATCATCAACAACCCTGAGTTTGCCGATGTCGTGTCGCTGGAGGGGCTCTCGCCCACCAAGAACAAGAGCGTGCCCGTCATCGCCGTGGCCACCACCGCCGGCACCGCTGCCGAGACCACCATCAACTACGTGGTGACGGATGAGGCCAAGCGCCGCAAGTTCGTCTGCGTCGACCCGCACGACATCCCCGTGGTGGCCGTGGTCGACCCGGACATGATGAGCAGCATGCCCCGCGGGCTGACCGCCGCCACGGGCATGGACGCGCTGACGCACGCCATCGAGGGCTATACCACCCTCGCGGCCTGGGAATTGGCCGACACCCTCAACCTCAAGGCGGTGGAAATCATCGCCCGCAGCCTGCGCAAAGCGGTGGAGAATGACCCCGAGGGGCGCGCCGACATGGCGCTGGGGCAGTACATGACGGGCATGGCCTTCTCCAATGTGGGGCTGGGCGTGGTGCATGGCATGGCGCACCCGTTGAGCGCGTTCTACGGCACGCCGCACGGGGTGGCCAACGCGGTGCTGCTGCCCTACGTCATGGAGTACAACGCCGATTACACGGGCGACAAGTTCCGCGAGATTGCCCGCGTGATGGGTGTGCCCGGGGTGGATGCCATGAGCCCCGCCGAGTTCCGCAAGGCGGCGATTGATGCCGTAGTGCAGCTCTCTAAGGATGTGAAGATTCCGCAGACCCTGCGCGAAATCGGCGTGCTGGAGAGTGATTTGGAGGCGCTGACGGATGCGGCGATGGCCGATGTGTGCACGGGCGGCAATCCCCGCCCCTGCAAGCGTGAGGAAATCCTCGCCGTCTATCAGAAAGCCTTCGGTTAAGGATGAAAAGCAACCGCCCCTGCCTCGATGAACGGGGCAGGGGCGGTCTCTTTTCTGCGTACTCGCTGCTGCGCGGCGAGTAGTTCCGGACACTGATGAGCCGCGTTCGTTTCCGAACGCGGCTCGCTGTTTGGCAAATGCTTTTCGGGCCTTTTACAGCTCGGAGGCAGCAGCCTGATCCAGGAAGTACTTGGCATCGGGGTGCTTCTGCAGGAAGGAGGCAGCCACATCGGCCGTCACAGGACCCTCGATGGCCTTCTTGACGATGCTGGCCTTCTTCTCTCCCCAAGCCATGAGGCGCACCTTCTTGGCACCCATGATGGTGGCCACACCCATGGTGATGGCGGTCTTGGGCACGTTGTCGAAGCCGCCGAATGCGGGGGCGGCATCCGTCTTGGTCAGGTCATCGAGCGTCACCTGGCGGGTGATGGTGGTGTCGTCCGAGCCGGGCTCGTTGAAGCCGATATGACCCGTGCGACCGATGCCGAGGATCTGGAGGTCGAGACCGCCGCAGGCCTTGATCTTGTCTTCGTAGGCCTGGCAGTGGGCGGGAATTTCCTCGGGGCTGAGGGTACCGCAGGGCAGGTTGATGTTCTCGGCGGGGATGTCGATGTGGTTGAACAGGTTGGTGTGCATGAAGTACCAGTAGGACTCCACATGCTCGTGGGGCAGACCGGTGTACTCATCCAAGTTGAAGGTGGTCACGTTCTTGAACGAGAGCCCCTCCTCCTTGTGCAGGCGAATCAGCTCCGCATAGAACGGCAGGGGGGTGGCACCCGTGGCGAGCCCCAGCACAACACCCTTGCCCTCGGCGGCGCGGCTGCGGATGAGTTCGGCGACTTCAGCGGCGAGCTTCTTGGCAGCTTCCTCCTTGGTAGCAAAAACTTCGTATGTCATAGCGGAATCTATTTTAGTCTTCCGGCGTGGGAATTCAACCCTGAATTGCTGTTCCAAGCGAAAAAATGACGGCTCCCGCTGCGTGTTGTTCGTTGGGGCGTCTGACGGTGGGCGGCATTTTGGGCTCGCCTAGGGGCGGCTTTTGTGCTATCATTGCTCCATGATTTACGCGCACGCGGTGATTACGGGAGCTTCCTCGGGATTCGGGGCGGCGTTCGCGCGTTATCTGGCGGGGTGTTGTGGGCATTTGGTGCTCGTGGCGCGGCGTGTGGAGGCACTGGAGGCGTTGGCGGGTGAGCTGCGCGCGGCGCATCCGGCGCTGCAGGTGACGGTGCGCCCTTGCGATTTGGCGGAGGAGACCGCGCGCCGTGCTCTGGGGGCGCATCTGGCGGCGCTGCCGACGGGTTCGTTGCTCTTGGTCAACAATGCGGGGCTGGGGGATTACGGCGCGTTCGACTCCTCGCGCCCCGAGCGCAACCGCGAGTTGCTGCAAGTCAACATCTGCGCCCCCGTGGAGCTGACGCGCGCGCTGCTGCCGCGCCTGACGGAGCAGGGGGGCGCGGTGGTGAATATCGCCAGTCTGGCGGCGGATTTGTTTATCCCTGATTTTGCCCTCTACGCGGCGAGCAAGGCTTTTGTGGCTTCGTGGAGCGAGGCGCTGAGGCTCGAGCTGCGCGAGACCGGGGTGCGTGTGCTCACGGTGTGTCCGGGGCCGGTGCATACGGGTTTTGGCGAGGTGGCGCGCCGAAGCGGCACACGTGGGGGCGACTACCCGCTCAAGGAATGGTTTTATACGCCCATCGAGACGGTGGTGGCGGGCTCACTGGCGGCGCTGGAGCGCGGCTGCCCCCGCTTTTACCCCGCGCGCCGCGTGCGGGCGGTGGCGTGGCTGCTGCGCAATCTGCCGCTGGGGCTGCTGCGCGCCGTCATGGGGCGGCGTCCCCGACGCAATAGGGAGGAGGGCGCATGAACAAGCGCCGTCGCTTCGCGCGGGGCGCATGGTTCCGCAGCGCTGTCCTGCTCTTGCTGGCCTTTGCCGTCGGTTCGCTGTACACCCCCTACCCCGCCGAGCTCGTCAAGGCGCTCCGTGGCGCGTCCCCCAAGCCCACCATCGTGCGCGAAATCAGGGAGGTGAAGGTGCCCGTCGAGGCACCCGCTCCGTCGTCGGAACCGCCCGTCAAGGTGGTGCCCGCCTGGCAGCCCGAGAGCCACTTTGCCATGCCGACCATCGAGCTGCCGCCCTTTCCGCCCGCCCTCCCCGAGCGGGTGGAGACGGGGCGCTTCGAGCACATCAACAGCATTGCTCCCGGGCTCAACCTGCACAGTTCGGTGGTATTCCGCCCCGGCAGCACGGCGGCGGCGGATCGCAAGCTCAAGGAAGCCTACATGGTGAAGCTGGAGCTACAGCTCCTGCAGCCCCACGCGGCGAACGGCGAGGAGCTGTGCGCGCTCAACCCCGAGCTGCCGACGGTGCTGCCCGCCTACGAGGAGCTGATGCGCGGGGCGCAGGTCTCCCCCTGGTTTGCGGCGCTCTACCGCCACAAGCAAAACCGCATTCGCAAGACGGCGGCGACCTTGGACAAGCTGCTGGATCGCCACAATTTTTACGACACGGATACCATTTTGCAGATCGAGGCTCCCGGCAGTGGGCGCCGCCTGCTGTGGTTGCAGGCGGATATGGATGTGGTGTCCGACGGGTCGGATGGCGATCGCTTGCCCACCATGCCCGAAAAGGTACTCAAGAGCGATTATTACCAGCCGACCACTTCTTACCGCTGGAAGAAGCTCGGCAAGACGCCCAACCCCCTGCTGGAGGTGTGGATTGCGCGCTTGGAGAAGCTCAGGAAGGACAAGTCGGCCTCCAAGGAGGCCATTGAGCGCGCTCGTGCTACGGTGTTCGATCTCAAGAATTGCAGCTTCCTGCTGGCGGAGTATGACCCATTTATCGTGATTCCGCTGACCTTCAAGGAGGGTAAGGACGATCGCTTCCGCCCGCGACCGGGGGATTATGCCGCCGTGGTGGTGGGCAAGGTGGTTTACCCCGCGATTGTGGGGGATTACGGCCCGAATTTCAAGACGGGGGAGGCATCCCTGCGCTTGGCCAAGCTGGTGAATGAGCGAGCGACCTCGCTGGCGCGTCCCGTGTCGGATCTTTCGGTGTCCTACCTCATTTTCCCGGGTTCTAAGGAGCCGACGGATGGGCCGATTGATTACCCCCGGCTCAACAGCCGCTGTCGTGAGCTGTTGCAGGAGCTCGGCGGTTTGGGCGAGGGGGCGGAGTTCCGCGAGGTGCAGGATTTGCTCGCGCCGCCGCCTGCCGGAGCAGGCAGCGGCGCGGGTTCGTGAGCGCTCAGCTCTGGCGCTCGCAGGCTGCGGGTTTGTCGCCGCAGCTGCTTGCCTCGCCCTTGTGGCAGTGGTGCCAGCTGATGTGCTTGGCGATGCCCGGCGCTAGTGCTCCCGCCAGCGGGCAGTGCGCCACCGCCTCCTCCAGCTTCTTCTGTGTGTCGGCGCAGATGCCTTCGGGCAGGTGGATGCAGCAGTGCAGGGCGGTGAGCTTGCCATTGACTTCCTCGGCCGCCGCGTCGATGCGGATACCCTTGGTGTCAAACTTGTGTTGACGCCCGTGGTAGGCCATCATGCTGAGCATGCAGGAGGCCACGCTCGCCGCCAGCAGCGCGGGCGGTGTGGGGAACTCCCCCTTGCCGCCGTGCGCGGCAGCGGTGTCGGTGGAGATGCAGGCTTGGGAGGACGCGAAGGCGGTTTCGCAGCGCCCCTCCCCCGTGTGGGTGGTGCTTGATGTGTACTTCATAGACCCCCATGCTAGCGCGTGCCACCCGCCCCGTCAATCTAGCGCGGAAACAGTTGCGGGGCTTTGCGCTTGCGGCGGCGGGGGGGCTGTGCTATGCTTGCCGCATGAAAATTGCCATTTTGGGAGCCGGGGCCCTCGGCTGCTACTATGGGGCGCGTCTGGCCGAGGCGGGGCACGAGCTGTCCTTCATCGGGCGCTCGACCTATGAACCCTTGCAGGCGCAGGGGCTGCGCGTGGAGAGCCCGGAGGGCGATGTATACCTGCCGCACGTGCGCGCGTTTCGCCATGCGCGCGACTGCGGCGCGGTCGATCTTGTGTTCGTTTGCTGGAAAACGACTTGCAACGAGCTCTTGCCGGAGGCGCTGCCGCCTCTGCTGGGGGCGGAGACCGAGGTGGTCAGCCTGCAGAACGGCATGGGCAATGCCGAGCAGATTGCCCGTCTGCTGCCCGCTGAGCGCGTGTTCATCGGTCTGTGTTTCGTGTGTTGTATGATGGATGAGCCCGGCGTGGTGCGTCACTTGGCGGACGGCAACATCCGCTTTGCCCCGCTGGCGGCCACGGCGGCGGGCGAGCAGCGGGCGCAGCGGCTCGCGGAGTTGCTGACGGCAGCGCGCGTGCCTTCCACCGCCCATCGCCACCCCGAGGAGATTCAGTGGACAAAGCTGACGTGGAATATCCCCTTCAACGGGCTGTGCCTGGCGCACGGCGGCATCGATGTGCAGCAGCTCTTTGCCCTGCCGGGCGAGGGGGCGCGCGCGCGTGCCGTGATGGAGGAGGTCTGCGCTGCCGCCGAGGCGCGCGGCTTTGCGCTGCCGCGCGATGTGGTCGATTGGCAGATGGAGCGCACGGCGAAGATGGGTCCCTTCGTGCCCAGTAGTGCGGTGGATTTCCTGCGCGGGCGTCCCGTGGAGTATCAGGCTATTTGGGGCGAACCGCTGGCGCGGGCGCAGGCCGCGGGCGTAGCCGTCCCCGAGTTTGAGCGTTTGGCGTGCGACATTCGCCGCCGTTTGGGCATGGAGGCATGAGTGTGCGGCGGCGGAGATGGGCTGTGCTGTGGGCAGCGGCCGGCGTGTTGTTGCTGGCGGGCGGGGCGCTGCTGAGCATCCCCTCGGCGGCGCTGCGCGGGCGCGAGATGGCGGACGGTTTGCATCCGCCCGCCCCTACCGTGCGCCGCGGCGATGTGCTGGGGCAGCAGCTGGCGCTGTTCTCGCTGGGCGGGCTGCGCAGTTTGGCAGCGGAGCTGCTGGCGCTGGATGCCACGACCGCGTGGCTGGAGCAGGATTGGTCGCGCGCCCGCGAGCGCTGGCAGCAGATCTGCACCCTCTGCCCGCAGCGGGTGCACTATCGCATCCGCGCCGCGCGCGACATGGCCAAAAACGCGGTGGCGCACACCCGTGAACGCCGCGACCTGGAGCCTCGGCAGCAGGCGATGCTGGAGGCGGAGTACATGGCTGATGCCGAGCGCTTCCTGCGCGAGGGCACGGAGGACAATCCCGGCAGCCGCCTGCTGTGGCTGGAGCTGGGCTCCTACTACGACGATTTGGCGCGCCGCCCGCGTTTTGCCGCGGCGGCGGCGGCCTACCGCCGCGCGCTGGAGAACGGCGCAGACCCCATGTATGAGCGCTGGGTCTTCTACAACCTCTGCCGCATCCGCGGCCGTGAGGCCGAGGCCTATGCCCTCGGGCGGCGGCTTTGGGCGAGCGGTCGCCACCGCACCCCCTCCGTGCAGTGCCTACTCTTTGTGCTGCAACACAAGTTGGCCTTGCCCGAGCGCGAGCGCCTGAGCATCGCGGAGCTTTTCGGCACCCGCGCCAAGGCGCTGAAAGCCCTCCGACGCTTTGAGCACAACACCTTGCGCTTTCCTGTCACGGGGATTCGGCGCTTTCTGGAGCAGGCGGGCGAGGGGCAGCCGCAGCATGCAGGCTGAGCTTGTGCTTGAACGGCGCGGACAATGGTGGTAGAATAACGACCATGAGCGCGCGCGCGTGGTTGGTCGGCATGGTGTTGTCGTTGGGCCTGTGGTCCTGCGAAAAGCAGGAGGCACCCCTGCCACGCACCGGCAACGAGGCGCAGCAGCCGCTCTCGCAGCAGTGCGCGGCCTGCCACCAAAAGGAGTACCGCGCTTGGTTGGAGAGCGACCACGCCTACGCCGCCCGCCCGCCGGAGGAGATGCCCGCCGAAGCCTTTGCCGGGCAGGAAATCGAGGCACACGGGCAGCGCCTGCGCATGGAGCGCGGCGAGAAGGGGGAATTGCTGGTGCGCGAGCTCGGCTCGGGCAAGGCGCGCCCCGTGCGCGTGGTCATTGGGCGCCGCCCGCTGCTGCAGGTGGCGGTGGAGGGCGAGCGCGGGGCTTGGCAGGTGTGCAGCGCGGCGTGGGATGTCGAGCGGCACGAGTGGTTCGACGTGTTTTTGGAGGATGAGCGCATGCAAGCCGAGGGAACGGCCGAGCGCCGCCCCGGCGAGTGGGGACACTGGCTGGGGCGCGGCATGGTGTGGAACGCGCAGTGCGCGTGGTGCCACATGAGCGGTTATCGCAAGAATTACGATGCGGAGAGGGACAGCTTTGCCTCGACGTCGCTGGAGCCGGCGGTGAGCTGCGTGGCCTGCCACCGCGTGGAGGAGGGCGCTGCGCCCGCCGAGGATGGCTGTCTGGTGGCACGCGGGCAGCGGCAAATGAGCCGCGAACAGCATCAGGCCGTCTGCGCCGCCTGCCACGCTCGCCGCGAGGAGCTGGATGAGCACTTCGCCCCCGGCGAGGCCTTTGAAAATCACTTTACGATGGAGCTGCCGCGCGTGCCGGGCATTTTTTACCCCAACGCCGCGCAGCGCGAGGAGGATTATTGCGAGACGAGCTTCCGCCACGCACGCATGGGTGCGGCGGGCGTGACCTGCTACGACTGCCACGACGCGCACAGCGGCGCCGTGCTGGCGAGCATGGACGACAACAGCCTTTGCCTGCGCTGCCACGGCAACCACACCGTCATCAACGGCCGCCAGGCACCCTACGTCAGCCCGCTGATGACCTTTGTCTGCCCGCGCGAGAGCCGGGGGCACGTTTGCGTGGAGTGCCACATGCCGGAGAGTACCTACATGGGGCGCGACCCGCGCCGCGACCATTCGCTGATGCCGCCTGACCCGCGCTTGAGTGCCGAGACGGGCATCCCCAACACCTGCCTCAACTGCCACGCCGACAAGGGGCAGGAGTGGACGCTCGAGAAATGGGAGGCGCACTACGGAACCTCCCCGCGCTGGTATGGGCAGTACCGCCCCCGCATCCGTGCGGTGGCCGCCGCGCTGCGTGGCGAGGCACCGGCGGCGGAGTTGGCGGCAGCTTTTGAGCGCGAGGAGATTCCCGCCTGGCGCGCCACCCTGCTGGGGCTGATGAGCGAGGGTGCGTGCACGCCCGAGGTCATGGCCTGCGCCCGCCGCGGGGCGGCGGATGCCAACCCGATGGTGCGCGCGGCGGCGGCCGAGCTGCTGGGGCAGGAGGCGTTGCCATTGCTCAGCGACCCCTTGCGCAGTGTGCGCACGGCAGCGGCGCGCGCTGCGCTGCCCCTGTCGCTGCGCCATGCCGGAGTGGCGGCAGAGTTGGCCGAGACGGCGCGCCACCAAGCTGACCAGCCCACGGGTGCCATGCAGGCAGCGATGCTCGCCGGGGCAGCCGGTGATGCCGCCGGGACAGAGCGCGCCCTGCGCCGCGCCGTGCAACTCGACCCCTGCGGTGAGGTGGCGCGCATGGACTACGCCGTCTTTCTCGCGGGGCAGCACCGCCCGACGGAGGCGCTGGCGCAGATGCTGGCCTGCACCGCCGCCCACCCTGAATCGGCGGAGGCTCAGTACCGGCTCGGGCTGATTCTCGCGGAGCTCGGGCGCGCGGCGGCCGCCCGCCGCGCCATGGAAAAAGCCCTGCATCTGGCTCCCGACCACGAGCGTGCCGCCCGCGCGCTGCAACAACTCACCCCCGCCCCCTGACCATGGATTGGCTCTCCTCCTTCAACCTCGATGCTCTCAATTGGACGGCCGACACGACCCTCTGGGCGGTCGTGGGGCTCATTGTCATCGCCATTGCCCTCTTCATGCTGCTCAAGGGGGTGATTAAGATGCTGCTGCTGGCCATGGCCGTCAGCTCCGCGGTGGGGCTGTGGATGTTTTTGCAGAAAAACGGCTTCACTTACCTGGCTTTCGTGACGGATAGTCCGCAGCCCTGGATGGTGCAGACCCTTGCCTGGGGCTGTGCCGGCTTCTTGCTGCTGGTGTTCTTCCACGGGGCGGTTTGGTTCTCGCAGCTTTTTTCCTGGAACGGTCGGGTGGGTCCCTGGGGTATCGTCACCACCATCCTCATGTGCCTGCTCATGCTGTGGGTCGGCATGCTGGGTGTCTCGTACTACGGGGACATCTGCCGCATCCGCTACTACCACGAGCTGGCCGAGGCACAGGTTGCCGGGCGGGCAGACATGCCCGCCAAGCCCTGGTTTACCGTCATGAAGGAAACCATGCGTAGCTCTTCCGGGGCATCGTGGCTGCAACATATCGACCCCATGGAGAACACGGCGCAGACCAATCTCGCCTGCCTGATTGCCTATGGCTGCACCTTCGATGAGCCTCGCTACACCGCTTTTTACCAAGCCCAGCTGGCCAACCGCGGCATTCCCCAGCCCACGCGCTTTCTCGAACTCTTCGGCGACAAGGGACTGCGTACCCTCGTGTCCGAAGGGCGCTTTGTCACTCTGCTGGAGAACAGCCGCCTGAGCACCTTCGTGCAGTTCCGGAATACCGAGGAATACCTGCTCAAAATCCTCTGAGGGTTGCAGGCACCGCGCACACACAGACAAAAGCGTTGCCGCGCCCGGGGAAATGCGCTATCATGCCGCGTATGCAGAGTATCCGAATCGGCACACGCGGCAGCGCGCTGGCGCTGGCACAGGCACAGCTCGCCAAGCAGGCGCTGGAGACGGCGCACCCCGGGCTGCACGTGGCCCTCACCATCATCAACACCGCCGGAGACCGCCGCACGGATATTCCCCTGCACGAGGTGAACGCCGCCACCGGCACGGGCGACAAGGGGGTCTTCATTGCTGCCATTGAAGAGGAGCTGGCGGCGGGACGCATCGACTGCGCCGTGCACAGCCTCAAGGATATGCCCGGTGTGCTCGATGAGCGCTTTTCGCTGGCGGCGGTGCTGCCGCGGGAAGAGCAGGCCGATGTGCTGGTGCTGCGCAGCGGGGCTGCCGGGGCACCGCTCACGATAGCAACGGGCAGCGTGCGCCGCAGCCGTTTGGTGCAGAGCTGCTTTCCGGGGGCGCGGGTGGTGCCCCTGCGCGGCAATGTGGCCACCCGCCTGCGCAAGCTGGCTGAGCATCCCGAGTGGAGCGGCACGCTGCTGGCGCGCGCCGGGCTCAACCGCCTCGGCTACGACCGCCGCTGGATTGAGTTGCAGGGGGAGAAGTACCAGGTGATTGAGCTGCCGTTGCGTGAATTTCCCCCGGCCTTAGGGCAGGGCGCTATCGCCCTCGAAACGCGGCGCGGCGATGCCGCCGAGCCGCTGGTCGCCGCCGTCAACCACGCGCCCACCATGCGCTGCGTCTGCTGCGAGCGCCGTTTCCTCGCTCTCTTGCAGGCAGATTGCTCCGTGCCCGTGGGTGGCAGCGCGTGCGAGACCCCCGGGGGCGGGCTGGAGCTGTCCGTGTGCTACTACCCCGAGGGCTCGGACGAGCCGCTGCGGCTCAGCGCATCCGGCAACGAGCCCGAGAGCGTGGCGCAGGCGGTCTACGCGCGCTTGCAGGAAGCGCTCAGCGCTCGCGTTGCAGGCGCCGAAGTAGGGCGTTGATGCGGCAGAGCATGCCGAAAATCAACAGCGACATCAGCGTGATGTAGGCCACCACTCCCCAGCACAGCAGGCGTAGGGAGTGCAGTGTGGACTCCACCTCTTTGTCCTTCTTGATTTCCGCCACGACGGTTTTGCCCACCTCGCGGGCGTATTGACGCCCCTCCTCCTTGAGCTGATCCAGGTAGGCGCGGCTCTGCGCCTGCATATCGCCCAGCAGGGCGGAGAGCAGATCCGGCGAGCCCTGCGGCGGGGCGGTCGGGGTGGTCGACGCGGGCGTGGCGGCACCTGCTTCCGGCGGCAGTGCCTCCTGAACGGCCTGTGTCCCCGCCTGCAACAGCCCGCGCAGCAGATCATCGGCCTTGGCCGCCTGCGTCGGCTGTCCCAAGATCCCCGTCAGCATCAGAAAAAGCACCCATCGCTTCATGGCGCCATTGTAGCACGCCCTCGCCGCCGCTGCCAAGGGGAAAGCGGCTTTTTTCGTCATCGCGGCACTTTCACTCGACAGCCCCGGCGCTTTGTGCTGTAATAAGCGCGCGTTATCTGTTCCCCTACGCACGTTTTGATATGAAGTCTTATTCCATTTTTCAGAAGGCCGACGAGGCGACCGTGACGGCGTTCCTCGATTGGATGCGCCATCAGGAGCGCGGCGTGTATCGCGCCGCCCTGCGCGAGCTCGGTGCCCTCAAGAAGCTGCGCCCGCAGTACATGACCCAGAAGCCCGTAGCCGAGCAGTACGCCTGGCTGCACAAGATGCTGAGCTGGAAGCCCGCAGAGACTATTGCCGACCACCTGTTGCAGGTGTGGCTGATCCGCAAGCACGAGGAGATGCTCATCAGCTTTATCGAGAAGCTGGGCATTGCGCACAACGGGCACGGCGTGGTCGATGTGCTGCCTGAGACGCTCGATGCCGACAAGCTCAAGGAGGCGGTGGACATGCTTTTTGCCAAGTACCCCGCAGGGGCGGTCTCCATCTACCTGCACATGTTCCAGAACCAGACGGAGACGGGCTGGCCCGAGCTGCAGGCCATTCTCGATGGGGACGAGCGCGTCACCATCCGCTGATATCCCTCTTGGCGGCGGCGGGCGGTCAAGTGCCTCCCGCCGCCTTCGTTGTTCACGCTCCCGATGACGCAGGATGAGCAGTTCATGGCGCTGGCCATGCGCGAGGCCGAGAAGGCTCGCGTGGCGGGCGAGGTGCCCTGCGGTTGCGTCATCGTGAAGGAGGGGCGGGTGATTGCCCGCGGGTGGAACCAGGTGGAAGCGTTGCACGATGCCACCGCCCACGCCGAGATGGTGGCGCTGACGGCGGCCGAGGCGGCGGTGGGCGATTGGCGGCTCGAGGGCTGCACGGTCTATGTGACTAAGGAGCCTTGCCCCATGTGCGCGGGGGCGATGGTGCATTGCCGCCCGGAGCGCGTGGTATTCGGCATTCCCGACCCCAAGGGCGGAGCCTGCGGCGGCTGGATCCACCTGCTGGATGCTAATCCGCCGCTCAATCACCGCTGCGAGGTGACGGGCGGCGTGCTGCGCGAGGCCTGTCTGGAGCAATTTCAGAGTTTTTTTCGTGCGGCTCGCGCCGAGGCCAAGCGCCGCAAAAAGCAGGCAAGGGAGGAGCACGCCGATGATACCGACGATTGAGGTGTATTGCCATCTGCCGGAGCCGACTTGGGTGAGTGAGGCGCTGGCGGCACAGTGGGCAGAGGCGCTGCGCGCGCTCCTGCCGGAGCTGTTGAGCCGCCCCCCTGGCCCTGACCATGTGCTCAGCGGGCTGGACAGCGTGGAGATTTCCATCGTAGATGACCCCACCATCGCCGCCGTGCACGCTGAGTTCTTGGATGACCCCTCTGCCACGGATGTCATCACTTTTCCCTACGGCGAGATTCTCGTCAGCGCCGACACGGCCGAGCGCTATGCCGCCGAGCATGCTCTGCCGCGCGAGCAGGAGCTCTTCCGCTACATGGTGCATGGTTTGGTGCATTTGCACGGCTATTTGGACGCTGAGCCGGAGGAGCGCGCCGCCCTTTTTGCCGTGCAGGAGCCCCTGGTGGCGCGCTACGAACCACATCGGGCTTAAGGACGACCCAGAGTGGGGCAGTAGTATCACGCGGATGGGTTGACTTCCCGGGCTGTCAACACCTGCCGATCAACACGATCGTCAGTCGTTAGCCCCATCGACAGACCTCATGGCTCTATCACCCGGCAGCTCGTCAATCGTTGCGCGACATCTGTAAGGCAATGCAGGTCATCCGAGAGGGAGGCTTACCCATCGCCGCGCTCGGATCATTGTCCCTTGGTTGAACGAATAACAGATGGGATGTGTCTTTAACGGAGAAACCTCTCTCCCAAATATGAATGAATTAACCGGAACACGCACTTTAACCGGCAAGCGCACCATTTTGTTACTACTGAGTCTGAATCTTTTGGTAACATCCGCCTCGCTCGCGCTCCACTTCGTGCCATGCTCTCCTGCAGCATCCTCAAGCACTCCGGATACTGCAAAAGAGAGGACAGCCTGTGCGAATTGCGTAAACGAGGTGGACAAGCGGGTACAATGCTTCGCCGAGGCGATAAGCTCACTGCAAAATGACAGTAAGAGACTCGCAATGCTCTTGGAAGGAATACAGGAGTCTCAGGCAGCCCTCAGTAATGAAGTGGCTTCGATGAGGACGGAGGAAAAGGGGCAAAGTGCCGCAATCAAACGAGCCGCGGAAGCATCACATCTTGCGCAACAGGCCGTTGCCAGTGAAGATCTCAAGGAAGAGTCCAAGTGGAGCACCGCTATCATTTATGCGGTTAATGCCGTTACCAATGATTCATGCAAATATGAGTATTATGCGCAACTGAACGACATTATTCGTCAAATGCCGCAGGGTGATGAGAAGAGACTGACGCTTCAGCAAATTTCCGGTATTTTGGAAATGGGAATGTACAAGGTGGATCCGAAGCATATAGCAGACTTGTCCAGGCTGATTCAAGAGCAGCATGATCTCATGAATGAATATGATAAGCAGCAGTTCGCGGAAGCTGCAGCATCCCGGAGCCCTCTTGATTTCGACCGGAGGTGGAAGGAAATTGCCGATGCGGAGGAGATTGATACCCAACTGAAATTGTGTCGCGAACTGACCGACGAGTTGCATGGTCGTGTATCTGAAGGAGAAGATTTTGGTGAACAGATAGCTCATCTCAATACGGCTACTGAGTATTTGGAATGTATGCAGGAAATTCATAGGAAGTTGAGCTGCGTGGATGCTAAATTGCAGGGCGGGGATGCAGAGAAAAATATGCCGGTAATGGAAGCGCTTTTGCAGAATGTGAACGGGGAGCTGATGCAAGCTTGGAACTATGACTCCAAGTCGCTTCCTCGTAATCAGGAAGCTGATTTAACAAAGGCAACAGAAAAACTGCTTGATCAGCAGGAGCGCTTGCAACGAGTGCGCTCCGAGGCGGATATCCGGCTCATTGAGGCTATCCTTACGGATGCTCCGACTGAGGATGAGCGCATGACACTCATTGATTCTCAGTTTCCCATTGACGGAGAGGAGATCGTGAAGAGTCGTCAAAATGCAGCAGGGGCTACGATGAGTGTGTATATTGCACACGGTGACCACACAAAGAATATCATGCGATTGTCGCGCAAGGTGGCCAAACTGAATCTTCTGATGGATGGTGTATACGCACCTGAAAAAATGCCCGAGTGGAAAGAAGCTGTAAATAAACTGAACGCGGAAATCAATCGTGAACAGCAGGCAAGAACCATAGCATATCAAAAATATGCAGTAGTACAGTGTAGGGAAGCTATGAAGAGATACGAAATGACAACGTTCTTTGGTGAGAAAGATGCTGAAAAGGTTATTACAAGTTGTCTCACTTCTATCGAAACGAGCCTTCTATTGCCCGAAACGGTGGATGTCTATCAGTCTGTTCTTCGCAATTGTCTCTTTGATAAGTTGTCATCAAAGAAGAGATTTAAAATGGAGGTTTTACTGGCGACATCTTCGAAGAAATCATTGATTGAGTTCTGATGAATCAGTACATAATCATACTCGCAAACTTAATATTTCTGTTACCGATCTTTGCACAGGTAACGGAAATAAGCTCATTCTCGACTAAGGTTGAGACTCAGGCGGCTGTCGCTCCCCTTGCCGTTGGGTTGCCCAATATGCATACAGGGGCAGATACAGCTTATCTGAGTAGTGTCATCAATCCGAATTCGATGAAAGGCGTGCTGGGGGAAAGCCTGGCCGAGGAGTGCTATCTCAATCGTTCACGTTCAGGAGCCCAATGGCAAAGACTTTCCCCACGGTGCGGACCTCAGGGGATTGATCATATATTCATTAAAACTGATTCGGCAGGACATCCCCGTGATCTCTTCATAGCCGAGTCCAAATATGGTTCCAGCACATTAGGAGTAACCCAAGACGGCATTCAGATGTCGAAGCGTTGGCAGGCCCGGCGCTTACAGAAAATGGGGGAGAGATATCTTTCAGCAGCAAACGCTGCTCAGGTTGGGCACGGTGTGCTTCCTCTATTCGCTACTCAATCCCTGAGCCTTCGTTTGCGCAATGGAAGTGAAAGTCATTTCTGGCGTGTGGGTGCTAAGGATACATGGAAATTCACGGGAACAGCTCAGCAGCTTGCAGAAGCTCAGAAAATTGTCGGTGAATATGGTCGTTTTCTCAGGAGTGCGGGTCTCGGCCGCATCCGGACACGTCAGAGGATTTTCCACTGCTATCCGCGGGGTGACGATTTGGTCATTGATATGCACAAGTTGCAGAATTCACCCTTACGGCGATCATTAACCGATTTACCCATTGAAGATAGCATCGTTCTTAAGGATGCGCTCATCACCAAGGGGTATTTTCCGGCTGTTGCCAAACGTGAATATGCCTGTGCTATCCAACGCCGGACGGGGATGAGCGATGCTAAATCGCGTTTGTGGGCGGAGAAGATACTTGCAAACCTAACACCCAAGGAGATGTTCAAAACTGTATCTGCGACTCCTCATGCTGTACGGCATCCGGTGCGGACAAGAAAAGTTGGTGGAGTACGTGATTTCGGGTTTCAGGCATATTCCCGAGAATGGTTGGCAACTCGAAATACCTTTGCTCATGGCGGCTCGGGCTTGAGCGCGCTCGTCGACCACAGAGCTACGGCGGCATTCGCACCCAGTTCTCATGCTTGGAGCACGATGAAACTCGGGCGCATTCGTCCCAAGATTCTCTTCCGCGGGGGAGGTCTTGTTGGGGGAGCTCTTGCGGCTTACAATTACCATCAGTGTTTATCCGGGGAGTTTTCATTAAGGGAGGCTAATCGTAACGCCATAGTCAATGCCGGGAGCGCGGGTGCGGCTTGCGCAGCGGAAGCAGCTGCTATGGCAATGGTCAGTACTTACGCAACTGCCAGCACGGGGACAGCCATTACGACCCTCAGCGGTGCGGCTGCTACTAATGCTACGTTAGCATGGTTTGGAGGGGGCTCTATTGCTGCTGGCGGCTCTGGTGTAGCGGGAGGGGCTGTGGTTCTTTTTGGTGCAGGAACGCTGGTAGCAGCCGTAGCTGCAGTCGCTATCTACAAGGCTTTCGAATATCATGATCAATGCGAGGAACGCGCTCGAGTTAATCAACATTTAGATTACTACGCCGACGAAAATAATTGGATAAGGGTTCTATGCAGATAAACTCATGTGCCGTGCGGCAATTCCGCGAGCACATCGTTCTGCCTGTCTGTTGCCTGAGAGATCGACCATGCCAAGCCTCCGGCTTGGGGGGGGGCGCATCTCCGTAAGATGAGCAAACTCTGCGCGGTGCCTCTTATCGACGAAGAAGTTGAGTATGATTCCTCTGCCTTGCCTCGTGTTTTGTTGCTACCAGCGGCTGGGAAACAGCTCCGCTATGCGTTTTGCCTCAAAATAAAAGCGCACCGAAAGGGGGTGCTGCCTCAAAAATAAACGCACCGAAAAGATACCCTCTTTCAGCCCGCTTTGCAAGCCTGCCCTAGGTCATCGGGGCGGCCGCCCCGATGACCTAGGGCAACGGATTCAATGCGCCGCACCAGCGCCGTCATGGCCGTCTGCATTTCTGCTCTCAGTTCCCATGGATTCAGGCCGTCATGAAAGGTTCGCAGCCGCTCCTTGCGCCCCCCATCTTTCAGGTGCTCCATCACCCGTTCATACGGAGTTCGGGGCTTATCCATGATTCGTATTACTTTACTCCCGCGCCTTTGCTTGCCGCTCACTCTCTGCCAGGTTTGGAAATGATTGACTAACAGGTTGTGGGCTCGATAAATGCGATTGAGTAGCTTCACATACCCCGCATCATCCAGTCGTTGATAGCCCGCGAATTCGCGCACGACATGCAGATTGCGTTCCTCCACGCGCGCATTGTCGTTTTTGCGATTGGGGCGCGAGCGTGTCACCTTGAATGTCTTGTATTTTTCTCACAGAAAGCGTTGTAAATGATGGTTGATGAACTCGCTGCCATTGTCGGTGTTGATGCCGCGAATCCGAAACGGCAAGCGCCGGAGAATGTAATCCAAGGCACAGCAGGTGCCGTATTGTCCCTTATTCCAAATGGCTCGTGTTTGCGTCCACCCTGTCAGTTCATCCGTCACCGTTAGCGTCCATACAAAATCGCCCGCCATATCCCCGTCACAGTGCGCTACGGTGTCCACGGAAAGGAAGCCGGGAGTGCTGATTTTTTTCGTTCGGTCAACAAAGGGTATCGACTTCTTGAGATGGCTCAACTGCAATGTGGATTCCCGTTCTTGTGGCTTTTGGAGCTTGAAGCGGCTCAATACCCGATCCAAAGTTGCCGCCGAAATGTCGGGCATGGTGGGTATGGTCTCTCCGTGTGGTTTTTCCATGTGTTCGAGCCACGTCCGCAGCATCGGCTGCATGCGTTTTCCGCAGGGCTGATCCATCGCGAACCAAATCTTGCGTAGGATTTCGACCTGCTCCGCATTAAGTTTTTTGGCGCGTCCGCGCCTGGGGCTTGCGGAGGTGGACGGATGGATGTTGAGTGCTCGGATAGCCTGCTTTCTTGACTTATAACCAACGAATTGAACGACTGCATCAATCATCGCTCCCTTGGCCTTTTTGCCCCTCGTGCGGGAATATTCCATCCTCGCTCGTTCGAGGAATCTTTTTCGTTCTTGTGCTCTCATTTTAGCGGTATGTGTTTATTATGGTGCGCTTCTTTTTGCGGCAACAGCGAAATTCCGTCCGATGGCGTTTTCTTGCTTCCCCTGCTTCGGTGCGTTTTTTTGAGGCAATGCGGGCAATGCGCTACGCACCCGCGCCGTGCGAAAAATCTTGCTAAGCGCGCGCGCAGCTGCTAGGATAGCGCCGCAGCTTGCTGTGCATCCTTGGTCCGGTAGCTCAGTTGGATAGAGCACGAGCCTTCTAAGCTTGGGGTCCCGCGTTCGAGCCGCGGTCGGACCGTTTTTTCTATGGGGATGCCCCCTGTGGGGCGGCGTCCCCCCCCTTGCCCGGGGCGCCTTGCCCTCGGGGCGGGGGCAGCGCAGGTGGCGTCAGGCCGGCAGCAGGCGCACAATGCGATCCGCGCGGGGAAGGGTGATGGTGACGGTGGTGCCGACGCCCGCCTTGCCCGCAAAGCCCAGGCTGCCGCCGTGATCCTTGATGATGCGTCGCACGATGAGCAAGCCCAAGCCGTTGCCTTTTTTCTTGGTGGTGCGGAAGGGTTCGTAGAGACTGCCCATGACTTCGGGGGAGATGCCCGTGCCCGTGTCGCTGATGACGACGCGCACATCGCAGTCGTTGGCGGCGGTTTGGATGTAGAGGCCGCCCTCGTTGCCGGGAATGCTTTGGTAGGCGTTGCGGATGAGGTTGTAGAGCGCTTGGAAGAGCTGCGCCTCGTCGCCGGAGAGCTCGGGCAGTTTTTCGGCGAGGTCGAGGTGCACGGCGATGCCGCGCGGGGCAATCTCCGGGTCGAGCACATCGAGCACGCGGCGGATGAGCTCGTTGAGCTGCACACTGCCGCGCCGCAGCGTGGTGGGGCGCATGCTTTGCAGGAATTGGCGCAGCAGGGTGTCGAGCCGCCGCGTTTCGCCCAGCGAGGTCTCTAGCAGCGGTTCCAGCGCGGCGCGCTCGCGCTCGGGGAGCTTGGCGAGCTTGCGCTTGAGGAGTTGCAGGTTGAGCCCCAGCGAGTTGAGGGGATTGCCGATTTCGTGCGCCACGGCGGCGGCCATGTAGGAGAGGAGGTTCATCTGCTCGGCTTCGGCGTTCTCCTCGCCGCGCGTGCGGATTTCTGTGTCGTCCTGCACCAGCAGCAGATACTCCGTGCCGTCGGCCACGGGACTCATGAGAAAGTTGTAATGCCGCGGCTCGGGGTAGTTGACCTGCAGATCCTTGCGGATGGCGATGCCGCTGCCTCGCAGCTCCTGCCACGCCACCGTGTGACCCACCAGCTCATCGAACGGCACGCGCAGCAGCTCGTGCAGCGGTTTGCCGTAGATGGCGGCGGCGGCGCGGTTGGCCATGCGTGCTTGTCCCTTGCTGTCGAAGAGGATGAGCCCGTCGTGCAGGCTGTCGAACACATCCTGCAGCAGCCCTTTGTCCGCAGCGAGGCGCAGGAAAATCTGCCGCAGCTCATCGGGACCGAGCGCATCGAGGCGGTTGACGATTTTGTCGAGGGTGTTTTGTTTCATAAATGAACCTCGAGGGTGCTGAAATCGGCGGGCAGGGGGCAGCGGTACACGCCCCGCTCATCGAAATGCCCCTCCGCGGGCTGCCCGTCGATGTTGAGCGTGGGGTGGGCGTTGCGGGGCAGGGCGTGCAGTGCCAGCTCGACACCGCCGGGGCAGGGGGCGCGCCGTCCCTGCCGCCTGTCGCTCAGCCGGAAAGAGCGCGAGCCGGCGCTGTAGCGGAAGCGGTGCAGGCAATATTCCCCCGAGTCGCGGTAGGCGTAGCCCTCGCCGGCGTCCTCGTAGAGCAGGCTTTCGGCCTCGGCGTTGGGTGCCCACCACAGGTCGTAGCTGTAGGGCGCTTCGGGCATGTCGTCCGTGTGGGGCAGCACGGGGTGGCGGGGGATGATGTGCCCCCCGCGCACAAAGACAGGGATGTGGCTCATGGGCGTGGCCACCCACACCTCCTCACCCGTGGCGGGGGCGGGGGTGTCGCTGTGATAATCGTACCACGCGCCGTGCGGCATGTAGAGGAAGCGCCCGCCCTCGCCGGGGTGGTGGACGGGGACGATGTAGAGCGCCTCGCCGAGGAAGAACTCGCTGCTGCGCCAGTACATGTCGGGGTTGGTGGCATCCATGAGCGGTAGCGAGCGGATGATGGGCAGCCCCTCCGTGTGGTAGCGGTAGAACTGGGTGTAGAAGTAGGGCAGCAGGCGGTAGCGCTCCTCGATGGCGCGCCGCACGAGCGCCTCCGTCTCCTCGCCGAAGCACCAGGGCTCCTGCCCGCCGAACTCGCCGTTGCTGTGGTTGCGGAAAAAGACGTGGAACGCGGCCATCTGCATCCAGCGGCAGAAGAGCTCGGCGGTGGGGTGCCCCAGGAAGCCGCCCGCATCGGCGCCGCAGAACGAGACCCCGCTGCTGCTGAGTCGCTGCGCCATGAGGTTGGCCATTTTCAGGTTCTCCCAGTCGGAGTTGTTGTCGCCCGTCCAGGTGGCCGCCCAGCGCTGCAAGCCCGCAAAACCGCTGCGCGAGAGCACGAAGGGGCGGCGCTGCGGGGCATAGCGCAGCATGCCCTCGCGCGTGGCGCGCGCCATGCACTGCCCGTAGACATTGTGCGCCTTGAGGTGCGAGCAGGAGAAGCCGTCGAAAGCATGGCGCGTGTCATCCGGGAACGTCTTGTCGGGGAAGATGACGGGCTCGTTCATGTCTGTCCAGATGCCGCGCACCCCGTACTCGGCAATCTGGCGCCCGAAGAGCCCCGCCCACCACTCGCGCGTCGTGGGCGAGGTGAAGTCCGGGAAGGTGCAGCGCCCCGGCCACACATTGCCCTGCAGGAGGGCGCCGTCGTGGCGGCGGCAGAAGACATTGCGCTCAAAGCCGCTGCGCCACACATAGTTGTCGGGGTTGACCTTGATGCCGGGGTCGATGATGCACACCACCTTGAAGCCCTGCTGCCCCAGCCGCCGCACCATGCCGGGCGGGTCGGGGAAGGCCGCGCGATCCCAGGTGAGCGCCTGGTAGCTCTTCATGTGGTGGATGTCCAGGTGGATGGCGTCGCAGGGGATGCGGTGGCGGCGCAGGTCGTTCGCCAGCTTCTCCACCGTCTCCTGCGGGTAGTAGCTCCACTTGCTCTGGTGGTAGCCCAGCGCCCAGAGCGGCGGCATGGGCGGCAGCCCCGTCAGCCGTGTGTAGGTCGCCACGGTGTCGAGCGCATCGCGCCCGCAGATGAAGTAGTAGTCCATCACCCCGCCGTCGGCTCCGAAGAGCAGGCGGTCGTCGCGCTCCTTACCGAAGTCGAAGTAGGAGCGCATGGTGTTGTCGAAGAAGATGCCGTACTGCTTCCCCTCGTTGAGGCAGAGGAAAAAGGGAATGCTCTTGTAGAGCGGGTCGCTCTCCGGCGTGAACTTATAGTGGTCGGAGCCCCACATCTCCCAGCGCCGCCCGCGCAGGTTCAGCGCGCCCGGCTTGTCACCCAGACCGAAGAAATGCGCCTTGGGCGGCATATACTTGAGCACCCACACCAAGTCATCGCCCGTGCGCTCGGAGCGGCGGTGCCCCATGCCCTCCGCATCGCGGCAGAGGCAGAAGCCCGACGCCCGCTCCAGAAACTCCAGCCCGCCGTCGGCCTTGCGGATGCGCAGCATCAGCCTCGGCGTGCGCAGCTCGTAAAAGGTCGCCTCTTCGTGCTCCTCCAGCGGCGGGGCAGGGGGGGCATAGTCCGGCGAGACACCGTAGGTGGGAATGTTCTCAAAAACCGCCGTGGTCACATAGCGGCAGCGCACCACCCCCGCCTCGGGGAAACTCAGGCGCAGTAGGGTATCTGTCAGCTCCAGTTCGAGCGTGGTGGGGCTGACCCATTCGTAGCGGCGCACGCCGCTGCCTGAAGTATCTGTGCTCACGGTCAGCGCTTAACCCGGGGGCCACTCCAGCTTGCGCCCGCCCAGAATGTGGATGTGCAGGTGCGGCACCGTCTGCCCGGCATCCGCACCCGTGTTCAGCACCGTGCGGAAGCTGCTCAGCCCCTGCTCGCGCGCCACGCGCCCCACCGTCAGCATCAGGTGCGCCATCAGCTCGGCATCCTCGGGCGCGGCAGCCGCGATATCGGGCAGCGGCTTGCGCGGCACCAGCAGAATGTGCACCGGCGCGGCGGGAGCCACATCGCGGAAGGCCACGCAGAGCTCATCCTCGTACACCATCGCGGCGGGAATTTCGTGGTCGGCGATTTTTTGGAAAAGCGTTTTTTCCATGCGCTTTTTTTACCACATGCGCCCCGCCGTCTGCAACAGGAAAATCGCCCGGTGGTCGCATTGCCGCCGTTGTGTGTAAAAAATCCGCTCGTTTCGGGAGATTTTACTTGCCTTGCGGAAAAAGCGGCGTATAATTGGCGCACCATGACCCGCAAAGGTGGTATCAACAAGACACGTAAGGCGGTGGCCAAGCGTTTCAAGGTGACCGGCTCGGGCAAGGTTCTGCGTCGCAAGCAGGGTAAGCGTCACATCCTCCAGAAGAAGTCCAGCAAGCGCAAGCGTCAGTTGGGCCGTCCCGCTCTGGTGGACGCCACCCAGGTTTGGGCCGTCAAGCAGAACATGCCCTTCGCCTAACGCCGAGGAACATGGCCGCAAGCCAAGCTCCGACCGCTTATCGGTCGGCCTTCGTGCAGCCTGCCTCCCGATATACGGCGGAGGCTCGAACGGACGAGACTGCAAGGAGGTGAGGAAGAACAGTCCGCTCACCCTACACAGACACATCAAGAACTATGGCACGTGCTACTAATGGGCCCGCCTCGCGCGCCCGCCGCAAGCGCATCCTGCTCCGCGCCAAGGGCTTCCGCGGTTTCCGCAGCAAGCTCTTCCGCTACGCCAAGGACGCCGTCTACAAGGCATGGCAGTATGAGTACCGCGACCGCAAGAGACGCAAGGGTCAATTCCGCCGTCTCTGGAGCGCGCGTATCTCCGCCGCTGTGCGTCCCCTCGGTCTGACCTACTCCCGCTTCATGGAGGGGTTGAAGGCCGCCCATGTCGACCTGGATCGCAAGTCCCTTGCCGATTTGGCCGTCACGGATCCCGAGGCGTTCAAGGCGGTGTTCGATCTGGCCAAGAAGGCCATCGACGCCAAGCAGGGCGCGACGCTCGCCAAGTAAGGCCGAGCGCCAAGCGCAAAAACTTTCCGCAGGGGCTGTCGCAGCAAGCGGCAGTCCCTGCGGTTCTTTGTGCGGGGACGGCGCTTGGCGCCAAGCAGTTGGGCGCGTGGAGGAAAAATACTCTTGCCCTCCGGTCACTTGAGGGGCTACAATGCGGGCATGAACCCGATTTCTGCATTTGATTACCATGTCCCCACGCACACCCTCTTCGGCAGCGGCTGCCTGAACCGCCTCCACGAGCAGGAGCTGCCCGGTCGGCGCGCGCTGGTGGTGATTTCCAAGGGTCGCAGCACCCGCGCCAACGGCTATCTGGACCGCACCCTGCGCGAGCTGGAGCTGGCGGGGGTGAGCTGCGAGATCTTTGACCGCGTGGAGCCCAACCCGCTGAAGGACACGGTGATGGCGGGCGCCGCCGCAGCGCGCGCGGCGGGCGCGGAGTTTATCGTGGCGCTGGGCGGCGGCTCGGTGATGGATGCTGCCAAGGGGATGGCCATGATGGCGACCAACTCCGGCGATTTGTGGGACTATGTGCTCTTCGGGACGGGCGGGCGCAAGCCCGTGGCGGTGAAGCCCCTGCCGCTGGTGGCCATCACCACCACGGCGGGCACGGGCTCGGAGACGGACGGCGGTGGTGTGATCACCAACCCCGAGACGCAGGAAAAAACCGCCATTTTCGACGGCGTGCGCCTCTTCCCCTGTCTGGCTGTGGTCGACCCTGAGCTCATGACCAGCGTGCCGCCCGCCTTCACGGCCTACCAGGGCTTCGATGCACTCTTCCACAGCACGGAAGGCTACATCTCGAGCCGCGCCAACCTCATGAGCGATGTCGTGGCTCTGGCGGCCATCGAGAACGTGGGGCGTTACCTCGCCGCCACGGTGGCGGACGGCGGCAACCTGCCCGCCCGCGAGCGCGTGGCCTTCGGCAACTGGCTCTCGGGGCTGCAGATGGTGGTGGGCACCTGCACGAGTGAGCACTCGCTGGAGCACGCGCTGTCGGCCTACCACCAGGAGCTGCCGCACGGCGCGGGTCTCATCATGATTTCCAAGGCCTACTACACGCACTTCATCAAGGCGGGCTGCTGCCCCGAGCGCTTCGTGCGCATGGCGCAGGCGCTGGGGATGAGCGAGGCCAAAGAGCCCATGGACTTCATCACGGCGCTCGCCGCCCTGCAGAACGCCTGCGGCGTGGGGAATCTGCGCATGAGCGACTACGGCATTCGTCCCGAGGAGTTCCCCGCCATGGCGCGCAACGCCATGGACTGCATGGGCTTCCTCTTCGGCGCCGATCCTGCTCCGTTGAGCGAGGCAGACTGCATCGCCATCTACCAAGCCTCCTACGCCTGAGTTGCGGCTCGGGATAGACGCCAAACGCGGGGAGCCCGGACGGACTCCCCGCGTTTGCTGTCGCTGCTGAGGGCACTCGGCCTCAGGCGATGGTGTGCAGCCAGCCCTCGGGGGCGGGAATGCGTCCCATCTGGATACCCGTGAGGGTGTCGTAGAGTTTTTGGGTGTAAGATCCCATCTGCTCCATGCCGGAGGGGAAGCAGATCTCCCGCCCGTGGTCGACCACCTTGCCCACGGGGGAGATGACCGCCGCCGTGCCGCAGAGACCGCACTCCGCAAAATCCCCCAGCTCGCTGAGCAGCACCTCGCGGTGCTCCACGGGCATGCCGAGGTAGCGCTCCGCCACCACCATGAGCGAGCGGCGCGTGATGGAAGGCAAAATGCTGTTGCTCTTGGGGGTGACGAGCTTGCCGTCCTTGGTGATGAAGATGAAATTGGCGCCGCCCGTCTCCTCCACCTTGCTGCGGGTGGCGGGGTCGAGATACATGTTCTCGGCAAAACCTTGGCGGTGAGCGTCCATGATGGCGTGCAGGCTCATGGCGTAGTTCAGCCCCGCCTTGATGTGACCCGTGCCGTGGGGCGCGGCGCGGTCGAAATCGCTCACGCGGATGGTGATGGGCTTGGCGCCGCCCTTGAAGTAGGGACCCACCGGCGTGCAGAAAATGCGGAACTGGAACTCCGTGGCGGGCTTGACGCCGATGACCGCGTTGCTGCCGAACATGAAGGGGCGCAGGTACAGCGTCGCGCCGCTGCCGTAGGGTGGCACAAAGTCGAGGTTGGCGGCCACCACCTCGTGCACCGCCTGCACAAAGCGCTCCTCCGGGAACACGGGCATCTCCAGACGGCGGCAGCTGTCCGCCATGCGCGCCGCGTTGAGATCGGGGCGGAAGCAGACCACGCGCCCGTCCTCCGTGCGGTAGGCCTTGAGCCCCTCGAAACAGGTCTGCGCATATTGCAGCACGCAGGCGCACTCGCTCATGGTCACGGTGGCATCCCCGGTGAGGGTGCCGGCATCCCAGGCGCCGTCCTTGTAGTTGGCAACAAAGCGCTTGTCGGTCTGAATGTAGCCGAAGCCCAAGCTGCCCCAGTCAATATCCTTGCTCATAATCTCTAGTTTGGTAAAAACGGTCGGCCGATGGTCGGTCGGCAGCTCCCATCTTACGCGCGCGGGCAGCAGCTGTCAATCACGGAATTTGCCTTGTCGCGCCCCCCGGGCTATGCTACAATGCGCGGCGCTATGACCTACGCCGAAAAACTCTCCGCCCGCATGGTCGCCACCCGCTCGGCTCTCTGTGTGGGGCTTGACCCCCGCCCGCAGTCCGACAACATGAGCGAGCTGGCCGATTGGCTGCGCCGCGTGGTAGAGGAAACCGCCCCCTACGCCGTCGCCTACAAACCCAACATCGCCTACTTCGAGGCCATGGGACTGCCCGGGCTTCGGCTGCTGGAGGAGCTGCTGCCCGACATGCCCAAGGACATCCCCGTGATTCTGGATGCTAAGCGCGGCGACATCGGCGAGACGCAAAAATACTACGCGCAGGCCTACTTCGATCGCATGGATGTCGACGCCGTGACGCTCAACCCCTTCATGGGCTACGACATCCTCGCCCCCTTCCTCGACCGCCCCGGCAAGGGGGTCTACCTGCTGGCCGTGACCACCAACGCCGGCTCGGCCGATGTGGAGCAGCAGCGCCTGGCCGACGGACGCCGCGTCTACCAACTGGTCGGCGACATGGTGTTGCGCGCCCGCGCCGAGCACGCCGCCACCGAGGTGGGCATGGTTGTGGGGCTCACCAACGCCAACGGCGAGATTCTGGAGAATCTGCCCGATGCTCCCCTGCTCATTCCCGGGCTGGGAGCGCAGGGCGGCGACCTCTCCGCCCTCGTGGGCGGCGCACGCGTAGCCCCGCCCGCCATCAACGTGTCGCGCGGCATCCTCTACAAAGAGCCCGAACTCAGCTTTGCCGAAAAAGCGCAGAAATACGCCGCGCAGATCCGCACCGCTCTCGGGCTCTGAGCACGCCCTCCCCCATCCCCTTAACCCATACCACCATCGCAGCCCTACCGCCATGAAGCAGTATCTGGATCTGTTGCGCGACGTGCTGGAGAACGGCGTAAGCCGCGAGGATCGCACGGGCACCGGCACCCGCGGGGTCTTCGGACGCCAGGCGCGCTTTGACCTGCGCGAGGGCTTCCCCTGCCTGACGACCAAAAAACTCCACCTGCGCTCCATCATCTACGAATTGCTGTGGTTTTTGCAGGGGAGCACCAACGTGTGCTACCTGCGCGAGCACGGCGTGAGCATCTGGGACGAGTGGGCCGACGAAAACGGCGAGCTCGGTCCCGTCTACGGCAGCCAGTGGCGCGCCTGGCCGGACGGGAAGGGCGGTCACATCGACCAAATCGCCCGCCTGATCGAAGGGCTGCGCAGCAACCCCTGGGGGCGCCGCCACATCGTCTCCGCCTGGAACGTGGCCGAGGTGGAGCACATGGCGCTGCCGCCCTGCCACTGCCTTTTCCAATTCTGCGTCATCCCCGCGCAGCAGCCGGGCACGCCCCACGGGCTGAGCCTGCAACTCTACCAGCGCAGTTGCGACCTCTTCCTTGGCGTGCCCTTCAACATCGCCGGCTATGCCCTCCTGCTGCAAATGGTGGCGCAGGTCTGTGGCTACGAAGCGCGCGAGTTCATCCACTGTTACGGCGACCTGCACCTCTACAACAACCACCTGGAGCAGGCGCGCCTGCAACTCACCCGCAGCCCTCGCCCGCTGCCCACCCTGCGGCTCAACCCGGCCGTCAAGCGCCTGGAGGATTTTACCTTTGAAGACATCGAGCTGACGGGCTACGACCCCCACCCGCACATCAAGGCCGAGGGATCCGTAT
>CAMACY010000016.1 GCA_945831585.1 uncultured bacterium | reverse complement strand
AGGAATTGCAGGGGGACAATCTCCACGCCCTTGTATAGGACGGGGTCGATGCGAGTCATGCCCACGTTTTTGAGCACAGTGAGGTGGTTGATGTAGTTGGGCGAGAAGCTCATCCAGAACTGCGCGCGACGGATGGTGGGGATGTGCTTGACGAGGGATTCCATCTCCTCGTGGTACATGCGGTAGATTTCGTAGGTGCCCACGCCCTCCGGGCAGGTGAAGGCCTGGTGCTTGCTCATAGCGGGGGTCTCTTGGAAAGCGCCCTGCTCCCAGTGGCGGCAGGGGGCGGAGACCTCGCGGATGTTGATTTCGGGGTTGAAGTTGGTGGCGAAGGCCTGTCCGTGGTCGCCGCCGTTGACGTCGATGATGTCGAGGTACTCAATCTCGTCAAAATGGTGCTTGAGCGCCCAGGCGGTGTAGACGTTGGTCACGCCGGGGTCGAAGCCGGAGCCCATCAGCGCGTAGAGCCCGGCGGCTTTGTAGCGCTCTTGGTAGGCCCACTGCCATTTGTACTCGAATTTGGCGACGTCGCGCGGCTCGTAGTTGGCGGTGTCCATGTAGTGCACCCCGGCTTCGAGGCAGGCGTCCATGAGGGGGAGGTCCTGGTAGGGCAGCGCCACGTTGAGCAGCAGGTCGGGCTTGAGCTCGCGCAGCAGCGCCACGGTGGCGGGCACATCATCGGCATCGATCGCGTGGGTGGTGATGCGCACGCCCTCGCGCGCCAGCACATCGGCCGCGATGGCATCGCACTTGCTCTTGGTGCGCGAGGCGAGATGAATCTCGTGGTACACGTCGCTCATCTGCGCGCACTTGTGGGCTACCACATGCCCCACACCACCGGCTCCGATAATGAGTACTTTGTTCATGGCGCGCCAAGAGTGCCGCAAAGCGCTCTTTTAGTCAAGGATAAAGCGCTTGGCGCCCAGAAATTCGAGATGGCATTCTTGACACAAAATCGAAATCATGTTAGCATCAGCGAACAGTCATCATACGACTAGACCTTTTTTCATGAAAGCGACTCAACATCAATCTATTGACGCGCAAATAGGAGGGGTGGGTAATACAGAAACTAAAACTCTGAGTTCCGCCGCGCCTTTTCTCGCGCATATCGGCGGGTTGCGCGGTTTGGCGATTCTGCTGGTGGTGATGTTCCACCTCAACGCGCAGCTGTTCCCCTGTTGTTTTTACGGCGTGGATGTTTTTTTGGTCATCACAGGCTACCTACTCTTTCGGAGCATGAGTCGCCTGAAGACGACCGGGGAAGGCTGCTGCCCCGCGATACTGAACTTCTGCTACAGGAAGTTGCAGCGCATCATGCCGCCGGTAGCCGCTGTCTTGCTGGTAACCATGGTTGTCGGTATTATTCTGTTGGACGATCCGGTGTTGGCAGAGGAATGCCGTTTGGCGCGCTACACCCTTTTGGGCATGTCCAACATTCATCTCGCAAGGCGGGCAGTCGATTATTTTGCTGCCGATAATATGGAAACGCCGTTCATGCCCATGTGGTATATCGGTGTCACCTTGCAGGTGTACCTGCTATTCCTCTTGGGCAAAATCACGTATGATCGCCTGCCGCAAAGGTGGCGGCGGTGTATGCTCGTGGTGATCGGAGTAGCCTCGCTGGCGCTGTGCTACAGCATGAATCTGCGCGATGCGCTTGCGAGCATCGGGGTGCCGACTTGGCATCAGGAAGCTGCGCCCACTTACTTCGCGACACTGCCGCGCCTGTGGGAGGTGCTGGCGGGCGGAATCGTCTGCCTGCTACCTGCTCTTTCCTCGCGCCTCGGTGCCTCGCTGTTGAGCGGCGCGGGGCTGGCGGCCATTCTGCTTCCCTCGCTGATGCTTCATGAGCAGAGCACCGCCATCTTCCCCTTGGTGGTGGGCGGCACACTCCTCGTCCTCCGCTACACCCCCGGCAGTCTCACGGCTCCGCTGCTCGGTAACAGGCTACTCTTAGCCATCGGCGGTATCTCCTTCTCGCTGTACCTGGTGCACATGCCCGTCTTTGAATGCTACCGTAGCTGGCTGGGCAGCACCCCCTCGGTCGCAGATACGGCGCTGATGCTGCTGCTCGCGGCGGTTCTCGCCATCTTGTGTTGGTGGGCAGTGGAAAAACGCCGCCTGTCGTACCGCGTGTGGCTGCCTCTCTACCTGCTGGCGTTGGGTGTCAGCATTGCGGGCAAGAAAACAAACGGCTTTATAGGTCTTCGCCCGGCAGCATGGACGCAGACGTTGCCTTCCTACAACGAATGGTCCACGGCAGACCCACGTTTTTACCAGCAGGCATTCGATGCGGAGCGCATCTACTACAGCACCCTGGTCTTCGATCTGATGCAACAACCCGTCGGAAAACGGGATTCCGACCGACCGGTGCTCTTCATGGGGAACAAGGGTGATGTGCCGACCTTTGTACTGCTCGGCGACAGCCATGCACATGCCTCCTACGCCGGCTTGGACAAATTCTGCAAGAAATACCATCGCGCCGGGATTTTTCTGACGACGGTTTTTTCACCATTCCTCAACCGAATGATACCAAAACACTCCACCTACTATTGCAATCGGGAAAAGGTAGAGGCCGTCGAACGCTGGCTCGCCGCCAACCCCCACATCCGCCAAGTGGTAGTAGCCATCTCCTGGGAAAGACGCATGCGGGGCAACCTATACGATTGGGATATGCAACCTGCGGACATGTCTCCGGAAGCCCAAACGGCTTGCCTGCGTGCTTTTTTGCAACACATGCAGGCACTCGGCAAACAGGCAATTCTCCTCCTTCCCTACCCCGATTACGACAAGAATCCCTTGAAACATGTGCACTGGCTCCTCCGGCGCGGCAAGGGGCTCCACGAGTGCTCCGAAGCTATCACACGAACAAGAGAGGATTACGACCGGCGCAACCGCATCTCTCTGCACATGCTGCGGCAATTGGAGGCCGAGGGGCTGTGTGCCCTACTCGATCCTTGCGAGAATCGTCCTGACCCAACCCGATTCTGCGCTGTGGAAGAGGGACTTCTGCTGTTCAAAGACGAGGACCATGTGAACGTCAACGGCTCGCTCTCCTTCATGAGCAGTATGGCACCGCAGCTGCTCCGGCTGCTGCCGGAGGCGACGAGCGCCGAGGCACCCGCCCCGCAGGGAACCAACAACCACTGAGACCGAGCGGCATGCCGTCAGCGAGGGCGCAAACCCGACGCCCTTTCTGACGGCGGGCAGACGCAGTCGGGGCGCGGCGGGCGGCGGCGCTGCATGTCCTCGCGCATGCGGCGGATGCGCTTGCGGAGGCTTTCAAGGCGGCGGGCGTCGTAGCTTTGCAGCAGCAGATCGATTTCGGATGCACGCAGGGTTTGGTCGGCTTCCGCTGCGGGGTGCAGGGAGACGAGCATGACGAGGCGCTCGCGCATCTCGGGCGAGAAGTCGGCGCGCGAGGTCAGCAGCGAGAGCACGCCGAGGGTCAGGGCGTTCTCGCGCTCGGCTTGCTCGCCCTGCCCGGCGGCGCTCAGGGCGGCGGTGTAGGACTCGCGCACGCGCAGGTACTGCATGAGGGTGTCGGTGTCGCCGGGGTGATCGGCGAGCCAGGCGCGGGCGTAGTCTCCGGCGCGGCGCAGCTGCTCGAGTTTGTCGGGCAGCTGCTGGGGGGGCGTGCGGCTGATGAGCTGCAGGTAGGCGCGGCGGCAGGCGGCGTTGTCGGGCTCTTGCTCCAGCAGCGCCTGCATGAGCGTCAGCGGACTTGCGCCGCCGGGCGCCAGCCGGCGACGCAGGGATTCGAGCTCAGGCGGCAGCGCTTCCAGCAGCTCGATACGCGCCAGCGCTACCTGCGTATCGCCCGGGTAGGCGGTGCTCAGGCGCGCGGCGAGCTCGACGGCTTGGCGGCGCAGCTCCGCCGCTTGCTTGCTCAGCCGCATCGGGCGGCGCTTCCCCTCGGGTCGGCGGCGCCCGGCGCGAGGAGGGGGGGTGCCGTGGGGGCGGCGCAGCGAGGGGCCGACCCCACGGCGGGCAAAGGAGCTGCACGCCATGCGGATGAGCGCCACGCCGGTGCATTTGTCGGCTCGGGCGGCGTGAGCCTGCATGGCGCGTGCGCTCAGGGTCTCGGCCTCGCGGCGGGGGGATTCCCCGTCCTGCTCGTGAAGCGCGGCCACTAGGCGACTGAGGATGGGGATCTGCTCGGGGCTGTCTTCCGGCACAAGCTCGAGCGCGCGGCGGGCGTAGGCTTCGGCGGTGGCGGCGTCGCCCGTTTGGAGGGCGATGTCGGCCAGCGTGCTGCAGGCGGAGGCCATTTGCCCGCTGCTGCTGCCGCCCATGGTGAGGATTTCCTCGTAGTAGGGCATGAGGTCCTGCAGGAGCCGCACGTCGGCTTTGGTGGCCTGCAGACCGTCGTTGCTCTGCGCCACGCGGCTTTCAAAAATGCGGCGCAGGGAGGCATCGGCAATCTGCGCGCTTTTCTCCGCGCGCAGGCGCTGCTCGTTCTCCCCGGCCAGCGAGCGCCGCACGCTCACATAGCCCACGCTGATGCTCACCAGCAGCAGGGCAAGAGCGGCGGCGGCCGTGTGGCTCCACGCGGCAACGGCGGGGCGGCGGCGCCACCACAGGGCATAGCGGCGCAGGCAGGAGGCGGGGCGCGCCAGCACGGGCAGACCGTCCAGATAGCGCTGCAGGTCAGCCGCCATGGCGTCCATGTCGGCGTAGCGGTCGTGCGGCTCGTGGCTGACGGCTTTGTTGATGATGGCGCCCAGCTCGCCCTCGCCGCGCAGGGGTGGCAGCGGCTCGGAGCAGATGCGGTGGATGAGGGCTCCCGGCTCCGTCACCGGGTAGGCGGGGGCGTGGGTGAGCAATTCGTAGAGGGTCAGACCCAGGCTGTATTGGTCGCCCGCAAAGCTGTTTTCGCCTCGGGAGAGGCGCTCGGGAGCCATGTAGCGCAGGGTGCCGTCGTGGCTTTGAGTGACGAGCGGGGCGGTCTCGCCGCTGTTGAGGACAGTGGCCAGCCCGAAGTCGCCCACATGCAGCACGCCCTCGTCGTCCAACAGCAGGTTGCCGGGCTTGACGTCGCGGTGCAGCACGCCCTGCGCGTGGGCAAAGGCCAATGCTTGCGCCGCCTGCAAGCCCACACGAGCCAGTGCCCGCTCGTAGGGGATGCCCGGGTAAGCTTTGCGGATGCGCCCGGGGGTGACGCCGCAGCCGTTTACGAGGCTCATGACGTAGTAGCGGTACTCGCCCTCGTGCCCGGCGCCGTAGATTTCGACGATGTTGGTGTGGCGCAGGCGGGCGATGACGCGCGATTCGTTCTCGAAGGCCGCGCAGTGGTGGGCGTCGGCGTTCCAGGCGGGCGAGAGGATTTTGACGGCGACCTCGCGGTTGAGCGATTCCTGCACGGCGCGGAAAACGGCGCCCATGCCGCCGCAGCCGATGCGCTCGATGATGCGGTAGCCGCCAAGGGTGTCGGGAAAGGCGGTCATGTTGGCCACGCGGGGGGCGGTGGACTGCCCCAGCCCTTCAACTTCCACCAGCGCGGGCAGCAGCTCGCGCAGCTCGGCGGCGTCCTGCGGGTGGGCGGCGGCAAAGCTCTCCACGGTCGATGCCCTGCCCTGCCGCAGCTGCTCCAGGTACTCCTCGGTCAGGGCGGCGAGGCGCGCTTCGCTGTCGTCTCCGTCAGCCATGGCTTACAACCACGATTCGCGGAGCACGAGCTCCTGAAAACGCTTGAGGGCGCGCACATAGCGGATGCTAGCGGCCTTGGCTTCGATGCCGAGCACGGCGGCGCACTCGCTGTTGCTCAGGGATTCAAAGTGGCGCAGTTCCAGGATTTCACGGTCACGCGCCGAGAGCTCGCCAAGCAAGCGACGCGTCATGGCCTGACGTTCCAGCTTTTCCAGATGGGTGCGGGGGCTGGAGATGGTGTCGGCAAACTGCGCCCAAGCATCCATGGTGTTGTCGCCGGCGGGGCTGCTCTCGCGCAGGGCGTCGCGCTTGCCCGCGCCAAGGTGGTGCCGCTCGGCATCGGTGAGGGTTTGCAGCGCGATGCGGCGCAGCTTGGCGTAGAGCGGCACCTCGGGCTCCGCGCGCAGAAAGGCCGTGCGCCGCCCGCAGGCCAAGTAGGTCTCCTGCAGCAAATCCTCGGGGCTGAGCCGCCGCTGCAACACGGCGGGCATGCGCAGCGCCAGCAGGCGCAGCAGGCGCTCGCGATGCTCCTGCCACACGCCGACCAGCCACAGATGCTCTTCGTTGGGCTGCTCCATGAAGGTTTACTCCCGCAGGAGAGAACGCAAGGACTCGCGGGACATCTACAAGTTCAGTCTGTCACCGTCTCCTCGCGCAGGTCGCGGCTCATGAGCTCGCGCAGGGCGACATGCGCCGCCTTGCCGTTGTAAATAATATCATACATAGCATCCGTCAGCGGTGTACGTACACCCAGTTTGCGCGCCAGCTGGTAGGTGGAGAGGGTGTTGGGGATGCCCTCCACCACCTGACCGATGCGCTGCTGGCACTCCATGGCCGGCACGCCCTTGGCGATGAGCCGCCCGGCGGTCAGGTTGCGGCTGTGCTCGGAGTAGCAGGTGACGACCAAATCGCCCATGCCGGAGAGCCCCATGAAGGTTTCCATGCGCCCGCCGCGCGCCAGCCCCATGCGGGTCATCTCCGCCAGCGCTCGGGTGGCGAGGGCGGCGCGGGCGTTGTCGCCCAGCCCCAGCCCGGCGCAGATACCGCCCGCCAGCGCGTAAACGTTCTTGATGGCGCCGCCCATCTGCATGCCTACCACATCTGTCGTGGTGTAGATGCGCAGAAAATCCGTGCTCAGCCGACGCTGCACGGCATTGGCGTGCTCGATGTTCTCGAAACCGATGAGGGTGAGGCTCGGCAGCCCCAGCACGATGTCTTCCGCATGGTTGGGACCGGAGAGAGCACCCACGGGACGCTCCACGCAGGAGCTGAGGATTTCGCTCATCAGCAGGTTGCTGTCTTTCTCAATGCCCTTGGAGCAGGTGATGACCAGGGCATCGGGCGCCAGCCCCACCGCCGCCAGATTTTTGGCCACGCTGCGCATGGCGACGCTGGGCACGACCACGAGCACCAGGTCGGCTCCGACCACGGCGCCCCAGTCGCTCGTGACGCAGACCTGCGGCGGTAATGGGCGCGCTCCCGGCACGGGTGTCAGGCTCAGGCGGGACTCTCGGATGGCGGCGGCTTCCTTTTCCAAGTAGGTCCAGAGGACAACCTCCCCGCCGTTGCAGGAGGCCGTAAGCGCCAGCGCGGTGCCCCAGGCACCCGCGCCGATGACGGCAACTTTGTGAAAACGGTGTTCCATAATCAATTTTTCTTGCTGAAAGCTTTGGGTTCGGTGCCTCGGCAGAGGCGCAGCACATTGCTGCGGTGTTTGACAATCACGAGCAGGCAAAGAAGCGAAATCACGGCAATCACCGGCACATCAGCAGCCGACACGCAACCATCGCCCGCGAACTCCCACAGCACGGCCGCCACGGCTGCCACCCCCGCCAGCATGCTCGATAGGGAGACATAGCGGGTAAACACCATGCACAGTGCCCAGGTGCCCAGCGCCACCCCCCCGACAAAGCCCGAGAGCGCCAGCAGCACCCCCGCGCTGGTAGCGACCCCCTTTCCACCGCGAAAATGCAGAAAACAGGTATAGGTATGCCCCAGCACCGCAGCTCCCATCACCCCGAGCAGCCAACCCATCTGCCCCGCCTCCATCGCGGTGGCATCACCACCTAGGTGCTGCTTCATGAGCAGGACGGGGAGGAAGCCTTTGAGAAAATCGCAGAGGAACACGGGGATGCCCCAGCGCTTGCCCAGTACGCGCACGGCATTGGTGGCGCCGATGTTGTGCGAGCCGTGCTCGCGCAGGTCAATACCATTGAGCTTCCCGGCCAGGTAGCCGAAAGGGATGGCACCGCAAAGGTAGGCCAAGAGAATCGAAAGGATATTTTCCGCCATGTAGGGCTATTATACGCGCCGCCCCCGGCGATTGCAACCGATTTTTAGAGCGAGCTTCATGCAAATGCACCGCCGCCGCGGCGAGGAACCAAACGCCCGCCCTGCGCGGGACGGCAGGGCGGGCGGAACAGGGATGCGCAAGCGCTTACTTTTTCTCGGGGATGATGTCGAGCTCGCTGACAGTGGCGATGTCGCCATCGCCGTAGGCCGAGAGCGCTACCAGGCGGATGTAGCGCGCGCGCGTCGGCTGGAAGAACATGATTTCCTGCCGCGCAGCGCTGTCGGCAAAGGAGCCGCGGGCAACGGCCTCGCCCCAATTGCGACCGTCGTTGCTGACGTAGACCTCGTAGTCCTTCACGCGACCGTCCTCCGTGGGTGCGCCTTGGTAGACGATACCCTTGAGCGCCAGATCCGCCCCCAGGTTGATGCGGATGTCATGCGGGAAGCTCGCCACGGTGACGCCCGACATCGTGGTCCAGTAGGTGTCGGGGTTGCCGTCGAGCACATTGACGGCGGGTCCCTCCTCGGGGTCTTCGGAGCTCACATAGTCGATGGCGAAGAAGGCGTGCGGCGGGTACTCGCCCACCACGCGGTTGACGATGGGTTTCACCTCGGCCAGCGAGGCGTAGGACTCGCCGGGGGTCATGGGCTCCAGGAAGACCATCTTGAAGAAGCGGGTTTCGCAGAACTCGGGCAGCATGACCTTCTGCGTGTTGTCCTCGTCCGCCAGCTCGGCAATCACTTGGGGCTCCGCGCTCCAGGAACGACCGTCGTCAGAGAGGTAGAGGGCGATTTTGCGCACGCGCGAGGAGGCGCGCCCCTGCCTCGGGGTGAGCTCAAAGCCGCGCAGCTCGCTCCGGGTGCCCATGTCAATGACGACTTCGTGCGGGTAGGTCGCGGCCGGGGTGTGCCAGCGCGAGTGCCAGAAGGTGTCGCGGCGGCCGTCGATGAGGCTCCAGGGCGATTCGCTCTTGCCGGCGCTGCTGCTGCAGGAGACGATGCGCATGATACGCTCGGGTTTCCATTCTTCCACATGCTGGTAGACATTGGCAGCGGGCAGACAGTCGGGGCTGGTCGCGGCGGCGCGCACGATGCCTTCCTCGCGCTGGAGGAAGGGACCGGTGTAGCGCTGCTCGTCGCCGTTGGGCAGCGTGATGGTGATCTCGGCATCGGGGCTGGCGCAGGTGGCGTTCATGAAGCCGAGTCTGTCGCGCGAGAGGGTGACGGCTCCCGTGAGCGGCAGCACCTCGCGGGCGAGCGCCTCGGGCTGCTGGTTGATGCGCACCGGGCGCAGCGAGATGGTGAAGGTGGTGGGCTTGGAGAGCGGGATGTCGCGGTCCATCGGACGGGGGCCGCAGGCCGCACCGCCCAGACCCAGCGTGACGGCATCGAGGCTCAGAATGGTGGCGTGCGCGGGCTCCAGTTCCTCCGGATGGGGGGCGGCGAAGAGCGCCTGCGCGGTGTGGGGCAGCGCGGAGAAGTTGAAGCTGCTGCCCTGCCCGGCGCAGACCACAAGCCCAACGCCCTGGTCATCGGTGACGGCAACCCAGCGGGTATCCATGCGGTTGCCCATTTCCATGGGGCGGGGGTAGCGCTCCACCATGTCGGCCACGTTGCGGTTCCAAATGCCCATGAAGGCTCCGGCCTTGCGGTCGGGGTAGTTTTCCCCGGGGCCGCGCCCGAACCAGCGCACGTGGTTGTAGCGCTCGGGAAGGCTGAGGGTGAAGCCCAGCTTGGGCAGCACCACTTTTTCCTCGCTGGGTTGGATGCCGGCTTGCACGCTCACATAGCCGTTGGACAGGATGGTGTAGATCATCTGCGTGGTGAACTTGAAGTCCCCTTCCTTGATGGGTCCCAGGTCGGTGACCTCGAATTGACCGTTGTCGTACTCGCGGCTGTCGAGGCTTTCCTTGCGGACGCCCTGGCTGATGATGTCGCAGGCGATGCGCACCACGCCGTCGCTCACGCGGGTGACGATGATGGGCTGCGCCGTGTGGGTCATGTTGCGGAAGCCGTTATTGAGCCATTGGTTCATCGCCCATTTGTCATTGGCCAGCGGCGCGCGGAAGGCGTTGAGGAAGAGGGTCGGTTTGTCGCCGATGAGTTCCTTGCCGTCCACGATGTAGTTGCGGAGACCGCCCGTGGCCTTGTCGATGGTCAGGCTGAAGCTCGGTCCGATGACGACCAAGCGACCGTTGAGGTTGCGCACCTCCAGCTTGCCGCAGTTCTCCACACTGATGAGCCGAGCCTTGTGGTTGTAGCCCGTCAGTTCCCCGGGCAGCTCAAACTGCTCGGCCGCAATGCTGTAGCCTTTCTTGGCCCAGACAGTATCGCCGCGGAGCCGGAGGTTCAGGGTGAGGTAGTAGCTGCGGTCGTGCTGCAGCTCGCCGAGCTTCATGGGCGCGACGGGGAGCAGCACCTGCGTGCTGCGCAGGGGTTGCGCCTCGGCGGCAAAGGAACCGGAGGCAATAACCTTGTTCCCCTCCTCGCTCAACTCCCAAGTGCCGTCGAACTCGTTGAGGTTGGTGAAGAGGTGCTTGTTGCGCAGGTCGATCATGAGGCTCTGCCCGTCCTCACTCAGTCCGCGGTACTCGAAGTTCACATTCTGGTGCGCCCGGCGGATTTCGGCCATGAGGGGCGTGGGCGTACGGTCGCTGTAGATGGCGCCCTTGATGCAGAAGATGCCGTCGTTGGGGTATTCGTTGTGGTCACCGCCGTAGCTTTGGCGGGTGACGGTGCGTCCGTCGGGCAGGGTCACCTGCTGGTCGTAGCTCTGGTGAATCCACTCCCAGATACCGCCGCCGATGATGGAGTCGCTGGAGTCGATGGCGTCCCAGTAGTCCTTGAGGTTGCCCATGGAGTTGCAGAGGATGTGGGCGTATTCCGACACATACCAGGGTTTCTGCAACTTGCGCCCCGACACCTCGCGCGCCCAGTTGACGCTCGGGTACTGGTTGGAGCAGAGATCCGCCAGGTCGTTGTTGCGCTCGTACTGCGTGGGGCGCGAGGTATCGCGGCTCTTGATCCAGTCGCGCACGGCGGCGAAGTTGGCGCCGGGGCCGGCCTCGTTGCCGTAGGACCAGATAACCACGCAGGGGTGGTTTTTGCTCTGCTCGACCATGTTGCGGTTGCGCCAGACGTGCTGCGCGCGCCATTCCTCCGGGTGGGAGAGAGATTGCTCGCCGTAGTAGTAGCCGTGGGATTCGATGTTGGCCTCGTCGCAGACGTAGATGCCGTACTCATCGCAGAGCTCGTAGAAGAAGCCGGGCTGCGGATAATGCGAGTTGCGGATGTGGTTGATGTTGTTCTGCTTCATCAGCAGCAGCTCTTGGCGCAGCTCCTCCTCCGTGACCGTGTGGCCGTTGGCGTGCTGGCTCTCGTGGCGATTGACGCCCTTGAGCTTCACGGGCATGCCGTTGACGAGGAAGCGTCCGCCCTCCAGCTTCACCTCGCGGAAGCCGATGCGGCGCGAAATGGTCTCGATGATGCCCCCGTTGGCATCCTTGAGGGTCAGAATCAGGCGGTAGAGGTTCGGTTTCTCCGCGCTCCACAGAGCGGGGTTGCCCACATCGGCGCGCAGGGTGGTACTGCCGGTCTCCCCGGGCAGCAGCGAGCCCGGGCTGCCGCTCATGAGTGCGACAGTCTTGCCGCTCGCATCGAGCAGCTCGCCCTCGACCCGTGTGGCGGCGGGGGTGTCGCTGCGGTTCTCCACATCGACCTCGATACTCAGCTTGCCCTGCGTATAGTCGCTCCGTCCGTCGGTCGTTTTAGCGAAATCGGTGTGCACAAAGAAGTCGCGCACAAAGGTGTGGGGCGTGGTGTACAGGTAGACATCGCGGAAAATGCCCGAGAGGCGCCACATGTCCTGACACTCCAGGTAGGAGCCGTCGCTGTAGCGATAGACCTCGGCAGCAATCACGTTGCGCCCGGGATGCAGGTACTTACTGATGTCAAACACGGCAGCCGTGCGGCTGTCCTTGGAGAAACCCACCTTCTCGCCGTTGATGAAGAGGTAGAAGAACGAATCAACCCCGTTGAAGCGCACGAACACGCGCTGCCCCTGCCAGGCGGCGGGAAGCTCGAAATCGCGGCGGTAGGAACCCACTGCGTTCGGCTCCGTCTGCGGAGTTGTGTACCTCTTTTCGGAGGCATTCTGCGGCTCGCTCATCACGAAGGGCCACTTGCGCACAAAGGTGTAGCGCTGGTTGCTGTAAATCGGCGTGCCGTAGCCGCGCATCTGCCAGTTGCTCGGCACATCGATCTCCTTCCACCCGCTTACATCGTAATCCGGCTTGAAGAAGTCCGCCGGACGCTGATCGGGCGAGGGAGACCAGCAGAACTTCCAATTACCATTGAGCGAGAGAACTTTCGAGGAATCCGAACGACGCCCTTTCAGCGCCTCGGTTCGATCAGCAAAGGGGACGAAAAATGCCCGGGCGTCCTCACGCCCCTGCGAAAGATTCTGCGGATTTTCCCAATCGGGATGGGGACTGTAGGCGCCCGCCGGCGCGACGGAAACGGTCGTCAACGCCGCTGCCAACGCCAGCATCATCTCTTTGAGCGAGTTCATATAAGACTGATGCTATCAAAAAAATGATCTCACTTCAAGCAAAAAGTCCAATATCCGAATTACAAATTTTTATACTTGATTTACAGGTCTGTCCATGGTAGTGTATGAAGCGCATGTTTCGCGACAGCAAAAATCACTTTATTACCCCCCTCTCCGTGTTCGATTTGGGGCTGGTTTTGACTTTTGCCTTGTTTTCCCCCAATCTGACGAATCTTGTCGCGCCATACTGCGGCTGGGACTGCGAGGCCACGCCGGATATTCTGCGCAGGAGTCCCTTTCTCTCCGGGATGGCGATTGCCTTTGTCCCGCTGGTGCTCCATGCGGTCGGCTTTTACCACCGTGCCGGGTTGCAGCGCATCAGCACCGCTCTGCGCCAACTGGCACACTTCTGCGCCTACTACCTGTGCGCCGTGGCGTTTTACCAGACACTGCGCAGCCACTCCCTCCTCTTCAACCACGTCCTGCTGGTCAACATGGTGGGGGTTCCCTGTGTGATTTTCCTGCGTTTTCTGCTGATGCGCCTGATTAAGCTCTATATTCTGCGGCGCCCCGGGCATCTGCGTCAGGTAATTTTGGCGGGGACGCGCGAGCAAGTGGAGAAAGGCTGGAACAAGTTGCCGGATTATTGGAAGAAATACATGAATGTCGTCGGGCGTTTTTACGTCGGGCAGACCGACCTGAACGAGGTTCAGCGCACCATCCAGCAAAACGCCGTCTCTCATCTGTTCGTATTCGGGGGGCTGTCGGCCTACCTGCCCAACGAGCAGATCATCCACATGTGCGAGTTGCAGGGGATTGATATCTACCTGTGCCGCAGCGAGCACCATACCCTCGATTTTACGACGGAGGTCAACACCGTGGATGACGTGCGCATGATTGTGCTCACCGCCGTTCCGCCTTACACCTGGGGGCGCCTGATCAAGCAAGTCTGCGACCTTTTGCTGGCGCCTTTGTTGATCCTCATTTCCCTGCCCGTGTGGATTTTCGCCGCCGTCGGCATCAAACTCAGTGACCCGAAAGGCCCCATCTTTTATCGCCAACTCCGATCGGGGCTCCACGGCAAGCCCTTTTTCATGTGGAAATTCCGCTCGATGTACAGCGATGCCGAAGAACGCTTGGCAGAGGTGAAACAACGCTGCGGTAATGAGATGAATGGTCCGCTGTTCAAGCTGACCAATGACCCTCGCATCTTCCCCTTCGGGCGTATTCTCCGCAAGTTGAGCATCGATGAACTTCCCCAGCTACTCAATGTTCTGATCGGCGACATGAGCCTGGTCGGCCCCCGCCCCATGGCCGTCTACGAAACCGACCAAATCCCCGACATCGCCCACCGCCGCCGCATGAGCGTCAAACCGGGGCTGACCTGCTACTGGCAGATCGAGGATCGCAGCGCCGCCGACGACAGCTACACCAAAATGATTGAGAAGGATCTGCGCTACATCGACCACTGGAGTCTTTGGGTTGATCTGCTCATTCTGCTGCGCACCATCCCGGCCGTGTTGATCGGCAAGGGGGCCAAATAATCCGCCCGTCTCATGTTCCACATCGTCCTTTACCAGCCGGAGATTCCGCACAACACGGGAGCAGCAGGGCGTTTGGCCGTAGCGACCGGGTCGCGCCTGCACCTCATCCGCCCGCTGGGCTTCAGCCTGGAGGAAAAACACCTGCGCCGCTGCGGGCTCGACTACTGGCAGCATGTGGATTTGCACCTGTGGGACAGCCTGGAGCAGTTGGAGGCTGCCGCCGCCCCGGACGCGCACTTTTGGTATCTCTCCACCAAGGCCACCCGCAGCATCTGGGCGCCCGAACTCCCGCTGCGCGATGGGGACTACCTCGTGTTCGGTCCCGAAACCCGCGGTCTGCCCGAGGCATGGATAACCGCCCACCCCGACCACTCGCTGCGCATCCCCATGCCGGGGCAGCACGCCCGCTCCCTCAACCTCGCCACCTCCATCGCCATCGTACTCTACGAAGGGCTGCGCCGCAGTCTCCCGTCCCCCGCTGCCGGATGAGAAACATTGTCTACTTTGACCTGGAAACCCGGCTCTCGGCCGCACAAGTGGGCGGCTGGCACGAGACGGCCAAGATGGGCATGTCCGTCGGCGTGACCTACTCCACCAAGGATGCCGCCTATCATATTTACACCCAGGAGCGGGTCGAGGAGCTCATCGCTGAGCTGCGCGCTGCCGATCTGGTCGTCGGCTACAACCACTTGGGCTTCGACTACGGCGTGCTGCAAGCTTTCACGCTGTGGGATATGGCCGGCGGCACCGTCAACTGCGACATCTGCACCGAGCTGAGCGCCAAGCTGGGGCACCGGCTCAAGCTTGATTCCGTGGCCAAGGTGACGCTGGGCGGCTGCTCCAAAACCGCCGAGGGCACGGATGCCCTGCGCTGGTGGGCCGAGTACGAACAAAGCCGCGACCCCGAAAAATTGCTACTCATCGCCCGCTACTGTTGTTTCGATGTCAAGGTGACGATGGAGGTGTACAAATTCGGCGCCGCCAACGGCTATGTGCTCTACGAAAACAAGAAGGGCGAGGTCGAGAAAATACCCGTCGACTGGGCACTCTGAGCCCGGTGCTGCGGGGATTGTCGTGCGTGACGCTGATTAGGCTTCCCCCGTCCCCGAAAAAAGGCTATAAAGGGGGGCGTGCCCATCTGTCCGCGATGCTCTGCCACCATCCACCCCGGCGCTGAAGACCAGTGCCCCGCCTGCGGCTACAGTCTTGCGCGCGCCAACGCCCTTTTCGGGGAGGGCATGGTGGAGTTTACCCGCGTGGTCGATGCCGCAGGAGCGCTGACGCACCCGGAGCGGCAGGAACTACTCCGCGCGCTGGAGCATATGGAGCGACTGATTCCCCCGGCAGCCCTCTGCATCTACATCACCGACGACGGGCGCGCCGCCGAGCTGCGCACCCACGCCCACTGGATTCTCAACCACGCGCGCATTCACCACCCCTCTTTCGGCAAGCGCGAGCTGCGCAAGGCTATTGAGGATGCGGAGCTGCGCGAGCGACGCCCGGGCGAACAACCCGCGAACCTCCCGGAGCCCCCCCCTTCCCTCCCCGCGCGCCTGTGGAACAGCCTGTGCAGCGCTGTCCACGAAACCTTGCACCCGCCCGCAGCTCCCGTGCGGCAGGAGTGGATGCTCATTCTCGTGGTCGATGTACAACTCGAGATGGCCTGCTTCTCCTGGGGCTACATGCTCGATGCCTACATCAACCCCGACAGCATCAACAGCTGCATCATCAGCGCGCGTCTGCAATTTCGCGAGCGTGCCATGGTCGCCGGGCTGCGCAAGGTCATGAACGCCGCCACGCGCCAGATTGCCCGCGCCGCGCACAAGACCAACCGCCGCCTGCTGGCGCGGGGCGCGCGCGCCCTGCTGCCGGCTGCTCTGCTGGGCACCGCCCTGCTGCCCCACACGGCCGCCGAACCAAGCGCCGCCGCCCTCGATGCCCTGCGCGACGACGACACCGCCGAGGAGATTGCCCCTGCCGCAGCCGAAGTGACGCCCCCGAGCGCGCCGACCGCTCCCCCCGATACCGAGGCCACTCCCGCGCCCCCCGCCGCACCCGCGCAGGACAAGTGCATCCCCCGTTGGCAGCCTGAGCACTACCGCCTGCTCATGGCCGGCGAGCTGGACACCGGCTACACCGCGCTGCTGGCAGCCCCGCCGACCGCAGACAAGAGCCCCGACAATGTCCCCAAGGCTGCCAAGACGGTCAAGGGGGCCAAGGCAGCCGCCCCAACGAGCGAGAGCGACACTCAAATTCTCGGCCGCTACTGCGATGCCTACCTGCGCCCTGCTCCCGAGGCCACCCTCATTGACCCGCAGCACCTGCTCCGATCCCCCGAGACCGAAGATATCGCCCACCTGCTGCGGCAGCTGAACGCTCAGGCACGCTATCGGCTCTGCACCGCGATCGTCAAGGGCAGCCAAGTCATCCCCGGCGAGCTCTCGGCCGCCACCCTGGTCGGCTCCGTAGCTCGACAGAGCTGCGACTACGCCGTGTTGCTGCTCTACCCGCTGGGCAACCCCGCCGCCATCGACATCGGCTACCGCGACATCAAGCTCGACGATGACACCCGCCACCAATGGCTGCAGCGCGTCCGCAGCGCCGCCGCCGAAGCCGGCGACGGGGTCGAGGGGCTGGCGGCAGCCCTGCGCACCGTCAACGAGATCATCACCCCCCTGTCGGCAGGCTTCACCCCCCTGGCCACCGACGAGAGCCGCCGCATCCCCCGCGTCGATATCCGCTTCAAGCCCAAACCCGAGGAAGACCCCTCGTGGAAGGACGAGCTGCGCAGCGCCTTGGAACACTCGTGGATGTTCACCCCACAGGGACTCACCATCACGCTGAGCATCGGCACGCCCCTCGCCCTCCTCCTCGCCTACCTGCTCTTCTTCCGCCGCCGCTCCGCCACCCTCTGCACCACCACGCCCGACACCCGACTCGCCTCGCCCTACGGCGCGGGAGTCAGCCGCTATGTCCGCTACCTCGAAGGGCGCGAAGCCGAGCGCGAAAAGCAACTCTTCTGAACTCGGGGAAACGTTTCCCGACGACGCACAGCCGCTGCATCGCATAACGCCATGCGACCGAAATCGTGTAGCGTGTTGGGCACTCAACAGAACGAGCATCAACAAGCGGATGTCATGGGGGAGGGGGAGTCGGGCACAAGGTGTCCTGCGGCGGCGTTGCCGCACCGCATTTGATGGTGCCACTCATGAGGATGGAATTTGCTTGGAGCTTCCCGAGCAACTGTGGTAGAATGCGCTGTGTGAACACCGAACCCATCATCTGCAAACCCACGCTTGATACCTTTGTACGCCTCGCGGTCGTCTGGGCGGCTTTCTTGGGCTTCGGACTGTACTTTTTTTACGATGGTGCCGTGGGCTACCGCCGCGCGAACGAGGTCTTTTTGAGTCGCAAAGCCTTTGCCGCCCTCGGTCAGGAGGCCACCAGCCTCACGCGCGAGGAATGGCAACGGCGCTACCGTGCCGACACGCCCCTGCTGCGCACAGAGGGAAGCGGGCGAGCGCTGACGGGCTTGCAGGAGGGGGGCGCGCCGCTTCCTCTGCCCCCCGCATGTGCTGCCGCCGGGGCGATGCCGCCCGAGGCACTGGATTACGAGGCCATGCGCCGCAGCTGGAATGATTGCTGGGTGGCCTACACCGAGCGACGGCACTTCCCCGTCAAACCCGCTGAGCATGGTTATGACCAAGGAGCCATCCGCGAGCAGTGGATTGCCGGAGTGCTGTGTACGGCGGTTTCGTTGCTGCTGATCGGTCTGGCGCTGCGCACGCGGCGGCGTGTACTGGCGCTGGAGGGCGACTGCGTGACGGCGGCGGGGCAGCAATTCCGCGTGCAGGACATCACCCGCCTCGACCTGCGCCAGTGGGGGCCGGGCTTCAAGGGTGTGGCCTACGCCACGGTGCATGGGCGGCGCATTCGGCTCGACGGCATGACCTACGGTGGCTTTGCCGAGTCCAAGGGCGCACCCGCCGAGCGCTGGATGCAGGCGCTGCTGGCTCGCTACGAGGGGGAAATTCTGGAGTATGAACAACCCGATGCGCATTAATCGCCTGCTCAGCGCCCTCGGGCGTGCGGTGGTGGCGCGGCAGCTTGTCCTCCCCACCCTGCTGTGCGTCATCGCGCTGGAACTGTGTCTCCTGGGACTGGGGCTGGTGCGCCGCCTGGAGCTAGCCAACGAGCATGCGCTGGAGGTTTCTCGCGCGCAACTGGCCGTCATCGAAGCCGAGCGCGAGGACATGCTCCCCGGCTCTGCCGGCATTGTCGCCACGCAGGGGGAGAGCGACCCCGACGCCCCGCCGCCGCTGCGCCCGCGCGATGTCGATACCATCCTCAGCCAGGAGGGGGGCGCCCCCGAGCTTCCTGAAACAGCCGCCGAGGAGACGCCCGCCGAGACCGCCCCGGAGGAGAGTGCCATCAACACGGCCGCCACCGAGGCCGCGCAAAGCGTTGCCGAGCGCTCCCTGAGTCCGGAAGAACGGGAGGAGCTCGACCTGCTCATCCGCAAGGGTGTCAGTGCACTCGTTGCAGGCGACATCCGGCAGTGCATTCTCGCACTGGAGGAGGCCGAGCGCATTGCCCCCGACCACCCGGCCGCGCTGTACTACCGCGGCATGGCCTACGACAAGCTGCTCAACCCCGGCAAGGCGCGCGAATACTTCACCCGCGTGTTCCGCATGCGCGATGCGGCGGGGGTCTACTTTGCGCGCGCCTCACGGCGGCTGACCTACGGCTTTGAGCAAGCCGGAGCCCTGCGCGGCAAGCTTTCCTTCGGTCCCTTCCAGATCCAGCACAGCGATGACCCCGAGCAGGGCGAGCGCGTGGAGATTCTCCTGCCCGTGCTGCTGGCTCCGGGCGAAGACGTGCGCCCCGATGACATCTACATCAGCATCCAGTTCTTCGATTTGGTCAACGGGCGCAACATTGAGTTCTCGCGGCTGGCCTCGCCCAAGCTGGCCTGGCAAAACGAGAAACCCGACTGGCGGGAGTGGGAGGAAAACCTCATCATCAGCTACGCCGTTCCCGCGCTCACGCAGGAGGAGCTCGATGCCTACGGCGAGCTTAAATACTACGGCTTCACCGCCAAGCTCTACTACAAAGGCGAACCACTGGACTGCCTCAGCTCGCCTTCCGCGCTCATCCTCCAGGAACAGCGGCTCAACAGCCGCCGCGCCCGCCGTGCCAACCCTTACAACAACGGACTGCTGCCGGATGACGGGCTCGACCCCGGCTATGAGGAGGCACTGCCCATGTCCGACATCCTCGACCAACTCGACACCCCCGCTCCGTGACCCCCATCTTCCCCGAGCTGCCGCACCCGCTGGGTGTCTACACCATCACCCGCCTACTGATGCAGGGCGGGGAAAGTGAGCTCTACATCGCCGCTCAGGGGCACACGGGCAGAGAGGTGCTCATCGAGCTCATGCGACCGACCGAGGAACCCGGCGGAGCGACGCGCTTTCTCGCCCGGGCTCGCGCCCGCGCCCTGCACCCCCTGCCGCACACGGCAGCGGTTTTTGAGGCGCTGCAGGCCGAGGGGCTCTGGTTCCTGACGCTGGAGCTCCCCGAGGGCATCACGGCGGCGCAGCTCATCGCGCAGCACGAGAGCCTGCCCCCCGCGCGCTGCGCCGAACTCCTCGCCGCCGCAGCGGAACTGTACGCCGCAGCCGAGGCAGCGGGTGCCGCCACCCGCCCCCTGCAAGCCACGGATGTGTTTCTGCCGACGGCGGGCAGCCCCTGCTTCCTCTCTCCCCTGCTACCCGGAGCGGCAGGGAATTCCCCCGCCACGCGGGCGGCGCTGGCCGACATCATCCGCCCGCTGATCCCCGTGCGCGGGCGCGGCACCGCCGCCCTGCACCGCCTGACAGCGCAGCTGCTCGACAGCCCCGAGCTCCCTTGGCAGGACATCGCCGACCAAGCCCGCCGCCTGAGTCGTCAACTCGCTCCCCTGCTGCCCCGACTGCGCCGTAGCCTCGTGTCCGCCCGGGTGGCACTGCCGGGTCTCTTCCTCCTCGCGCTGGGTGCCGGTCTGCTGCTGCGCGCAGCGCGCAGCAGCAAAGACATCCTCTGCCGCAGCGCAGAGACGGAGCTGCTCGTGCAGTGCCGCCCCGTCACGGTCGCCGAGTACGCGCAGTACCTCGATGAGCAAGAGAAGGACACCCCCCACTGGGAGCTGTACCCCGAAAACTGGGTCGGGCAGCGGCAGCAGGAGCAAGCGCCCGTGACAGGCGTCAGCCATGCACAGGCCGAGGCCTATGCCCGCGCGCACGGCGCCGTGCTGCCCCCCGCTGCCTGTCTGCAAGGTCTGTTTGCCGCTGCCGAGGCAGCGCCCTCCGTGCCCGAGTGGAGCTCCACCCGCGTCGGCGAGCTGCTGCCGGAGCTGCCGCAGGGCGACACCCCCGTTGCCGTCTCCCCCACCACCCCCTATCCCCCCCTTCCCGATGCCGAACGCGCCTCGTTCCGCATCGCCACCCCCCATCCCTAATCCCCCCGAAGCATCATGAAGCAACTCCTCCTTCTCCTGTGTAGCCTTGCGGCGCTCCTCGGCACCGCTGCAGCTCAAATCGACGTGCGCCTCGAGCCCGCACGCCACGACTTCATCGTCGGCGAGCACGTCGCGCTCAAGCTCACCCTCACCAACCACACAGACGGGCGCATCTCCCTGAGCAACCGCCCGGAGCGCCCCTGGCTCAACTTCGTCATCACCAAGCGGGGCGAAAGCTCCCCCGTCTCACCCACCGCAGCGCCCAAGTTCCCCGATGTTACGCTGGCGCCGGGAGCCACACGCTCCTTCCAAGTCGACCTCAAGAACTTCTACCGCCTCGACGTCTCGGGCAGCTACAACGCCGTCGCCGTCATCCGCCAGCCCAACGCACACGGCACCTTCAACTCCAACCGAGCCCTCTTCGTGCTCACCAACGGCGGCAACATGCGCGCCTTCAACGTACGCGCGGGCGGCAAGAACCTTGAGCTGAGCGTGCGGCTCGCCCCGGCCAACGGGCATGATGCCCTCTTCGGCCAGGTCATCAACAACGACACCAAGCGCGTGGTCGGCGCCTGTTTCCTCGGCCGCTACCTCAATTTCATGCAACCGCGCATCATGCTGGACGCCGCGCAAAACCTCCATGTGCTCTGCCAATCCACCCCGGATTTCTACACCTACGCCGTCATGAACACCCGCGGCGAGCGCGCCCACTACCAGCTCTACCGTCGCGCCGTCGGTCCCGTCGACCTGCAAAGCACCGGCAAGGGCGTGGTGCCCGTGGGGCTCATCCCCTACGTCAAGCCCAAGCCCAACGAGCAGAACATCCACCGCACCTCCGACCGCCCCTTCTGATTTTCCCATGAGCACACCCACCATCGCCATTGTCGGGCGCCCCAACGTGGGCAAATCGGCCATCTTCAACCGCATGGTCGGGCGGCGCATCGCCATCGTCCACGACCAACCCGGTGTGACGCGCGATCGGCTCTGCGCCCCCGCCCGCATCACCGACTACGCCGCCCTGCTCGTCGACACCGGCGGCATCGGCTCCAGCCTCGACGACGGCTTTGCTGCCCGCGTGCAGCAGGAGGCCGATATCGCCATGGCGGCAGCAGACTACATCCTCTTTGTCTGCGACTGCCGCGACCACCTGACCCCCATCGACCGCAGCATCGCCGCGCAACTGCACAAGAGCTCCGTCCCCGTCCTGCTCGTCCTCAACAAGGCCGACACAGAGAAGCAGGAGCTGACGCTGGGCGAGTTCACCGCCCTCGGCTTCGATGACTACGTGTTCACCAGCGCCGCCCACGGACGCGGCTTCCCCGAGCTGGCCGCCAAGCTCAACGCCGCGCTGAAAGCCCTGGGTGCCACCCCCAAGGCCGCCGAGCTCGCGCCCGATGCCGACCCTGAGGAAGAAGCCGAGCGCGAGGAAGTGGGCGCCAATGCCCCCGTGCGCGTCGCCATTGTCGGGCGCCCCAACGCCGGGAAAAGCTCCCTCATCAACGCCATTCTCAACGACCGACGCACCATCGTCTCCGACATCGCGGGCACCACGCGCGACGCCATCGACATCCCCTACCGCCGCGGCGAGCAGGACTACATGCTCATCGACACGGCGGGCATGCGCCCCCGCAGCAAGCGCGACAGCTCGGTGGAGGTCTTCTCCGCCATGCGCAGCGAAAAAGCCATCCGCCGCTCCGACATCTGCCTGCTGGTCATCGACATGGCGGCGGGGGTCACCCAGCAAGACCGCCGCATTGGCTCCGCCATCGCCAAGGAGAACAAACCCTGCATCATCGTCGTCAACAAGTTTGACCTCTACTGCCCCGAGGCTCCCGCCGCCGCCCGCCGCGAGGCCGTCAGCGAGCACATCCGCGAAAACCTCTTCTTCCTGAACTACGCCCCCCTGGCCATCGTCTCCGCCAAGGAAGGCTCGGGGCTCAACCACATCTTCCGCGCCATTGAGCGCGTGCGCGAGGGCGCCCGCACCATGCCCGGCACGGGCGAGCTCAACCGCCTGCTGCAACGCGCCATGGAGCAGAATCCCCCGGGGCAGAGCCGCACCCTGCACAAGCGGCTCAAGCTCTACTACGCCACCACCGCCCTCAACGAGCGCTACAGCACCATCCCCGTGCCCACCTATGTACTCTTCGTCAACGACAAGCGCCTGTTGAGCGACAGCTACGCCCAGTACCTGCGCAACACCATCCGCGCCCGCATCAACGGCGGCGACGGCATCCCCATCGTCCTCTCCCCCCGCTCGCGCGTGCGCGACAGCAAGTAAGCACGCGCCGAGCGCCCCCCGAGGGCGGGCATCAGCCCCCTTGCAGCTCACTTAGGGGCGTATGGTTGCGAGCGCGCAATGGGTGTTCCCCCGCGATTTGCCCTTACTCAGGCGCGAGTGGGATGCACCTCAAAGCGTTCGGTGAGCTGCGGCTCGCGCAGGTAGCCAGCCAAACGCTCCACCATGGTGGGCAGCGGGGTGCGCGCAAAGGGATGCAATTCCTCTAAGCGGCGGTTATCGAGCCGTATATGCACCTCCGAAGCGTATTGGGCAGCAGCGGCAGCATCCGGGCGCACGATGACCTGCACCGCAGGATTCAGGCGGCGCATGTGCTCGGCCAGCTCGCGAATACTCACATAGGAATCCGGGTTGGAGACGTTGTAGATACCGCCGCTCTCCCCCCGAAGTAGGATGGCCAGCAAAGCGCGCACCGCATCCGCCGTGTAGAGGTAATCGCGCTGGGTCCTCCCCCCCGTCAGCAGAACAATATCCTCTTGCTTGATGACAGCGCGGGCGAACTGGGCAAACACACGCCGATCAGTAAGAGGAATCCCGGGCCCGAAGGTCAGGGTCAGGCGAGCGATGCGCGTGGGGACACCGTACTCGTGCGCATAGGCACAGCACCAATTTTCCGACAACAACTTACTGAGCGGATAACTGTTGCGCACACAATCGCTGCGAATACCGCTCATATCCCCCTCGCGCACCCACTCGTGCTCGGGGTGCCCGTACACCTCCATCGATGAGAGGAAGAGGCAGCCGCGCGCAGCGGTCTGCCGCGCGCATTCCAACACATGGCGTGTTCCGGACACCGTGGTCATGATGGTTTCCACAGGGCAATCCACCATAGTGGTGCTGTCCGTCACGCTAGCTGCATGAATCACGTAATCGGCCGCACAGCTCGGCGGCATCGGGGCGTTGACATCCCCCTCCACCACCTCCAGAATTCCGTGCGGAGACAACTGAGCATACTCCGCAAAAAGCTCCCGGGCATAGCCTGCCCGGCGGGTCAGCACCACCACCGTGCAGGCTTCACCGCTTGCCGCCGCATGGTAAAGCAGCGCCTTGACCAACAGGGAACCGATCAGTCCCGTTGCCCCCGTCACCAACACACGGCAACCGCTCAACATATGCCACGGCAGCGCCGCGTCATCCGCAATGCTCGCCACATCAGCCGCCACCAGAGGATGCTCTGAAAATGTGTAACTCATCGTCAAAAATCCAAGCCGAACGCCTCCGCCGCATCGCGATACTCCAGCAAGCCTTTGAGGATAAACACGTCCTCCGGGTTGGTAATTTTAATATTGCTGCTGCTACCACGCACCAAATGAACCGAGCCATACATATGGTAAAAAACAGACGCTGAATCAACCATGCCCTCATAGCCGCTCGACTCGCACCGCACGCGCTCGTGAGCATCGAGCATTTTCCCCAGAGGAAACCCCTGCGGAGCTTGCGCCTTGTACAGATGCTCGCGCCGCAACACACCATCAATCTGCACGCCGTCGCGGCTGGTAATCACCGTCTCCGTGCAGGGGCTGTAGGGAACGGCGCTGCCGTATTGCTCCACCGCATGTAAACAATCCGAAATCAGCGCAGCCGACACAATGGGGCGCACCCCATCGTGAATCAGCACTGTGGCATCCGCAGAGTGCTCCTCGGCGGCGACCTTCAGGGCGTTGTAAATCGAATCCTGCCCCGTAGCCCCGCCGGGCACAATGCGACGCAATTTACCGATGCCATAGCGCTGCGCCAGATCCGCCATGTACTCACGGTAGGAGTCAAGCACCGAGATGTAAATCTGATCAATATCGGGGTGGTTTTCAAACGCCCGAAGCGTTTGGATAATGATGGGAACCTCATTCACCAAAATAAACTGCTTAGGCAGTCCCTTGCGACTCATGCGCTGTCCGACACCTCCGGCAAAAATAATGACGATATTCATCTCTAATCAAGCTTCGGAAAGTTCCGGAAATTCCGCCCCGTCGCGGAGCTCGACAAGGGTGTTGTGCGGGCAGAAGCGCTTTTCCGGTGGGGGAAGCTGCCAAAAGTCCCCGTAGAGCGAGCGCAGGTAGCGCTCCCAGCCGGCAGGAGCGGGGACGGATAAGCCCTCAAACTCCACCAATACGGTGCGGGTGAATCCCTCCGCCGGTTGGATTTCCTTGGCGCCGTACATACCGTTGGTGCCTGCGACGAAGTTCGAATGGTCAAAATCGCACTTCTTCAACCAACGGCATAGTTGATGATACAGAAATGATTTTCCGACGATCCGGCAGAGAAAGTGGAACATGTAGCGCTTAGACGATTGTTCATCGGAGCTAAGCGGAATCCCGCAGAGCGCCAAGGAGCGCATCAGCCGATTGGCCAAAAGAAAACGCTTGGTGGCCGCCGACTCGCATGCTCCGAAGCCATCGTAAGGGAAGATGTCGACACTAAGTCCCGGCTCGTCAGCGAGCTGCTGCCCCCGTGCATCCCATAAGCGCGTGCGAGGATCATACACCTTACAAAAGGGAATATGGCAACGTTGCCCTCGGGCAATCATATACACCCGGTAGGGATGATGACCTTCCCGCATGAGTTGTGTAAAGCGTTCATAATCTCGCCGGGGCATGCCGAGGTCAATATCGTCGTCCCACGGAATGAAGCCACGATGCCGGATAGCTCCCAGCAGTGTCCCTCCCACCAGAAAATAGCGGAGTTGATGCTCCATACACAATCGACAGATAAACCTGAGGGTGCTCAGTTGGAGGATTTGTATGCTGCGCATATCACGGATCATATTCATGGGGCGATCATGAGGGAAAATGTCTGACATAGACTCGGTTCGACTCTCGTGTCAGGTGAGGGCGCCTGTGGAGACAGAGGTGAGCTCACGGGAAGATACAGCATTCATGATGCTGTATCTCTGTTAACCGCGATGCATCAATCACTAAGAGCATTTCAAGAACATCCGAAAGTGAATACTCGGACTCTATAACTCCTTAAGAATGATAATTAACCTTGACACAGCATCATGAAAGATGTACATTGCTTACGATTTGGTGTGTCGTTGATTGAGCGTCAGCGATTGCTTCTGGGATGTTTTGGCCTGTTCATGGATCGATATGAATGTTCTGTTCTTGCTCAATAATTATCCGGGATTCCGCGGCATTGAGAAGGTCACACGAGTACTGACGGCAGAACTGTGCCGTCAGGGGGTTCAGATCACAATTCTTTCCTTGGGAACGGATACGCCTGAATGGCCTGATGCGGCTGAATCCTGTGTCATGGTGCCGAATCGCGAGCAGGTACACAGCGCGGAGAACGTGCGCTTTGTGGCAGATTATCTGGCGCGACATGATGTGGATTTTGTTGTTTACCAAGACAGTTATGCGGCCAGCGAGTTCTTATTCCGAGAGATAGATTATCCGTGGCGGGAGAAGCTGATTGTGGCGGAACACAGCTCCCCCCTCTACGCCCAGCGGATGGCAAGGGCAAAACCCTTTTTCCCTGCGCCCTTGCCTCGGCGTCTGGTGCGCTTGGTCTTGAGCCTGTTGCGATATGGACGCATCAGGCGCGAAAATGCGGCACGGCACTTGTATTTGCTGAATCTGTGTCGGCATTATGTCTTGCTTTCCGAGCGTTATCGAGCCGATTTGCAAAGCCTCTGTGGGAGGATTCCTCATCACAAAATCAGCGCGATTACGAATCCCCTGACGATTGCTCCGGCGGGGCAGGCTTCGTTTGCAAAGAAAAAACAAATGTTGTTTGCCGGTGCCTTGGCGGATTACAAGGGAGTTGATTACCTGCTGAACATTTGGAAACGCTTCCGTGCAGCCGGGCATGAGGACTGGACTCTGGTGATGGCGGGGAACGGTCCGCAGGAGGAGCATCTTCGTCGGCGCATCCGGCGCGAGCACATCGAGGGGGTACAGATGCTGGGGGTGGTGGCAGAGATGGCCACACTCTACGAAGAATCATCCCTGCTGCTGATGACCTCTGTGTTCGAAGGGGTGCCGCTGGTCTTGAATGAGGCGATGAGCCGGGGTTGCGTGCCTCTGGCGTTTGGCAGTTTTTCTTCTGTGTATGATCTTATTGACGATGGGGTGAACGGTCGTATTCTGCCGGCATTTCATGAGCATCAGTACACGGCAGCGCTCGCGGAGTTGGCGGAGCATTCGGAGATTCGTGAGCGAATGGCGCGCGCGGCGATGGAGAAGGCGCATCGTTTTAGCCCCGAAGCAGCCGCTCAAGCTTGGCGCGTCCTTTTTTGTACGCTACATGGGGAAAGGATGGAGCCTAGCCCGGCTCTGAGTCAGATTTGCGGACACGCAACGAGCGTTTAGTAGAAAGAGCAGTACCGGGCTTGCTTATTCTTGTAACAACAGCGCGCGCAAACCGAAGCGGTCTGCGCGCGCTGTGTTGCGAGAGCTTAGGGGGAAAACCTTAAGCCTCGTGGTCGTTCTCGCCCAGGGCTTCCTCGGCCAGCAACTTGCAGGAACGCAGGTCGAGCTTGCCCGTGGGCAACACGGGGATGGACTCCACCGGCACCACATACTTGGGCGCCCAGAGCGTGGGAATGTCGCGGGCGGTCAGCGCTGCGCGGATGTTCGCCAAGATGTTCTTTTCCTCGCTGCTGCGCTGGTGTTGCGGCAGGGCAGAGAGCAGCACCAGCGCCTCGCCCTTCTGCGGGTCGCTCACGCCGGTCACGGCAATCTGCACGCCCTCCTCCGCTGCGGGGTCGAGCCCGAGCGCGGCGGTAATCGCCTGCTCCACGCCCTCGTGCGGCACCATCTCGCCGCCCACCTTCGAGAAGCGCGAGAGTCGCCCGCCCAAAATCAGGAAGCCGTTGAGATCCACGCTGCCGATATCGCCGGTCTTGAACCAGCCGTCGTGGAAAATATCGGCATTCATCTCGGCGCGACCCACATAGCCGTTGAAGATGTTGGCTCCCTTGAGCCAAATCATGCCGCGCTCCGTCAGCGCCAGCTCCTTGCTGTCGTCGTCCACATCGGTGATGCGCACGGCCATGCCGGGGAACACCGCGCCGATGCTGCCCTTCACCGTGCCGGGCACATAGAAGGACGAGCCCGGCACCGGCGGCGCATCCGGCAGGTTCACGCCGCACACAGGCGTGGCCTCCGTCAGCCCGTAGCCCTCCAGCAGCTGCACGCCGCAGCGCTCGCGGTATTCGCGGTCGAGCTCCTCCTGCAGCTTCTCTGCCCCCACGATGAAGTAGACCACGCTGCGGAAGGTGTCGTCCTTGGCGCGGCGCAGCATGGCGCGGGCAAAGGTGGGGGTGGAGCAAACGAGCGTCAGCGCGTACTTCTCGATGAGCTCGTTGAGCGTGCGGGCATCCGTCGGGTTGGGGTAGGAGACGATGGGGTAGCCCATCAACAGCGGCAGCATCATCGTCACCGTCAGCCCGAAGCTGTGGAAGATGGGCAGGCTGCCGAGGAAGCGGTGCTCACCCTCCAGGGTGATGCGGCTGACGCACTGCGCCACATTGGCCAGAAGCATGCGGTGCGTGAGCGCCACACCCTTGGGCTCACCGCTCGAACCGCTGGTGAAGAGCATGATGGCCTCGTCGTTATTGCGGCGGGCTTCGGTCTCGAAGCGCTTGCAGATGAGGTTGGCGGGCGCGAGCTTGGCCATGAGCACATTGGCCACCAGCGTCTTCTTGTCCAACGATTTGAGCAGATCCTCCACGTAGATGCACTGCTCGTCCTCCGGCCAGGGGAAGCTGGTGAGCTTGGCGCGGAACTTGCGCGCCGTCACAAAGTGGGTCAGCCCCGCCTGGCGCACGGTGCTCTCGAACGCCGCCTTGGAGGTGGCGTAGTTGATGAGCACGGGCGTCACCCCCGCCAACAGGCAGGAAACCGTGGCAATCACGCCGCCCGCCCCGGGGGGCAGGATGACACCCACACGCGGCTCGCCCAGAGCCTTCACCACGGGAGCCACGGTCATGGCCACGCCCAACGCCTTGTAGAAAGGCAGCTTGTCACCCGTCATGCCGTCGGTGATGGCCACCTTGCCGTGGGTGCGCATGGAGCGCACGATGGCGCCGATTAGCGAGCCCGCCAGCATGGGATGTGCGGAGAAAAGCTCGCTGCTCTTCTGCATCCACGCCGAGAGCACGCGCTCGCCGGTCTGAGGGCCGGGGTGCAGCTGGGGCAGGATGCACATCTCCTCGCGGCAGCCGGGCTCCACGGTGTCGGAGAACATGCCGTAGAAGCGGTTGTTGTACATGCCCACAAAGACGGGCACGGGCGAGATGTGCAGGCTGCCCACCGTCATGAGGAAGGGGGCGGGCACATCCGCAATGCAGCCGCGCACCTTGGCCGCCATGCCCGGCAGGAACACCACGCTCTTGCCCGTGGCCATGCGGTCGAGAATCTGCTCGCGCACGGCGCGCGAGGTCGTGTGGCGGAAGTCGAAGTAGGCAATCTCCACATTCTTCTTCTTCAGGTAGGCCATGATTTCCGGCGCGGGGGGGAAGGTCTGATCCACCAGGTAGCACACCTTGCCGTCCAGCAGGTGGTGCAGCGCCTTGCCGGAGGCCACCGTCAGGCGGTTGGGCATGTAGAAGCCCGGGGTGATGACATTCTCCTGCCCGGAGACATGGATGGGGTGCGGTAAAAGCTGTTGCGGCTTAATCATAAACGGGAAGAATGTAAGGAAAGGGGACTGCGGCATCCGCTGCGGCAAGGCCGCCCGGCCAAGGGGCGCGGGCGGCCTTCAATCCGCATGCCGACAGGATAGCATGGTCGGCCATGCGATGCGAGCAAAAAAAGCCCGCGCTGCCATCAGAATTTGTAGGTGGCCATCAGACCGCCGATGATGCGGAAGTTCTCGAAAGGCACGTTGGAAGGATTGCCCGAATAGGCGCAGTATTCGGACTGCACGTTGGCGTGTTCACCGCCCTTGCCGAGCCAGTTGAAGCTCACGCTGGGGGTGATGATGAAGTCGGGCGTCACGAACCAGGGGGTCGACACCTTGATCCAGAAGGCTTGCGAGCCGTTGTCGCAGGCGAAGTAGGGCGCGGCGTAGTAGTCAGCCGTGGCGGACATGCCGAACTGCACCACGCCGGCCAGCTTCACATCCTCGGGCGTGCCGATGATGGGTGCCTTGAAGGTCACATCGGGGATGAACCACCAACCGGTGATACCCTGGAAGCTAAAGCGCGTGTCGCAACCGATGGAAAGCCAGGGGAAGGGAGTCACCTCCGGGCGGATGAACACCTCGTTGATGCAGGAGGCGCCCTGGTCGCGGTAGTGCTTGGCCATCACTCCCAACATGCCGCCGTGCACAAAGGTGTGCCCCAGCGCCACATTCCAGTACTTGGTGGTGTACTTGGGCCCGTTCTGCACGATAAACTCGTTCTCGATGTTCGCCTGCTTGATAGGGGTATTATCCAGCTCGTTCATCGCCCCCTGCAGACCGGCGACCTGAACGGCAGCCGTCGGATCGCCCGCCGCCGCAGCAGCCTGCAAGCCTGCCCATTGGGCGGCAGTCAACCCCACCTTCTCAAGCACCAGCCCCTGCGCGACGGAACTGCCGAAGGTCGGGTTGCCATACAGTGTGTGGCCGGAGGAAATCATGCGGTAGACCACGGCGCCCTCCCAGCTCCAGCGGCTCTTGGTGCCCATGTCGTAGCTGTACTGCAGAGCAATCATTTCCGAGCCCTCACCCTCGGTGATGTCGTTGGTCGGCGCCATGCCGCGCCCGGAGTAGTGCGTCTCATAACCGGCGGTCAGGGCACCGCTCAGGCGCTTGGCGGATAGCGTGGGCAGCGTTGCAAAATCGGCATCCGCCGCGGCAAAAACCGGCGCGCTGAGCAGCGCGGCGGCCAACAGAGTGGTGGTGGCTTTCATAGTGTATAATTTCGAGGTAATGTCCCGACCCTGCGCGTCGTCAGGCACAAAGTTCGAGCTCTCTTCTAGAGCCCAATCTAGGTCGGTTCACCGATACTGTAGCGAACATGACACAAAAAGTCAAGCATATTTGCTAGAGAGTCATCTAACTTTCGTCTTTTTCGGAGAACAGGGTAGCGCAGGGCGCTTTTCGTGGTTGACTTCAGGCGCAGTGCGGCGCATAATCGTGTGCGTTATGAAGACCCCCGTTACCGTTACTGTGACCGGCGCTGCCGGCAACATCTCGTACTCCCTGCTCTTCCGCATCGCCGCGGGCGACATGCTCGGTGCCGACCAACCCGTCATCCTCAAGCTGCTGGAAATTACCCCCTGCCTGGAGAAGCTCAAGGGCGTGGTGATGGAGCTGGATGACTGCGCCTTCCCGCTGGTGCAGGAGATTGTGGCCACGGATGATCCTGCGGTGGCCTTCAAGGATGCCGACTGGTGCATGCTGGTGGGTTCCGTGCCGCGCAAGGCGGGCATGGAGCGCAAGGATCTGCTGGGCATCAACGGCAAGGTGTTCGTGGGTCAGGGCAAGGCCATTGCCGAGAACGCCAAGCCCGACTGCAAGGTGTTCGTGGTGGGCAACCCCTGCAACACGAACTGCCTCATCGCCCTGCACAACGCCACGGGGCTGCCCAAGGAGAACTTCTTTGCCATGACGCTGCTGGACGAGTACCGCGCCAAGAGCCAGCTTGCCGCCAAGGCCGGCGTGCCCGTGGCCGAAGTCACCAACATGACCATCTGGGGCAACCACTCCTCCACCCAGTACCCCGACTTCACGCACGCCCGCATCGGCGGCAAGCCCGCCACCGAGGTCATCACCGACAGCGAGTGGCTCAAGGGTGAGTTCATCAAGACCGTGCAGCAGCGCGGCGCCGCCATCATCGCCGCCCGCGGCGCCTCCTCCGCCGCCAGCGCCGCCAACGCCGCGCTCATGACCGTCAAGAACCTCGTGACCCCCACCCCCGAGGGCGACTGGTTCTCCGTCTCCTCCTACAGCGACGGCAGCAAGTACGGCCTGCCCGAGGGCATCATCTGCTCCATGCCGACCCGCACCAACGCCGACGGCAGCCACAGCATCGTCGAGGGTCTGGAGCTGGATGCCTTCTCGCAGGAGAAGATTGCCGCCAGCTGCAAGGAACTGCTGGAGGAGCGCGCCGACGTGCTCGGCTGCTGATCCGCGACCATTCTCGTATTTTCCGCAGTGGGGGAGGGTCTGCTCAACGAGCTGCCGCATGAGCAGCGAGCAGGCTTCCCCCACTGTGTTCGTTCCTGTCTAACCGACCTATTCTCCACACGGTCTCCCCGGTTCCATGTTTGAATACTTCCTATCAGCCCGGCTCTCCCCCCGCATCATCACCACGATGGACGAGCTCCTGCCGCCAGGGGATGCCTTTTGCCCCATGATGTGGGGGGAACATTGCATGGAATGTGCCGCCCCGCTTTGTTACGCGACCTGCCCTCGTTTCAACAAGCGCGCCGATGGTCATTGCGAGCGCTTTCACGGCGGGCTGATACCTGTTGTTGAAGATGGCAGGCTCGGCACACAGGCACACTTCAAATCATGGTCAAAATTAGAAACAACGCTCGAGCCGCACGCCTGCACGCGCGCTGACTACCTTGCGTATTGTCGGCAGTGGCATGTGCTCGGGTTGTGCGCTCGCTTCGCCGCTTGTTTCCTGCCGACCAAGCGGCTCAAATCGCTCTGCTTCGGGGCGCTGAATCGCTGGATGAAGCGCCGTCAGACCCGGATTTCCACCCTTTCTCCCTCATCTGCCACGTTCCGCTGCACGCTCGTGAACCGGGATCATGCTACGCAACTTCTGCTTGATACCCGACTGCAGAATACCGACCTACACACCCGCACACTGATTGACCTACCCCTCGGGGAAAAGAGCATCGCGCTGGATATCGATTTGATGCAGGCGCGCTACCTCTGCCTCCACCCCGTCAACGCCGAAGAAGAAGTGTGCATCACCCTCTACCACGCAGCGCTGATACCCGCCACCCCTGCGCAGAAGCCCAAAGTTAAATGT
>CAMACY010000015.1 GCA_945831585.1 uncultured bacterium | reverse complement strand
CACAAGGTGTTCTGCAACGGCTTTTCGGTGTCGCATTTGATTTTGCAACTTACATTTTTTTGTCATGAAGCAGTATGCTCTTGCCTTTTTCGGGGCTTTCTATACAATAGTGGCGCTTTTTTACCGTCTTCTAAACTTCACAGTCAGAATATCATGGAAATTACCATCAACAAGACGAGCGATTGCCAGGCCACTCTTCAGGCGACAGCCACCCCTTCCGAGGTGAGCGCGGTCAAGGATTCCGTTATCGCCGCCTATGCCTCCGGCGCCCGCATCCCGGGCTTCCGTCCCGGCAAGGCTCCCAAGAGTGTGATTGTCAAGCGCTACGCCGAGGCCATCAAGGATGAGCTCGACTATCGGATGCAGAGTGACATTCAGGAGAAAGCCCTGGAGGAGAATCCCGAGCTCAAGGTGCTCGATTTCGGTAAGCCCGAGTGCGGCGAACAGGCCGATGGTTCCTACAGCCTGAGCAGCACGCTGACGATTGTGCCCGCCTTCGAGCTGCCCGAGTACATGGGTCTTGAGGTGACGGTGCCCTCGACCGAGGTGAGCGACGACGAGGTGGAGGAGACGATGAAGCGCTACGCCGAGGCCTCGGCCACGCACGAGGTGGTCGAGCGCGCTGCCGCGATGGGCGACATCGCCGTCATCGATTTCAAGACCACGGTGGAGGGCAAGCCCGCCGCCGAGTTCTGCGGCAAGCCGCTGGGCTTCATGGAGGGTCGCGAGGGGCATTGGCAGGCCGTGGAGGCGGATTCGTTCATGCCCGGCTTGGGTGAGGGGCTCGTGGGGCTCTCCGCCGGCGAGAGCAAGAGCATTGCCGTGACCATGAAGGAGGATTTCCCCATCGCCGAGCTTTCCGGCAAAACGGTTGATTTTGCCGTGACGGTCAAGGAAGTGCGCGAGAAGGTTGTTCCCGAGATTTCGCCCGAGCTCTTTGCCGCGTCCATGCCCGGCAAGACCTTGGAGGAGATTAAGGAGCTCGTCCGCGAGAACATGAAGAGCAGCAAGGAGCGCGCCAACGAGGAATCCAAGGCCGACCAGATTTCCGAAAAACTCGCCGATCAGCTGAGCTTCGCGCTGCCCGCCGAGCTGGTGGAGCGCGAGAATGAGAACACCGTGCAGCGCAAGGTCTACGCCGCCATCCAGTCCGGCAACTACGACATCGCCAAGGACATGGACAAGCTGCGCGAGGAGTCCAAGGCCGAGACGGAGCGCAACCTGCGCGTCTACTTCGCCCTGCAGGAGATTGCCTCCAAGGAGCACATCATGGCCACCGATCAGGAAGTGCTCAGCGCCCTGGCAGACATGGCCGAGAAAGCCAAGGAGAAGAACCTCAAGACCTTCATCCGCAAGATGCAGCGCGAGAACCGCATCACGGGCGTGCGCCTGTCGATTATCACCTCCAAGGTGCTGGATCTGCTGGCGCGCAACGCCAAGGTCAGTGCCCCCGAGGCCTGATGCGGTCGCTTGTCGTCCGTGTATCCGCTTCATGAAAAACACCCCGCTGCGGCGGGGTGTTTTTTGTGCCGGATGCTCGGCGTGCTTAGCAGCTCAGCGCCAGCAGGAAGAGCAGGGAGTGCAGCGAGGAAAGCCCCAGCAGCACGTTCATGCGCTTGTCCGCCGGCGTCTTGGAGAGCTTGAGCAGAAGAAAGCCCCCCGCAGCGATGGCCGCGAGCCAGACGATGTTCCACTGAAAGCCCGGGAGGAAAAAGGCCGTCTGCTTGAGCGTGGCATAGGGCGCCACGAGAAAGGCCATGGCCAAGCCGCGGGCGCGGCGCTCGCCCAGCCGCACGGCCAGCGTGCGCTTGCCGGTTTGGGCGTCCTCCCTGCGGTCGCGGATGTTGTTGACCTCGATGAGCACGCAGGAGAGTAGCCCGCACTGGATGCCCAGCACAAAGGCGGCAGCGTAGACCTCGGCGTAGCCCGGCTGCCAACCAATCTGCATGAACACCGTGCCCATGACTGCCACCAGCCCGAAGAAGAGCAGCACGAACAGCTCGCCGAAGCCGTGGTAGGACAGGGGGTAGGGCCCCCCCGTGTAGGCATAGGCGCAGAGCATGCAGGGCAGGCCGATGGCCATGACGGCCCAGCCGCGCGCCGCCAGCAGCGGCAGCGCCGCCAGCGCCGCCAGCCCCAGAAAACAGACGCCGAGCGCCAGCACCGTGCGCGGACGCAGCGCCCCGGAGGCCGTGAGCCGCCGGGGACCCTGCCGCTGGTCGGTGTCGGCATGCCTCAGGCTGTCGAGCGCATCGTTGAACACATTGCTGGCAATTTGCAGGCAGAGGCAGCTCAGCAGTGTGCAAAGCGCCAAGCCCCAATCGAGCTGAATGCCGAGCTCGGGCAGATGCAGCTGGAACTTGCGAACGATGAGGCAGCCTGCCCACACGGGCACCAGCCCGGCGGCCAGCGTCTTGGGGCGCGTGATAGAGAGGAGCTTGAGGAAAAGAGACATAGCGGTGAGTGAGAGATCATCAACGGCGGGGATAGCGGCGACGCCCGCCCGCCGCCGCGCGGAAGGGCTCGAAGAGGCGGTCAAGCCCCGCATTCTTGATAAGCAGGCATTGCTCCATCAGGTAGCCGAGTTTGCCTTTGGGAAAGCCCCGCTGCCAGAACCAGTCGAGGTATTCCGTGGGTAAATCCATCAGCGGGCAGCCATCGGGCGGGAAGGTCTGCGGGCCGTACATGCCGTAGGGCATGTGCGCGGCGGCGATGTCGGCCAGCAGTGCGCGCAAATCCTCTGCCGAGGGGATGGGAGCGTCCTCCATGACCGCTGATCAGCGCTTGATGCTCCAGCCGATGCACTCGCCCGCCGCCATCGGCACCACGCTTTGCCCGTAGCCCCGGTAGAGGGGCGGTACCTGCATGGGCGTGTCACACAGCGTCACACGGCGCGGCGGCGGCTGTAGTCCATAGTAGCGGCAGGCGTTGTCGGAGACAAAGCCCTGCAAGCGCTCCGCTGCACCGTGCGCCGCAAAGAGTTCTGCGAGCTTTGGCAGCGCCAGCGGGGCGGTGAACACCCCCGCCGCGCAGCCGCAGCACTCCTTCTTGTGGCGGGGATGCGGGGCGGAATCGCTGCCGAAGAACAGGCGAGGATGCCCGCCGAGCGCCGCTGCCAGCAGCGCCTCGCGATCCTCGGGTCGCTTGGCCAGCGGTTTGCAGAAGAGGTGCGGGCGCAGCGCGCCGCCCGCCACATCATCCAGCGTGATGAGCAGATGCTGGAGCGTGACCGTGGCGCAGAGAGAGGGGTACTCATCCAGCAGCTGCAGCGCCGCCGCCGTGGTGATATGCTCCATGCAGAGCTTGAGCCTGGGGAAACGCTCCGCCAGCGTGCGGTACACCGTCAGGAACTCCGCCTCGCGGTCGAGCACAAAGCCGTGGCTCTCTCCATGCACCAGCAGGGGAATGCCTAGCTCTTCCATCAGGCGCAGGGTGGGTTCGGCCTGTGCCATGTCGGCCAGTCCGCCCTCGCTGTTGGTGGTGATGCCTGCGGGGTAGAGTTTGTAGGCAAAAAACTCGGGTGTTGCTTGCGCGGCCAGCAGTTGCGCCTCGCTCTGCGGGGCAAAGAACAGCGTCATCAGCCGCATGAAAGGGGCGCCGTCCATGGCGTCATCGATGCGCTCGGCGTAGGCGCGCAGCTGCTCGGGCGTGCGGACGGGCGGCACGAGGTTCGGCATGATGACCGCGCCCGCAAAATCCGCCGACAGGGGAGCCGTCAGGCGCAGCATGTCCCCGTCGCGCAGGTGCAGGTGCATGTCCAAGGGTGCCGTGAGGGTGATTTCCATACCCCCATGCTAGCACAGCTCCGCCCGGCATTCAAGCCGAACTGCCGGGGCGATGTTGCTCGGCGGCGGGGCGTGTTGCGAAAATCATGGCGATTTTTCTCAGAACCAACGCATCTCTAAAAAAAGCAGGTATCCGTGGGGAATACCTGCTTTTAGGGGGGGGAATACGCCGGAATCAGAACTTGTAGCCCACGCCGATGCGCACGCCGTGGAAGTTCTGCTTCTTGGGGCGGATGGAGGTGGACTGGCCGCCGCGGGTCACGATGCACCTGGGGGACGCCGTATCGCCGCAGAAGTGGTAAGCCACGAAAGCATCCCAGTTGTCGCAGACGGCGTAGCGCACGCCCAGCTCGGCGGAGTAGCCGAAGCCCCAGCCGGACTCGTGAATATTGCCGAGGACCTCCTTGTCACGCCAAGCAAAACTGACGAGGCCGACATTGGCACCGGCAAAGGCGGACCACTTGTCGTTCAGGGCGTAGGTGTAGCGGTAGCCGGGCATCAGGCTCCAGGTGTTGGTGATGATTCGTACACCCTCCTCCTGCTGGCGGTTGCCGTTGGCATAACCGAGGCGGAGGGTCAGGGCGTTGCTCTCATCCAGCTGGTAGACGCCGGTGAGATCCCAGCTCCAAGTGTTCACCTTCTTCTGGGGGCCGAACCAGTCTTTGCCGCTGTGGAAGAGGCTCTTGGCGGCCCTGTTGTAGCCGGCACCGACCTCAACAGCCCAGGGGCTGACAACGGGAGCGGGCGCCGGGGTGGGCGCGGGCTGAGTGCCTGCGAGAGCCGGGGAGGCCAGTGCGATGAGGGCGAGTGTTTTCTTCATGATGCGAACGGGGTTAAGTCCGGGGCCGAAGAATGCAACCCCACGATGTCAGTATAGCACGCCCGGGGCGGATGTCAAGCCACCGAGGGGCGATTTCCCAGGGCAAACGCATGACGTCCTTAAAACGGTCTTTTCATGACTCACTTTGCATGACACGGCTCCCATGCGTTTGCCCTGTCGGGGCGGTGTTGCTCGTCGACGGGTCGTGTTGCGAAAATCATGGCGATTTTCCTTGTCACAGAGGCGCGTTTATGATGCTATGGAGGAGATGCTTCGCATATCCCCCCGCTTGCAACGCAAGATGCTTGTTGGCTTGGTCGTGCTGCTGTCGGCGGTGGCGGCGTGGCGGGGCTTGGTGTCGATGAGCGCCCGAACGGCAGCCATCGGCGTGGCGGGGCAGGCGACCGAGCAGGGCTTGCGCGTGTTGCGGGTGGCACGTTTGGGCCCGGCGGAGCGCGCGGGGGTGCGCCCGGCGGATGTGTTGCTGACGCTGGATGGTAAGCCCGTGACATCCCCGGAGGCGCTGGCGGCGCTGCTGCAACAATATCGGCCGGGGCAGGAGCTGCTGCTGACGCTGCGCCGCGATGGGCAGGAGCATCAGTTGCGCGTGTGCCTGGCCGATGCGGAGGAGATGCGACGCCCGCGCGCGCGGGCGGTGTCGCCCGTGACACCGGAGGATTTGGCTGCGCTGGCAAGCTTGCAGCGCACGGTGGCCTTTTTGCTGGCTCAGGAGCCGCCCAAGCTCCGGGAATTGCAGGGGGTGGTGCAGGCGATGGAGCAGCGAATGACAGCTCGGGACGAGGGCGAGCCTCTGGTTGTGATATTTGCGGATGAGGCAGGGAGGTGGGAGCTGGAGGCGTGGCGCGGCACGCTGTGGGTGCACTGCGAAGGAACTTCCTATCAGGTGGGTGTGCAGCCGTTGCCGCCCCTGTTGCGCCGTCGTTTTGAGCAATTTTCCCGAACTGTGCCATGAAATACGTTTGCCTCTTGTGTTGGTGCCTTTGTTGTCAGCTGGGTGCTCAGGAGTTGAAGCCTGAGCTGCGCTCGTGCTTGGAGTCGTATTTGGGCTTGCGCTTGGCGGAGGAGGTGCAGGATTATCGCCGGGAGCTGGGCAAGGCCTTCGATGCCGAGTTGTTCCTGGGCTCTTTTGCCGCCCGGGTGCAGCGCGGCGTGGAGTCGGAGCCTGCGGAGAAGGCGGATTGTCCGGCGGCGGCGCGGGAGGCCGATCGCTATCTGCGCCGCTACCGGGGCGATGCTGATGCCGAGGCTGTTGTCGCCCGAGCCCGGCAGTATGTGGAGCGCCGCTTGTTTGACGACAGAGCCGCCTCCGCGCGCGAATGGCGCACGCTGTCGCAGCGCTTGCATCGCGAGTATTTGCCTGTTTGTCGGGCGCGTGAGCAGAAGAAGGAGGCCGAGCTGCTGCAGGCTTTGGCGGCGCAGCCCGGTGCGCTGAGCTTCCCCAACGGCATGGTGTGCGAGGTGCAGCCGGGGGAGGACGATGTGCATGACATCAACCGTGGCACACGCGAGACGGGTATTGATTTCTTCACGCGTGTGACGGATGACATGCGCTTTGCGGACATGCCCGAGCTGATTCGCTCCTTGGCGCCACAGCTCCCGAAAGCGTCGTGTTGGACCTTTTATATTCCTCATCGTGCGGTGCGCGAGGCGGCCGAGACCGCGCGCCGTGAAGCGGAGGCGAAGCGCGAGAAGCGGGTGGGTCAGCTGAATGCCCTGCTGGGGCGCAAGCCTGCCAAGGCGGCGGAGAAGCCGCGGGAGGAGGCAGAGCCGTATGCCCCGCTGATGAAGATACGCGTGTGGCGGGATGACCCCTTGCACCCCTTGGAGGTGCTGCCCGATTGCACGGAGCCGATGCTTTGATAGGAAACGTTCCTTTTGACCCCTTTTTCCCGATGAAAGGTGCTTTGTTATGCTTGTTGCTCGTGGCGATGCCGGCTCCGGCGTTGTCGGTGGTTCATGGTGTCGCGACGCCGCGCCCCTGCAGTGTGTTGACGGGGCGCCCGCTGCGCTCGGCTGACCGTTGGTTTGCGTTTGGCAAGTTGAGTTTGTTGGGCGGGGGCCATTTGCCGCCCGCGACGGCGGAGCGCCTGGCGGCGCTGGGCAAGCTGAGTGCGGGGCAGGAGGCCACGGAGACGGTGCATGCTTGGCAGCAGGAGTTGCTGGCGAGTGAGCGACCGGATCCGCTTGCCTGTGTTTGTGCTGCGGTGGTGCCGGGGCTGTGGTTTGCCCACGAGTGCGATCGTGAGCCGGAGCTGCTGCTGGCGCAGCTGGGGCGCTATCTGACGGCGGGGGGCACGGTGCCGGAGTTGCAGCCTGCGCTGGCGCGTCTGTCGGCGTGGCATCCCAAGGCACTGGCGGCTTTGTCGGACCTTTTGTTCCGCGACCGCGCCACGGATGGCTCGCGCGAGGCCTACGCCCTGCTGAGTGACCCGGAGGGTGCTGCCGAGGAGCTGTTGCGGGGACCGCATGCCGCGCAGATGGCTCCCTTGGCTCGGCGCGCGCTGCACCGTGCGGAGGAGCTGCCGGAGATGTTCGTGCGCCGAGGCTTGCGCCACTGGCAATATGAGTTCGGCCATGCGCTGCCCCCGGCGGTGCGGCGGACGATGGAGATGCTGGCGGCGCGGCGCGGGGGAGCTGCGCCCGACACGAGCGAGGTGTTGAAACTGGCAGACCAATTGCCGCCGGAGTTGCAGGGGGTGCTGCCGCGTTGCCTGCTGGCCTTGGATCCTGCGTGCAGCCCATGGCGCCCCTTGGATGATGCGGAGGCCTCGCTCTTCCTCATGCCCGATGTGTCGGCGGTGCGTCTGCCGCAGTGGAGCGATGCCCTTTTCGGCAAGACCGATCAGCCCGAAAAGGGGCTGTGGGCATCCGTCAAGTCATGGTTCGGCGCAGCTCCGGAGCCTGTGGAGGAGGACGTGGCGGCTCTGCGCCGCCTGACCGAGGGCGCGCGCTTGGGCGTTGTGACGGCTTTTGCCCTCAAGGAGGCCGAGATGGTGCTGCCGGAGGGCTACCGCCGCGCGCTCATGGGTGTGGAGGGTTACGACAGCTTTACCTCGTACATCCGCGTTGAGCTGTTGCGGGATGGTATTGACATTGTGAATACGCCTCAGGGACCGCGTTTCTCGATGGATGATGAGGGGCTGCGGCGCGAGGCGCGTGCGCTGCAACTGGCGCTGCACCGCGTGGTGCTGCGCATGGCTTGTCTGGAGCGCGACGGCAGGACGGAGGCGCTGCAGCAGGCGGCTCGCGCGTTGGCAGGGGTGTTGAACGAGAAGAATCTGTGGCCGATGCTCATCAACCAGTATGAGTTGCGCGGGGTCAGCCCGGCGGCGCTGCATGCGTTGCTGACGCATTTTCGCGGTGCGGCACAGCTGCAGCGGGCGCTGGCGGTGACGCTGCTGGGGGAGCGGCAGATGCGCGCGCTGGTGGCGGTGCAGACCGAGACGCAGTTGGCGGCTCCCCTGTTCCTGAAGTTGCTGGATCCGGCGGTGTCGGCGGCAGAGAAGGAGAAGCTGCGTGCTCATGTGCGCCGCGAGTTCGCAGAGGAAATCGGCTGTGCGGAGCAGTTGCCGGAGTTGCCCGAGGGGGCGGCGCCGGAGCTGCAGTGGTGGTTCGGCGCGCTGTTGGCGCAGCATGAGCCGGCGGCTTGGCTCCGCTTGGTGCAGATGGCGCCTGCGACCACGGTGGAGCGCTTGAACCTGCTCTGCGGCGATGCGATGCCGGCCGAGGCGCGGCGTGCGCTGATGGAGAAATTGGCGAGCGAGGGGAAGACCACGGCGGCGGCTTATCTGGCCGAGGAGTGGCTCTACCGCGCCTGCATCTGCTCGACCCCCGGGCGCGAGACGGGGAGCCATGCGGACATCGTGCGCCTGCGGCAGCAGGCAGATGCGTGGTGGCAGGCCACGCCGAAGGAGCAGCCGACGGCGACGCGTGAGCCCGAGAGTCCCTACCCGCCCGTGGAGCTCGGGGATTATGAGTGGCATCTGGAGGGGCAGGATGGCCGGATTCACGTTTTTCGCGCAGGTATTGCGGAGCTGGGCTCGTCGATGCCGATGCGCGATACGCGCCGCGAGCCACTGCTGCTGCGCAAGAGCGATGGTCAGGAGGTGCAGGTGCGCTTGGGTCAGCTGGGCGAGGAGGATGTGGCTCATGTGCAGGATTGGATGGAGCGCAATCATATACGCCCGATTCCGCACCTCAATTATGTGGTCAACGGAGTGCCCATGGTGTACATGGCGCGACCACTGGAGCGGATTTTCTTCTGCAATTCGTTGAGCTCGGTGGTGAGTTTCGGGCTGCGGCAGCGTCAGGAGGCGCTGCGGCTGCGCACGGCGGCGGGCAAGTTGCTCACGCTGCGGCAGACGGAAACGGAACCCGAGGTGTGGGCTGCCATCGCTGCCGAGCTGCCGCCGCCGGAGGGAGCGGACGAGCTGCGTACCTTTGAGGATTGGGGGGCGGCGCGCCGCTTTGCTTCGGTCCATGACCGCGCGGCGGTGGCGGTGCTGCTGGGCGCTCGCGGTGGTGCCACGGAGCAGGCGTGGCAGCGCATGACGCAGGATGAATCCGTGCGCGCCGCCATGAACCAAAACGGGGCGCCTGTCTTGTGCTACACCGATGCCGAGGGGCGGTGGGATGCCAATGCCTTGGCGGCGGCGGCCGAGGTCGGGCAGCCTGCGCGAGAGGGCTATATGCTCGAGCTTAGACGGGGAATGCGGGCTGCCGGCTGTTTCTTCCGCGCGCCGGATGCCACGGAGACCGACAAGCTGCGCTCGGCGTTCATGAAGGCGCTGCACGAAAAACGCTTTGACGAGGCCGCCGCCATGCTGGAGGGGCATCCCGAGCTGGCTCAGGCACGGGGGCTCAATGGTGAGTCGGCGCTGTGGGTGGCGCTGTATGCGGAGAATGCGGAGATGGTGAAGCGCTTGTTGGAGGCCGGGGCTGACCCGCTGGCCTGTTCCGGGCAGGGGAGTATGCGCATGCCGCCCCCGCTCTATGAGGCGATTCGCCGCAGCCGTGCCATGACGGAGCTGATGCTGGCGCACGGAGCCGACCTGCGCCGGATGGAGGCGCTGGGTTGGCCCGCTTGCGCGGCGGTGGAGAACGCCGGGCCGACGCGCAAGCCGGAGGAAAATCGCGCCATGCTGGAGCTGGTGCTGAGCCACGGGGCATCGATTGATGCGGAGGATGCGGACGGCAAAACGGCGTTGGCGTTAGCGGTGCGTGACGGACGCGTGCCCATGCTGCGCCTGCTGATGCGCTGCGGTGCCGACAGCTCGCGGCTGACGCTGCGCGAGAACAATGTGGATATTCCCATCGCGTTGAGCCGTCTGGAGGATAAGCCGTCGGCCTCGGTGCGCATGGCGCTCATCGAGGAGGGCTACGACCCCGCCACCGCCTCGCCGCTGACGCCGGAGACGCTGTTGAGCTATGCCGTCCGCCGGGGAGACAAGAAGATGGCGCGGGCCTTGTTGGAGCGCGGGGTTTCCCCCGAAACCCGCTACAAGGATGAGCCGATGCTGGCGTACTGCGGTCGGCTGACCGGGGGCGAAGAGCAGGCCAAGCGCAGCCCCGAGGAGCAGGCGAAGGTCTTGCAGCAGCAGATGGAGATGGCCGAGCTGCTCATCGAGTTCGGAGCCGATATCAACGCCCGAGTGTCGGCTCATCGCAGCCTGCTGGGGCTTGCCGACTGCTACTACTACAATGAGCAGGGCGAGAAGCGCCTCGTGGCCGCCCGCGAGTGGGTGGCGTTCCTGCGGCAGCTGGGGGCGGTGATGCTCGACGAGGAAATCCCCAATCACTCCTGAGCTGCTGGCATCGGCAGAGCCTTGCGCAGGAGGCCGTGGAGCTCGGTGTTGTCCCAAATGCCGCCGAAGCGGGCGGCTCCGGCACCGGCGGCGTAGAGCGGCACCGCTACGCCGCTGTGTGAACCGGTGCTGAAATGAGCGTCCACGCGCCCCTCTGGGATCGAGCCGCCCAGGATGCTGAGCCCGCCCGTCTGGTGGTCTGCGGTAACGAGCAGCAGGGTGTCGGGGTGCTGCTGCATCCAACTCAGCACCTCGCCGACGGCGCGGTCGAAGTCCAACACCTCGCGCACGGTCTCGCGCAGATCGTTACGGTGGGCGGCCACATCAATCTGCGAGCCCTCAATCATCAGGAAAAAGCCTTGGGGGTTGCGGCTGAGACGCTCCAGTGCCTCGCGGGTGGCTTTGGGGAGCACATCGCCGCGCTGTCCTGCGGGCGGCATGTCCCCGTCGCTGAGCAGCTCGATGTCCATGCCGCGCCGGCGCATCTCTTGCAGCTGCTCCTCGCGGAAATGCTTGCTCCCGCCGCCGCGCACGAAAGCTATGCCGCTCTCGGGCAGTTGGGCGGCGATGAGCGCCTTTTGGCGGCGGTCGTCGGCGTGGGCGTAGAAGCAGGCGGGGGTGGCATCCGTGATGTCCTTGGTGGCGATGAGCCCGGTGCTTAGCCCTGCGCGCTGCGCACGGAGCAGAATCGACTCCGCCGCTCGCCCCTCGCTGTCCTGAGCAATGTGCCCGTTGACGGCTTTGACGCCGCAGGCCGGGGCGGTGGCTCCCGCCGCCGAGTCCGTGATGGCGTGCGAGGCCGAGGGGGTGCGTGAGAAGCCGATGACGGGCAACTGCGTGATGTTGAGTTTTCCGCGATTGACCATCCACGCCGCCCACACATGCTCCGCGCCCATGCCGTCGCCGATCATGAGGATGATGTGGCGCGGCGCAGCATCCGCCGGGAGCTTGGGCAGGGCGGTGGGCTCGTGCCCGGGGGCATCCGCAGCGGTGCAGCTGTCGGCGGTAGCGGGCAGAATCGGCAGGGCAAGCAGGAGAAGAAGAAGGAGTGTTTTCATGCTGTTGGGGGGCTCAGAGTTCGTCCCAGGCGGCGCCGCGGCAGTAGCCGTAGAGTGGGTGGCTCCACAGCCGCTTGGCCATGCTGCCCGGCGAGGAGAGCCCCAGCAGAAAGCGGCGGCGCTGAGCCTCGCGGGCAAAGGCGGGCAGTTCTCCGTCCGGCGGGGGGAGCGGCGCGCTACGCCGCCGCACGGGGGGCGGCAGGGTGGGGGCGGCGGTCGGTTCGCTACCGTCGACAAAGTAGGCGCGCAGCTGCGCCCCGAGCTGCTCCGGGCAGCGCAGCAGGCGCAGCAGCAGCTCGAGGCGGTGCTCATCGTCCTCGCGGCGGCGGGCAAAGCTCTCTGAGAGCGCGGCGGCCTCGGCGCGGACATCGGTTTGCGGGCGCAGCGTGTGTAGTGCCAGCGCGCGGCGGCGCAGCGCGAGCCGCCACTCGCCCGAAGCCTCGCAATCACTCAGGAGTTGCCCCGCCTCGGCGTAGGAGCAGCCCCAGGCAAGGGCTGCCTCCTCCACCTCGCCCTCGCGGTGGGCATCCAGCCAGCGTAGGCGTGCCGCCTCCTCGGCATCACGCCCTGCGAGAATCGTGTTCAGGGGGAAGAGCGGACGCACCTTGTAGCACTGGTAGCCGCGCGCCTCGACGGCGAGCACCCCCGCCGCCGTCAGGCGGTGCAGGGCGCGGGTGATGACCTCCTCGGGCACATCGCAGCAGGTGGTGATTTCCCAGGGTGAAACCACACGGCGTCCCGGCGGCAGTAGGCGGCGCAGGGCGCTGAGCACCCCCTCGGCATCCGGCTCGGCGGCGCGGATGCGGTTGCGGGCATCCGTCACATCATCGCCCTGCAAGAGCACGAGACTGAGAGCCGGGGCGCCGTCCCGCCCCGCGCGCCCGCTCTCTTGCAGGTAGGACTCCGGCGAGGTGGGCAGGCTGTAGTGCACCACGCTGCGGACATCGGGCTTGTCCACCCCCATGCCGAAGGCGATGGTCGCGACGAGGATACGATGGCGGTTGGCGAGAAAGGCATCCTGCAGCTCGCTGCGGGTTTCGGCGCTCTGTCCTGCATGGTAAGCCACGGCAGGTAGCCCCGCCCCTTGCAGCTCGGCGGCGATGTCCTCCGTCTCCTGCCGCGTGCGGCAGTACACAATAGCAGGCAGGTGGGCGGGGTCGCGGAGCACGCGCTGCAGCTCGGCGAGCCGCTCCTCGGTGGGGAGCACGCGGCGTTCGATATTGGGACGGTCGGGGGGGAGCGCCACGACGGTCTCGCGCGGAATGTCAAAGGTCGCGCACAAATCGCGCTGCACCGGCGGCGTGGCCGTGGCGGTGAGCGCCAGCAGGCTGCGGAAGGCATAGCGGCGGTACCAAAGCGGCAGTTGCAGGTAATCGGGGCGGAAACTGTGGCCCCACTGCGAGACGCAGTGCGCCTCGTCTACCACAAAGAGGCTCAGCGGCGCGGCGCGCAGCGCTTCATCGAGCTCGGGGCTCTGCAGCGCCTCAGGGGCGAGGTAGAGCAGCCGCAGGCTCCCGCTGCGCAGGGCTTGCAGCACCTCGGCGCGCTGCTCGGGCGCCAGTGTGGAGTCGAAGCGCGCGGCGGAAATGCCGCGGGCAGCCAGCGCAGCGCACTGGTCGCGCATGAGCGCGATGAGCGGCGAGATAACGACGGAGACACCGCCCAGCAGCGCTGCCGCGGCCTGGTAGACCAAGCTCTTGCCGTGTCCCGTGGGCAGCACGCCCAGCGCGCTGCGCCCCGCCAGCGCGTGCGCCAGCAGCTCGCGCTGACCGGGGCGCAGTGCGCCCAGACCGAAGCGTTGCAGGATGCGGCGTTCTTGGTCGGCGGTCATGAGCGGCGGCGGAGGGAGGCGGGCAGGATTTTCATCTGCTCGCGGTACTTGGCGATGGTGCGGCGCGCGATCATGAGCCCCTCGGCAGCCAGCGCGCGCTCGATTTTGGCATCGGAGAGCGGGTGGCGCGGGTCTTCGGCGGCGATGAGGGCGCGGATGCGCGCCTGCGCGGTTTCGGCAGAGAGGGCTCCCTCGCCGCCCTCGGCGGCAGGCAGAGCCTGGGAGAAGAAGCGGCGCAACTCCCACACCCCGAAGGCGCAGCCGAGGTATTTGCCGTTGACGGCGCGCGAGACGGTGGAGATGCTCAGTCCCGTGTCCGCCGCAATCTGCTCCATCTTCAGCGGAGCCAGTCGGGACGGACCTTGGCGGAAAAAGCTTTGCTGGCGCGCGACGATGGCACGCGCCACCAGCAGCAAGGTGCGTTGCCGCTCCTCCACCGCGCGGATAAACTCGCGCCCCTCGCGGAAGCAGCGCGAAAGATAGCGGCGCAGGGGAACATCCTCCGCGCGCTCGGCCATCAATTCACGGTAGGTCGGGGAAAGGGTGAGCCGCGGCACCTGCTCCCCCGTGAGGGTGACCTGCAGCTGAGCGTCCACCCAAAGGTCGGGGCGAATGACCTCGCGCTCCGTGCGCGCGAAGTGGCTACCGGGGTCGGGGTCGAGGCGGGCAATGCGCTGCGCGGCGGCAGCGACTTCGCCCTCCGTGCAGCCGAGGGCGCGCGCTGCCTCGGCGTAGCGGTGGCGCACCAGAGCCTCCCAGTGTTCGCGCAACAGCTGCATGGGCAGTCCCTCGCCCTCGCCCGCATGCTCCAGTTGCAGCATGAGACTGTCACGCAGGTCGAAGGAGCCCACCCCGGGCGGTTCGCAGTCGCGCAGGGCACTGAGGGCAAGGAGGAAGTCGGCGGGATCGAGATGCTCGCCGCGGCAGAGCTCCTCGGGGGAGCTGTCGAAACGCCCGTGGGTATCGAGATGGTCGACCAGACGCAGTGCCGCGCGTTCGATGGGAGCCTCCAGCCCGCTGCGGCGCAGCTGCTCCGCGACATACTCGCGCAGGCTGGGTTCCTCGGTCAGGCTGTCCAGAAAGAGCTCGTGGCGGCGCGTCGCTTCGCAGTCGAGGGGGGCGGCATCGCCCTCCTCTTCGGGGGGCGGCAGCTCCTCCAGGGCGGGGTTGGCGGCCATTGCTTGGGCGGCGAGCTGCTGCAGCTCGGCGGTGGTGGCTTGCAGGGTGCGCATGAACTGCTGCATGGCGGCGGTGGCCACCATGTTTTGCTTCATGCCCTGTTGCAGAGCCGCACCGCTCATGAGCCGCATTATGGCAGATGCCGCCGCGCTTGCCAAGTGCCAACTCTGACCGCGCGCATGATGTTCCCCCACAAAAGACGAGGAAAATCCGCCTGTTTTGCGGGCGGTGACGCTTCTCGGCTTGTCTCATGCGGCATGAAGACCTTGGTTTTGTTGCGGCATGGAGCCTCGCTTTGGGATGAGGAGAATCGCCTGAGCGGGTGGACGGATGTCCCGCTGTCGGAGCGCGGTCGCCGCGAGGCGGTGCTCGCCGGGCGACTGCTGCGCGATGCGGGGCCGGAGTTTCGCGTGGCGTTTACCTCGGTGCTTTCCCGGGCGATTGAGACGGCGGCCATCGTTCTGCGCGAGATGGGCCTGTCGTGGATTCCGCTGCTGAAGGACTGGCGCCTCAATGCCCGGCACGAGGGTATGTTGCAGGGGATGAATCGGGCGCAGGCGGCTGAATCTTTTGGCGCAGAGCAGTTGCAGCGCTGGCAGCGGAGCTACGACGAGTCGCCCCCGCCGCTGCCGCCCGGGGACGCACGCCGCTGCGATGCCGACCCGCGCTATGTGGCGCTGGAGCCCTGGCAGCTGCCGGCGACGGAGTCATTTGCCGATGTGTCGGCGCGCTTGCGGCGCTGCTGGGAGGAGGCCATGGCGCCTGTGTTGCGCCATCGGGGGCTCTTGCTGGTTGTGGCGCATGATTCCTGCTTGCGGGCTTTGCTGGCGCTGGTGCGGCATCGGCGCCCGACGGCGCCGGTGCCGGAGCTGCCGCCGGGGCAGCCGATGGTGCTGGAGTTCGATGATGACTTGCATTTGCGTCGCTGCACGAAGCTCGCCAATGAGGTGTTGCGGGCTTGACAGCAGGCACTCGTTTCGGTACGCTGAGAGCATGAATATCGTCGAAGCGCGCATTGAGATTCCCATGGGCAGCCGCAACAAGTACGAAGTGGATGAGCGCACGGGCAAGATTAAGCTTGATCGCGTGCTGTATTCCAGTGTGTACTACCCGGCGGAATACGGCTTTGTGGAGCACACGCGTTACCTCGACGGCGACCCGCTGGACATCTTGGTGTTCACCTCGGCGCCGACCTTCCCCGGTTGCTATGTCGACTGCCGCATCATCGGCGGCATGGACATGATTGACGGCGGCGAGCCGGATGTGAAGATTCTCGCGGTCAACGTGGGGGATCCGCGCTACGAGCATGTCAACAGCCTGGGCGACCTGCCGCCGCACTACCTGAACGAAATCCGCAACTTCTTCCAGACCTACAAGCGCTTGCAGGACAAGGTGACGGAGGTGGGTGATTTCTTCGATGTGCCCACCGCCGAGCGGATTTTGGCGGAGGCGCAGGAGCGCTACGCCGCCGAGTCCTGAGCGTTCGGCTCGCGCGTCAGGAAGAAGCGCACCAGCAGGAAATTCACGGGGATGACCACGCAAAAGACGGGCAGGGGCAGCAGCGCCTCCGGCTCGAGGAGGCGGGGGAAGGTTTCGACCAGGGGGGGCAGGAAGCGTTGCAGCGCGCGTACCATCAGCGAGCCGACCCCGAGCCACAGGAAGAGGCGCAGCAGCCCCATGTGCAGTGCAAAGTTGATGAGGTGGCTCAGCGCAAAGCCCAGCCCTTTGGAGATGCTCCCCCGGGTGCGGAAGGTCCATTTGAGGGAGGCGACATAGTTGCCCGCAAAACTGATGAGGTAGCCGGCGGCATAGCTGAGTTGCAGCCCAAAGGGGCGCTCCTCGGTGAGCCCGAAGAGGTGGTTGAGAAGCAGGTAGGTGCCCCAGTGCACCCAGGTAGCTCCCACGCCGACGACGATGAAGCGCGTGATTTGCTGCGGGAGGGAGCCGTGGTTAGCCATACCGGGGGCTTATAGCACGGGCAGCCGGAACGGTCAACGGCAAAAGAACCGCCCCGAGCCGCTGGGGCTCGGGGCGGTGGAAGGAACGAGAGGCGTGGGCTCTTACTTGAGCAGCATCTTGAAGTCGACCACGACGGCGCGGTCGGCCGTGACGAGCACGGGGTTGCCGTCGATGGCGGTGATTTCCGGCACTTCCAGCACGAGCTGCTGCACCTTGCGGAGCGTGTCGGCCAGCGGACCGACGGCCTTGGGAGCCTCGCCGCGCACACCGTTGAGGATGGTGCCCACCTTGGTCTCACGGATCATGGTATCGAAGTCCTCGCAGGGCAGGATACGCATCGTTGTGTCGCGCATGACCTCGGTGTAGATGCCGCCGGTGCCGAAGACCATGACGCGGCCGAAGTTCTTGTCGCTGTTGACGCCGATGATGGTCTCCGTGGCCTTGGTAATCATCTCCTGAATGAGGACGGAAGCACCCTTGAGCTGGAATTTCTCAATGGAACCCCACAGCCCGCTCCAAGCCTCGTTGAAGCTCTCCTCGCTGTTGATGTTGAGGTAGATACCCTTCATCTCCGTCTTGTGCAGCGCATCGGGGGCGGAGAGCTTGAGCACCACGGCGTTCGGGAAAATGCTCTTGCAGAATGCGAGCGCCTCGGCCTTGTCGGTGAAGTTGCCGCTCTTGGGGAAGTCGATGCCGTAGTGCTGCATGAGCGCGTTGACCGTCACCTGCGGCAGGGAAGCCAGCCCGGCGGCCTTGGCCTCGCTCACCTGCTGCTTGAGCTCGGCGGGCAGCTCCTGCGTCTCCACGGTGGCGAGCTTCTTGCCCTTGTAGGCCATCTGCCCCTTGAGCAGACCGAGCAGGCGCACCACATCGTTCGGGTACTCGTAGACCAGCACGTGATTGTCGGCGAGAATGCGGCGACCTTCCTCCACGCGGGCGCCGCCCACAAAAGCGCAGAAGATGTTGACATTCTTGAACTGAGGCGCCAGCTTGACGATGGCTTGCGCCGTGCCCGTGGGGTCGGTGACGCGCTGCGGCGTCAGCAGCACGAGGATGTTCTTGTACTGCCCGCTCTCGCAGAGCACGCGCAGGGCATTCTCGTAGCGGTCAGCCAGGGCATCGCCCACCACGTCGACGGGGTTGCCCAGCGAGGCCTCCGGCGTCAGCACGGCCTTGAGCTTGGCGATGGTCTCCTCGTGCGGGCGGGTCAGGTCGAGTCCTGCCTCCTCGCAGAGGTCCGAGGTGAGCACACCCACGCCGCCGGCGTTGGTCAGCACGGCCACCTCGCCGTCAAACTCGTGGTGGTTAGCATACTGCAAAATCTCCAGCAGGCCGAAGAGCTCGCGGTCGTTGTAGGCCTGCACCGCGCCGGCGCCTTGCAGGGCAATTTCCAGCACGCGGTAGTTGGGCGCCAGCGAACCCGTGTGCGAGAGCGAGGCCGCCTGTGCCTTCTTGCTCTTGCCCGGCTCCATGATGACGCAGGGTTTGGTGTCGGAAACCTTCTTGAGCACCTTGAGGAATTCCTTGCCGTTCTTCAGCGATTCGAGGTAGAAGACGAAGGCGTTGGTGTTCGGGTCGTGCTGCAGGGCATCCAGCAGGGTGTCCTCGCCCATGAGCGCCTTGTTGCCGATGGAGATGAAGTGCGAGAAGCCGATGCCCTTGCCGGCCGCCCAGTCCATGATGGCCGAGCAGTAGGCACCCGACTGGGAGATGAACGCGACATTCCCCTTGGCGGGGTTGCCGTCTGCAAAGGAAGCGTTGAGGTTGGTGAAGGTGGAGATGTGACCCAGGCAGTTCGGCCCCAGCAGGTTGATGCCGTTGTCGAGGCATTTTTGAGCGATGCGCTTCTCGAGCTCCTTCTCACCGACCTCGGCAAAGCCGGCGGTGATGATGGAGATGTTCTTCGTGCCGTTGGCAATGCACTGGTCGATGGTGCCCTCGGTGAAGCGGGCGGGCACCAGAATCACGACCAAATCAACGGGCTCGGGGATTTTGTCCACGCTGCCGTAGCAGGGCTTGCCGCAGAGCTCCTTGCCGTCGAGTTTGGGGTTGACACCATACAGGTGCCCCTTGTAGTCGGCGCTGATGATGTTGTTGAAGACAACGGCGCCCAGTTTGCTGGGATTATCGGACACGCCGACCACGGCGATGCTCTTCGGGTCGAAGAATGATGCGAGTGACATGGTTGTAATGGGTTGTGGAAAGAGTAGCCCGTGGGAACAGGGGCTCAACCCGATATTAGCACTGCCGCTCGCCCTTGGCAAGTACCTTTCCCCGTCCGCAGGGGGGGCGGGTGTCATAATTCCGGCGGAAAATCGGTCAGAAGTGCGGGTGTATCGAGCTCCATGCGGCGGTTGAGGATTTCTACCGCTGCCGCCTGGTCGATAATGGGGCGGAACTGCAGGCTCTTCTTGCCGACGGCGTGCAGTTTTTCCTGCGCGGTGGCCGTGCTGAGGAATTCATCCTGAAATTCGAGGGGTAGCTCGGGTAGGGCGGCGCGCAGCGCCGCCGCAAAGCGGCGCACCTTGGCGCAGGCGCTGCCCTCGCTGCCGTCGAGCCGCAGCGGCAGCCCCACGACGAGGGTGCGTATGCCGCGCTGCCGCACCAACTCGCCGATGCGGGCAATCGGCTCGGTTTTGGCGCGGTCGATGCTCTCCACCGGGTGCGCCAGAATGCCGCAGGGGTCGCTGGCAGCGATGCCGATGCGGGCTTCTCCGTAGTCGATGGCCAGGGCAGGGTGTTGCATGGAGGTTCGGGGGGCTCAGGTGAGTTCGGGCGGCAGCTTGCCCACAATCTTGCGGATGGAGTCGGCCTGTTCGCGGCGGCAGATGAGCAGGGCATCGTCCGTGTCCACCACGATGAGGTCGCTCACCCCCACGAGCGCCACGCGCTTGCCGCCTGCTGAGTAGACGATGTTGTCGCGCGCGCCCTCGCAGCTCAGCGGGGTGTTGGTGGCGTTGCCCTCGCAGCGGGGCAGGTAGCTGCCCACGGAAATCCATGAGCCGACATCATCCCAGTCGAACGCGGCTTCCAGATTGAGCACGCGCTGCGCTTTTTCCATGAGGGCATAGTCGATGGAAATGGGGGTGAGCCCGGCAAAGAGTTCGGCGAATGCGGCGCGGGGGTTCTCGCTTTGGCAGAGCTGCGTCACAAACTGCGCCAGCTCGGGAGCATGGGCGGCAAGCTCGCGGCGCACATGCGCTACGTTCCACACGAACATGCCGGCGTTCCACACAAAGTTGCCCTGCTCCAGGTACTGCGCTGCCAGCGCGGCATCGGGTTTTTCGCAGAAGCGCGCTACCTCGTAGCAGGGGCTGCTGAGGGCGTTATCCTCCAGCCTTGCGGCGCGCTCGATGTAGCCGTAGGAGGGGCAGGGCCAGGTGGGTTTGATGCCGATGGTGATGAGCGCCGACTCCCGCTCGGCCAGCGCCAGCGCCTCACGCGCCTGCCGGCAGAAGGCTTCGTCGTCACGGATGAGTGCATCGCTGGGCAGCACCATCATCTCGGCGTGGGGGCAGCGCGCGGCAATGAGCCCGATGCCCAGCGCCACGGCGGGGGCGGTGTCGCGCCGCAGGGGCTCGGCCACGATGTTTTCCGGCGGCAGCTCGGCGGCTTGGCGGCGCAGCTCGGCCTCCTGCAGCCGGTTGGTGAGGATGATGATGTTCTCGGCGGGCAGCACGCGCTTGACGCGATCTAGCGTTTGGCGCAGCAGCGTGCCGTCGCCGAAGAGGTCGAGCAGCTGCTTGGGATGCGTGTTGCGCGAGAGCGGCCAGAAGCGCGTGCCGCTGCCTCCGGCCAGGATGAGGGCGTAGTGGTCAGACATCGCGTGCAGTATACGCAGGCGGCGCCGTCGGGTCAAGCGCGGGTCGCCGAGCAGGGCAAAAAACGCGCGCCTCCCGCCGGGGAAGCGCGCGCGATGATGGGGTGTCCGGTAGCCGAGCTTACCAGCTGGGCTTGTAATCGGGAATCTTGGGCCCGCTGCCGGGGCAGTCGCTCGGCACGCGGTATTGCTGCCGCAGCTGCTCGTAGAGCGCTTTCATTTGCTCGACAACGGGGGCGTACTGCGGATCCTGTGCCACATTGCGCATCTGCTTGGGATCGGCCTCGTTGTCGATGAGCATCCACTCGTTGGCCGGCTCGCGCACACCGCTCTTGCGCTCCTCGGGCGTGGCCGTCCAGATGCGGGCAAAGGTGTAGCGCGCGGTGCGCAGACCGTCGTGGCGCGGGGCGTTGTGCTCGCCCGGCTGTTCGTAGAAGGCGTAGTAAAGCGGGCGGTCGCGGAACGCGGGGGCATCCCCCGTGGCAAACAGGGGGGTGAGGGACACGCCGTCAAAGGTCTTGACGCGCTCGGGTGTGGCGGCTCCGGCCACATCGAGAATCGTGGGCGCGTAGTCAATGTTCTGCACCATGGCCTGCGAACGCACCCCGGCGGCAATGTGCCCCGGCCAGCGCATGATGAGGGGCATGCGGAAGCTGTGCTCGAAGATGAGGCGTTTGTCGTACAGCCCGTGGTCGCCGAGGTAGAAGCCTTGATCGCCCACATAGATGACCAGCGTGTTCTTGGAAAGATCGTGCTTGTCGAGGTATTCGGTCAGCGTGGCGATGGATTCGTCCACCGCCATGACGGTGCCGAGATAGTCCTCCATGTACCAGCGCCAGCGGCGCAGCGCCATGTCATCGATGGTCTGAATCTTGCCCTCGCGGAATTCTTTCACAAAGGCTCGGGTGCGCTCGTTGTAGAAGTTTTCGTAAATTTCGCGCAAGCCGGGCTCCATCCACTTGAGATCCCAACCGAAGTTGGTGGCGGGCGCAAACTTGGGCTGATGCTTGGCAAGGTCGAAATCCGCGGGAATCTCATCCTTAAAGCGCCCCGCCTTGATCATGGAGGCGAGGGTGCCCTTGGGGACAATCTCCTTCATCACATCGAAGGGAATCTCATCCTGCATCAGGTGGTTGTCATTCCAGTTGCAGAGGTCGCGGGCAATGGATTGGCGGTTGAGCTTGAAGAAGGCCGGACGCCCGGAGAAATCATCCGTCAGCGTGTCCGGGGGCGTCATCTTGGCCACCAGCTCGCGAACCTTGCGCAGGTGGCGCGGCGCGGGAATCCAGTTGCGGTGGGGCGCCTTGTGCCCCACAATCAGGGCAAAGGGTTTGGTTTTGTCGCGGTTCTCCATCCAGGTGACCGCCATGTCCGTCACCACATCGGTGACATAGCCGCGCAGTTTCTGTGTGACGGTTCGCCCGTTGGGCCCGAGCTGCTGGAACGCAGGGTTCCAGTAGTCCCCTTGGTTGGGGAACACCTGCCAGCTGTCGTAGCCCGTGGGCTGCGAGATGAGGTGCCACTTGCCGACAATACCCGTTTGGTAACCGGCCTCGCGCAGCATCTTGGGGAAAGTCGGCTGCGAGCCGTCGAAGGCCGGACCGCCGTAGTTGTACAAAAAGCCGTTGTTGTGCGAGTGGCGCCCCGTCTGCATGCAGGCGCGGGAGGGTCCGCAGAGTGAGTTGGCGCAGTAGGAGCGGTCAAAGACCATGCCCTCCTGCGCCAGACGGCGGAACCCGGGCAGGGGGATGGGCGAATCCTGCTCGCCGCTGCCGAGCGCTTCAACCGCGTGGTCATCGGTGATAATGAAGAGGAGATTGGGTCGCGGGTCGCCCTGTGGCTGCCCCGGAGCCGCCCCCTCCGCAGGCTGCTGCGCCAGAGCGCAGCCCGAAAGCGAGAAGAGAATGAGAAGTTTTTTGAGCATACCTGCTTAGTGTACCATGGTCGGGTTTGCTATACAAGGAGAAAAGCGCCGATATGCTCTCAAAACGAAAAGACGCTGCCCTCGGCGGGCGGCTTCGATGCGCGAGCGGGGGCGACGCTCGGTATCGCGCCGCCCCCGCGGGGAATCAGATGTTTTGGTAAGTCCGCGTATCAGGCGTCATAGCCCTTGGGGTTCTTCTTCTGCCAGTTCCAGCTGTCGCGGCACATCTCTTCGATGCCGTACTGCGCCTCCCAGCCGAGTTCGGCCTTGGCCTTGGCCGGGTTGCAATAGCAGGTGGCGATGTCGCCGGGGCGGCGCGGCTTGATGCTGTAGGGAACATCCACCCCGTTGACCTTGATGAAGGCTTTGACGACATCGAGCACGCTGTAGCCGTGCCCGGTGCCCAGATTGTAGATAGCCAGCCCGCACTGGCGCTCAATGGCTTGGAGGGCGGCCACATGCCCCGCTGCCAAATCGCAGACGTGGATGTAGTCGCGCACGCCGGTGCCGTCCGGGGTGTCGTAGTCGTTGCCGAACACGCCCAGCTCTTTGCGGATGCCGATGGCCGTCTGCGTGATGTAGGGCATGAGGTTGTTCGGGATGCCGTTGGGGTTTTCGCCCATGGTGCCGGAGGGGTGCGCGCCGATGGGGTTGAAGTAGCGCAGCAGCACCACATTCCACTCTTTGTCTGCTTTCTGCACATCCATCAGCACCTCCTCCAGCATCGACTTGGTCTGCCCGTAGGGGTTGGTGCAGTGCCCCTTGGGGCATTCCTCGGTGATGGGGATGATGGCCGGGTCGCCGTAGACGGTGGCCGAGGAGGAAAAGATGATGTTCTTGCAGCCGTTCTTACGCATGACATCGAGCAGCACGAAGGTGCTGTTCATGTTGTTTTCGTAGTACTCCAGGGGCATGGAGACGGATTCGCCCACGGCCTTGAGCCCGGCGAAGTGAATCACCGCGTCAATTTTGTGCTGCTTGAAGATACGATCCATCGCCTCGCGGTCGCGCACATCGGCTTTGATGAACGGTACCTGCTTGCCGATGATGGCCGCCACTCGGTTGAGCGCCTCGGGGTTGGAGTTGACGAGATTGTCCACCACCACCACATCGTGACCGGATTTGTTCAGCTCGATAATCGTGTGGGAGCCGATGAAGCCGGCTCCGCCGGTAAGTAATATGTTCATGATGAGAGAAAGCACATCGGCAGGCCTGTCCTGCCGTTCTGCCCCGAGTCTAGGCTCTTACCCCCGCTCTTGTCAAGTGCAAAGAGCCGCCATGGGGGCTAAATACAGGCGCGTCAGCAAAAAGCCCCGTCCTCCTCGGCGGGGGGACGGGGCGTTCGCGAAAATGAGTGTTGCTTACTCGCCCGCCGACGTCGGTAGGGGCTTGTGCTGCGGGGCGACATCCTGAGCCGTCAGCTCGTTGAGCGGCTTGCCGTTCAGCTTGCCCGTCTGCGCTTCGAGGAACGCGGTGACGGCCTGCACCGTCTCCGTGCTCACGGAGCGATCGCACTGCGTCTTGAACATGATGCGCACCGCCTCCTCCAAACTCTGCACAGAGCCCGTGTGGAAGTAGGGCTTGGTCAGCGCTACATTGCGCAGGGTCGGCACGCGGAACAGATCGCGGTGTTGCTCCTTCTTCGTGAAGTCAAACAGCCCATAGGCCGATTCTTCGTAGCTGGCGGGCGCCGCCGCCTCGCGCAGGTCGGCAAAGGTGTTGATGTACTCGAAGCTCGCGCCGCCCATGGTCGAGCCCGAATGGCAGGTGATGCAGCCGTGGCTGCGGAAGGCCTCGTAGCCCGCTTTCTGCTGCGGGGTCAGCGCCTCGGCATCCCCCTTCAGGTAGCGATCGAAGGCGCTGTCGGGCGTGACGAGCGTCTTTTCGTAGGCGGCAATGGCGTCCGTGATGGTGTCGCCCGTGATGCCTCCTTGCGGGTAGACATAGCCGAAGAGCGCCACTAGCTCGGGATCCTGTTGCAGCTTGGCCGCAATTTTCGCCCAATCCTCGGGGTGCTCGTAGCCCATCTCGACGGGGTTGAGGGGCGGACCGCCCGCCTGTTCCTTCAGGTCGGCCGCGCGGCCGTCCCAGAACTGGCGGATGCGTTTCTCGGCGTTGAACACCGTCGGCGCGTTGACGCCGCCCAGCTGGGGCTTGCCGTCGGCTCCGGGCACGCCCTCCGACTTCGGCAGGTTGTCCGTGCCGCCCTTGGTAAGGGTGTGGCAGCTGGCGCAGGCCACGCGGTTGTTGGTCGACAAGCGCGGGTCATTGAAGAGCAGGTGCCCCAGCTGAATCTTGGCCGCTGCTACGGCATCCGTCGGCTCTGCCACCGGCTCGATGGGCGTGATGGCCGTTTGCGCCTGGTCCGTGGCAAAGACACGGCGCAGCAGCGCCACATCGCCCTCCGTCAGCGCGCTGCCCCAGTGCGCCATTGTGTAGGAAATCGGCGGCATGCGGCGCGCAGAGAGCGTGTAGTCTATCTTGAGCACGTTGGTTAGCGCGGGGCGCACCGACTCATCCGGTTCCAGGGTAAAGGAGCGCTGCGCCCCGGCCACATGGCGAGCCATCAGCCCCAGCGAGCCGATGTTGAGCAGGGTCGAGTAGGTGGGGTTGCTGCCGTGGCAGGCCGCACACTTGTTGGCCAGCACCATGGAGGCCAGCTGATCAGCCTGCTCCTCGGTCAGTTGCGGCACCTGCGCCGCATCCACCTCAATATGCTTGCTCTTCTCCGCCAGCCCCAGCGCGACACCACCGACCGCTACCACGCCGGCGGCAACACAGGCCACGGGCAGCCATTTGCGTATCATCTGACAAGTCTCACTCATAGTTCGCGCCCATCGTAGCACCTTTTTTCCGGCGGGGCAACTCCCAAATGGGGGAATGGCCCGGGAAAAAGGAGATTCGGGATGCTTTTTGTCTGTGGAACTCAATCGCAGTCCATGGCGGAGCGAATGCAGTCGACGATGTAGCGGACATCGTCATCGGAGACGCAGGGCCCGGCGGGTAGGCACAAGCCCGTGCGGAAGAGGCTCTCGGAGACGCCGTTGGTATAGGCGGGAGCGTTGGCGTATACGGGTTGCTTGTGCATGGGTTTCCACAGGGGGCGCGATTCGACTTGGCACGCCAATAGCGCCAGGCGGAGTGCTTCGACATTGGCGTTGGGGCGGCAATTGTCTGCGCCGGCGGCCTCGTGCAGGACACCCGCGGCTCCGCCCACGGCGCCGGTGACCGCTGCGGTGTAGGCTTGTTGCTGCCCGCGAATGCGCAGCGCGGGGGCGAGCGTGATGGTGCAGAGCCAGAAATTGCTTTCGTAGTCGGGCGAGGGGGCTTCGTGCAGCTGTATGCCTTTCAGTCCGTTCAGGAGTGCTTTGTAGAGCTGCTGGATATGTTGGTGGTGGGCAATGTGTGCAGCCAGTACGGTCATTTGCCCGCGTCCGATTCCGGCGCATACATTGCTCAGGCGGTAGTTGTAGCCGATGGCGCTGTGGTGGTAGTAAGGGTAGGCGTCGCGCGCCTGGGTTGCGCGCCATAAAATGTCTTTCTTGGCAGCGGCATCTGCGCAGATGAGGGCACCGCCTCCTGAGGTGGTGATCATTTTGTTGCCGTTGAAGGAGAGCACGCCGTAACGGCCGAAGGTGCCCAGCATGCGCCCCCGCCAGCGCGACCCCAGCCCCTCGGCTACATCTTCGATGACGGGGATGTCGTAGCGCGTGGCGATGCGCATGATGCGCTCACAGTCGTAGGGCATGCCATAGAGCGCGACGGGCACAATGGCCTTGGGCTTGCGCCCGGTTTGCGCGATGCGGTGCAGGATGGCCTGCTCCAGCAGCTCGGGATCCATGTTCCAGCTCAGCGGCTCCGAATCCACAAACACAGGGGTGGCGCCCAGGTAACTGACGGGATGCGCCGAGGCGCAGAAGGTAAAGCTCTGTACCAAGACCTCATCGCCGCGCCCCACTCCGCAGCCCAGCAGCGCCAAATGTACTGCTGCCGTGCCTGCCGAAAGCGCTGCTACCTCCTTGTCACCTCCGAAAAAGGACTTCAAATCCTCCTCGAAGCCGTCGACATTGGGCCCCAGGGGCACGACCCAGTTGTCGTCAAAGGCTTTTTGCACGAATTGCTGCTCGGCGCCGGCCTCGGACATGTGCGCCAGACAAAGATAAATCATGTTGCGTTTTGACATAAGGATGATAGGGGGTGGAGAGGGCGTGCGGGGACTCCGCCGACGATGCTGTGCGCCTCGATGTCTCGGATGACAGCGGCACCGGCGCCGACAAGCGCCCACGGGCCGATGCAGACAGAGGGGACGGCGCAGGCTCCCACGCCGAACAGCACCCCCTCGCCCAGCTGTACCGCTCCGCACAGGGCGGCGCGCGGCGCGATGTGGCAGTAATCCCCCACCCTGCAGTCGTGGTCGACTGAGGCGCCTGTGTTGACGATGCAGTGGCGCCCGATGACGGCTCCGGCGTTGATGACGGCTCCCGGCATGACGACGGATCCCTCGCCGATACGGGCCGAGGGGGAGATGACCGCCGAGGGGTGGATGAGGCTTGCCCAGCGGAGCCCGCGGTGTTGAGCCTGCAGTTTCCGCACCACGCAACGCCGCACGCGGTTGTCCCCGATGCTGACGACGAGGCTGGGAGTTCCCTCGCTCGGCAAGTGGGGCAGCACCGGGCAGGGGAGCGCGGGCGCCGCATGGTCGTCGATGAAGGCGGCAACGCGAATTCCCCGTGCCTCTGCGATGTCGCGGACGACGCGCCCGTGACCGCCTGCACCGTACAGATAGATGATCTTAGTTGTGTCCATTGAATAGCTCCATGGTGGCGGCTCGGCCGCTGGTGGTGTTAATTCCTTCGCGGCAGAAAACCTTTTTGATGGTGAGCAGGAAGATGCGGGCATCCATCCGCAGCCCGATGTGGTCGACGTAGTACACATCCAGCGCAAATTTTTGCTGCCAGCTGATGCTGTTGCGCCCGTTGACTTGCGCCCAGCCGCTCATGCCCGGTGTCACCTCGTGGCGGCGGTTCTGCTCGGGGGTGTAGAGCGGCAGGTACTGCACCAGCAGCGGGCGCGGGCCGATAAAGGCCATGTCGCCCTTGAGGATGTTGAGGAGCTGCGGGAGTTCGTCGATGCTGGTGGCGCGCACCAAACGCCCCACGGGGGTGAGCCGCTCGCCGTCGGGGAGCAGCTTGCCCGCAGCATCGCGCTCGTCGGTCATGGTCTTAAACTTGATGACTTTGAAGATTTTGCCGCCTTTCCCGGGGCGTTCTTGGGTGAAGAAGACGCCCGCACCCCGGTTGGCTAGGTGCAGCAGCACACAGGTGAGCCCCAGAAGGGGCGAGAGCAGCAGCAGCGCGACCAGCGCGCCGAGAAAGCCCAGCGGGCGTTTGACAAAGCGGATGTAGTGTTGTTGTGCGTGCGTCATGACAGGATATCCCGGTAAAAATTCAGGAGGCATCGGCGAACAAAGCCCTGCTCGAAACGAGAGGAGATGGCCGGGCGAGCCCGAGAGGCCAGACGCGCTCGCAGGCCGCTGTCGCACAGCAGGCGTTCCATGGCTGCGTGTAGGGGGGCGACTTGGTGCGGGGGGACAATGAGCCCATTGAGCTCGTGTTCGATGATTTCGCGGCTGCCGTTGACATCTGTCACGATGCAGGGCAGCTCCATGGCGCCGGCTTCGAGCACAACGTTCGGGAAGCCCTCGCGGTAGCTCGGCAGTACCAGCACATCGGCCGCGGCGTAGTACGCGAGCAGATTGCGTCCGCGAACCTCACCGGCGATGTCGACCCGGGGGGTAGTCGCCAAGGCACGCCGGGTGACGGCGTCCAAGGGGTCTTGCTCGGGCTCGGGGTGCCCCACCAGCACGAGCCGTGCCTCGGGGTGCTGCTCTTGCAGGCGGCGGAAGGCTGCCAGCAGCTCGCGCAGTCCCTTGTCGCCGACTAGGCGCCCGACAAACAGGAAGGTCACGCAGTCGTCACGGCGCTGTTTCTGCACGAGCTCGGCGGGAGCGTTGGCCGGGCAGAAGTAGCGCAGATCGACCCCGCGTACGTTGCCGTAGCCGAGGACGCGCATGGGCTTGCGGGTGATATGGGTCTGCAGGTCGTGCATGACGCCGCGCCCTTCGGGGAGGATGTGGGTGGCGCAGGCGCAGGTGATCCAATCGGTGAGCATGAGCAGGCGGCGGCGCAACCCGCGCGCTGTGGGCCACACCAGCCCGGTGAAGCTGTGGACGCGCCGCGGCACACGCGCCAGAAAGGCTGCCGCCATGCAGAGCAAGCCCGCTTTGGGTGTCATGGAGTGGACCATGTGCGGGCGCTCGCGGCAGAACAGGCGCCACAGCCGCAGCAGCGCCACCGCATCGCGCAACGGGGAGATGCCCCGCTCCATCGGAACCGCTATGGTGCGGATGCCGTGCTGCGCGTGCAGCGCTGCCAACTCCTCTCCGGGCGAGGAGAGCAGCACGAGGTCGAAGCACTTTTGAAGCTCCTCGAGGTTGCCCTCGAGAAAGGTGGCTAGTGAGGTCGGGACAGTGGCGGCGCGGATGAGCTTGACCATGGGGAAATCGCGGTTCAGAGGAGAAGGTAGCGTTTGTCGGCATCCGAGAGCGGTGTGTAGCCCTCGGCCAGATAAAAGGCGCGGCGCTTGCGGCGGACATAGGCGCTCGGGAGGAGCCGCATGGCGAGCTTGCGCGAGCGCTCCCGCAAGACGATGTCTAGAATGCGGGACCATTGGGGGCGCTCACCGCGGATGCGCGCTTGCTCGAGGCAGTAGGAGATGTCTTTGCGCGCCGAGACGCCCTCGCAATCGTACCATGACACCGCCTCCGGGGTGATGCAGTAGGTGTGCCCGGCCTTGAGCATGCGCTGTTGGCATTCCCAGTCTGCCATGATGGGGAAGGAGAGGTCGTAGCCGAATTCGCGGAGGATGCGCGTGCGGAAGAAGGTGGATTGGTGGTTGCCCGGTGCCGTTGAACGTATCGAATAGTTTTTCGCGCTGCATGAGGGCGGGAAGAGGCGCCACAGAGCCAGCGAGCTGCTGTATTGTTTGTGTGAACCGATGAGGAGCGCGCAGGTGGGATCGGGAGCGGTGCGGAAGACACGGCTGAGAGTGTCGGGGCGCGCGAGGCAGTCGCCGGCATTCAGGAAAAGAATCCAATCTCCGTGCGCGGCTTGTGTGCCCTTATTCATGGCATCGTAGATTCCCTTGTCCGGCTCGCAGACGATGCGCGAGATGTGCGCAGCATAGTGCTGCGCAATGGACAGGGTGCCATCGGTGCTGGCGCTGTCGATGATCAGATATTCGAGCTTCGGGTAGTCTTGCACCGCAACGCTGCGGAGGGTGCGCTCAACACAATTCGCCGCGTTATACGTAACGGTGACAATTGTCAGGCTAGGGAGTGCGTTCATGGGCGTGTGTGGTGCTTGCGGTGAAGAAGGGTGCGGAACAGCTCCATCCACTGCTCGGCGATGCGGTCGATGCTGTGGCGGGCGGCCGTTTCCACGGCGCCGATGGCCAGGTGTTGCACGAGCTCCGGATGCTCGATGAGTTCGTTGATGCGGGCAGCCATGGCATCGATGTCGTTGAGCGGCACGAGATAGCCGTTGTACCCGTCGCGGATGATATCGGCGGGACCGCAGGGGCAGGCGTAGGAGATGACGGGCAGGGCGCAGCTCATCGCCTCCAGAAGGACAAGCGGGAACCCCTCAAAGGCGGAGCAGTAGGCAAAGAAACAGCCTGAGCTGAGTGCGCTGCCCATGTCGTACGAGCGCCCTTTCAGGATGACGCTGTTGCTGAGTTTGGCGGTGTGGATGCATTGCTCGAGTTGCGGTTGAGCCGTGCCGGAGCCGTAGATGTGCAGCTGCCAATCCGGATGTTTTGCTGCCACCTGTTTCCAGGCAGCAATGAGATGGTCAAATTGCTTGATCGGCTCTAGTCTTGCCGCGCAGACGACGATGCGGCTGCGGTGATTGCTGAAACGAACACTGTTTAGCGTGAGTGGGTTGGGTATGGTGGTGAGTTTGGCGCGCTCGGTGCTGCTGTAGTTTTCCTCTGCATCCTGCCGGGTCAGCACGACGGTCGCGTCATAGGGGTGTCGGCGGTTGAAGAGGCGTTGGTAGAGATTGCCCACAATAGCCAGGAGATAGGCGCTTAAGCGGTAGTTTGACTGAAAGCGGGCATAGCGGAGTCGGTAGCCGCGAGCGTAGTGATATTCTCGGATTGTCACCCAGCGTTCATTTTTCGAGATGAGGGGGACGATGTATTTCTCGCTCTGTCCGGGGGAGATGACTACATCGGGTTGCATTTGTTGCAGGCAGTCGCGGAGCCGTTGGCGGTGGAGCACCCTTTTGCGGCGCGCGCGCGCAGAGAGGGCGTAAAAAAGGCTCGGAGAGTCATTGTTCCAGTGGCCTACCTGCAAATCGATGACGTGCACCCCGCTCAGCTTGGGCTGCGGAGCCTCGGGATGGTAGTCGGTGAGGATGAGGTACACCTCGTTGCCGGGAAGGGCAGCGAGGGCGTTGGCCTTGGCGCAGACGACTTGGGGAATGCCGCCCAGGGAGTGAATCCCGTTGAGACAGTAAGCGATTTTCATGGCGTTTTTCGTGTTGTCATTGTTGCAGATGGCGGCAGTAGAAAGAGGTTAATAGGCGGGCATTCTCCTCAATATCGTATCCCTTGCGGCAGATGCGGTCGTGGGTGTCTTGCCGATTGTAGGGGCGGAGGATGTACTCTGCCCAATCCTCATCTGTCCGGGCGAGGGGAACAAAATCGACCAGCTCCTCGCAGAGGGCGGATTCGCGCGCTACGCCGTCCGAGGTGACGATGTGCAGCCCTGCGGCCTGTGCCTCGACCATGGCCACAGACAAGCCCTCGAAGAGGGAGGGGAAGAGAAAGACATCGAAGGCTTGGAGTAGCTCGGCAACATCCTGCCGCCCGCCCGTAAACACGATATGCTTGCTGAGTCCCATCTGCTCTGCCGCCGCGCGGAGCTCTTCGTAGTAGCCCATTTTCTCGGCTACGAGGACGAGAATGGCGTGGGGAGCCCGCCGTAGCACGGCGGCAAAGATGCGCAGCATGCGAAAATGATTTTTCTGGGGGCAAAAGCGCGCGACATTGCCGATGACCCAGTTGTTCTCCCAGCCGTATTTTTTGCGTTGTTCGGTGCGGATGGTGGGGGAGTAGCGGAAGCGCTCGGTTTCGATGGCGTTGGGCAGGATGATGGCTTGGGCGGCGTTGGCACGCCCGAAGAGCCATGCAGCGGCTTGTGTGCCGCAGCCGAAGAAGTGCGTCAGATAGCGTCGCGTGGCGATTTTGCAGAAGAAGCGTATGGGAGTCGTCAGGTCGTAGCAGTCGCGGGCGCATGCGTGTGCATGCTGGATAATCACCTTTCTGCCGAGTCTGTGAGCGGCTCGAGCTACAAAAAACGCTACGCCGGAGGAGTGAATGTGGATGCAGTCGTATTCCGGGTGTTCGCGCAGAAAATGTCGTATGTGGCCGGGGTAGCCGGGCGCACTGCGCAGCGTGAGCGCCGGCAGACGGTGGATTCTGCCGCCACGGCGGAGAATCTCTGCTTCGTAAAAGCCTTGTTCCTCGCGGTGCAGGAGAAAGTCGAATTGGAGGAGGGCGGTGTCGATGTGGCGGTAATAATTCATCAGCATGGTCTCTGCACCGCCCATGTTCATGGTGGTGCAGACATGCAGGATGCGAAGGGGGACGGCGTTCATTTGCGAAGCAGGGGGAGGACGCGGCAGAGCGCAGACTTGAGGCGGAGATAGCGGGTAGGTCCCAGCAGGGGCACAAAGAGTTTCATGCGCAGCCAGCGCAGAATTCGCGTGCGGGGCGAGACCCAAAGGAGCGTATGCCAGTGGATGATGTGGGTGTTTTCGGTGCGGTGCATCTTGCCGGACACCAGGCTGATACCCTGAAAATAATCATCGGGGTAGATTTCGATGCCGTCGGCCAAGCTCAGGCGCTCGTTGCGCTCGCGGAAGCCGTAGGGCACAAGCAGCCGATTGAGGAGCACATTAGGGACTTCTTTATTGTACGAGCCATCCGGGAGAATGAACGCGCGGTGTTTGTATTCCCGGTAAGCCGCTTCGAGAATCGGATGGTGCGGTTCTGCCATCATGACGGTTTCAATGGTGCCGGTATCATCGGTGCCCAGACAAAGGCGGTGGTGCAGGAAGGAATCTAAAGGTCGGAGCACCTCCATGTCCACATCCAGATAAATGCCGCCGTATTCGGCCAGCACCTTCATGCGAGTGTGGTCGGAGACGAAGGAATAGTTCCCGTTCGCATAGGCGTCGCGTATGTAGGGGGATTCCTCCAGGTTCACGTTCTCTTCGTTCCAGAGCTTGATTTCGTAGTCGCCGAGCACTTGCTGCCAGCTTGCGAGGCATTGCTTGACCTTATCGGTGTAGGCTCCTTTGCCGAACCAACAATAGTGGATGATTTTGGGTATCATTGTTTTGAGATGTCTCGGAGGTGAAGAAGATAGCCGGGCAGGAGCAGGGGAAGCGCCGCCCACCCCACCATGGCGATGCGCTCCTGCCACGAGCTGCGGGAGAGGACGGCGAAGCGCCAGAAGTTGATGAGTGACTTGAGCCGGAAGAGCGCGTTGGTTCGATATCGAGCCTGCTCGGCATAGAGCAGCATGGCATATCGGGGGCTGTGCATGCGCACCTGCGTGATGTGGGCGGTGAGTCCGTCGGGGCGATACTCACAGATGTACCACTTGGCGTTTGTGTAGCGCAGCATGCCTACTTGAGCTATGCGGTTCCAGATGAGGGATTCGCCGCAGAATTTTTCGCCGGGGATGACCGGGAAGGGAAAGCGGCGCATGACGGCGGTCTTGTAGGCCTCGGCCATGTCGCCCCGGTAGTGGTACTTGCAGGTGAAGTCCAAGATGGTGCAATCCAGGGTCTCAAAGTCGACCTCACCGCCGATGCGCTTGCCGTCCGGTGTGGCACGCACCCCGGAGAGCCCGACAAAGCGCTCGTCATCTTGGATGTCGCGGTAGTAGTGCCACATGGTTTCCAGCGCATCATCACTCAGGTAATCGTCGCTGTCGACGATGAAGAAGAGCTCGCCGCGAGCCTCCTGCACCCCCTTGTTGATGGCGATGTGCTTGCCGGAGTTTTCCTGGCGGAAGACACGCAGCGCGATGCATCCCTCCCGGCAGAAGGTTGCGAGCAGGTCGGGCGTGTTGTCGCGGCTGCCGTCATCGACCACGAGCCATTCGAAGTCACGGAAGCGTTGCCGGCACAGGCTCTCGTAGAGCTTGCGGAGGGTGTACGCCCTGTTGTAGGTGGGGGTAAAGACGGTAATCATGAGCAGGATCGGGAATCAGCCGGAAACGACAAAGCGGAAGTAGGTGAAGGAGAGGTAGAGGAAGACGACGAGCGATAACACGGAGCGCCGGCGCCGGAAGCAGTCGGATGTGAAGAGTGGGTAGACGAGGATGGCCGGGTACAGGAACCAGGACAAATAGGCAAAACGGTCGGAGAAGTTGGCGCGAATGACCAGAATCCAAAAGCTGTTGCTCAGCAGGTAGGTGTTGAAGAGGCTGTAGTAGGTCGGATCGGTAAAGCCCTTGCGGGCGATGCAGTACCAGCCCATGACGATGGGTGCCATGCTGTAGAGCAGGAAGTCAAGGCGGAAGCCGACCTTGTAGTGCGTGTCGCCGGCGGCGGTCATCAGGTAGCT
>CAMACY010000014.1 GCA_945831585.1 uncultured bacterium | reverse complement strand
TGCCTAAAATGAAGTTGTTTTCGCTTTGTCGCATTTAGTCTTGCAATTCAGCTATCGGGATTTTTTTTCGCAAAAAAGCATGATTTCGCTCGGGCAACAGCGCCTTATCCCCGGATGAGGCGCAGCAAGCGCTCCATGTCATGCGTGTCATAACGCTGGTCGAGCGGCAGGGGAAGCAGGCGGCGCGCCAGCCGATTGGCGCTGTCGCTCGCATCGCTGTCGGCGATGACTTCGGGCCAGTAGAGTGGCAGCGCCACGCCGACATCCACCAGGCTGTCGCGCAGACCCGGAATGGCCGTGACCAAGGGGTAGCACTGAGGGGCGCTCGGGGGCTCTTCCGGCAAGCGCAGGTGATTGAGCTCGCGGAGCGCGGCGTGCAGCACGCGGTAGTTGGCGCAGCGGCGCCGCGCGGCTGCGACCCAGTCGATGCTGCGCAGCAGGCGGCGGCTCAGGGGCGACATGCGGCGCGGCTCCCGGTTCAGCCGAGCCTCGGCGCGTTCGGTGGCGGGCAGGGCGGCGGCGGCGCCGGATTCCGTGCGGAGCAGCAGGGCTCGGGCGGCCGTGCTGCTGCGGTCTGTGCGTGTCGGCAGGGCGAGCGGATAGGGAGCCACGGCCACACCGCCGTCGCACAAACCGCCGAACTTGCGCGGGCTGTAGAAGCTGCCGGCGGCTTGGGGCAGGGGCGGGGCGTAGAGCGCCGTGGTGGCATCCGCGAGCGCTGCACCGGGGAAGTCCGCGACCGCCTGCTGCCAGGCCGCGCCCGCGAGTCCGAAGTAGTTGATGAACACGGCGGCATCGTCCTCCCCGGCCTCATCGGGCAGCAGGGGGCTCAGGTCCTCCTCGGCAATCTCGTAGCGGCAGACGGGCAGGCGCAGGCGTCGCAGCGGCTGCAGCAGGGTGTCGCAGGCAAAGCGTGGCACCCACACGCGGCGCGGGCGCTGTGGCAGCGCCTGGAGCAGCAACTGCAGCGCAGCGCGCCCGCTGTCCACATAGGCACAGCAGGGCGATTCGGGGTGGGGGAAACAGTCGCAAAGCGGCAGCTCCAGCCCGAAGGCGCCTCCCATGAGGTCGCTGCACGCGCGGTGGCTCATGCCGAGGGACGATCCGGAAACTGCGGGGAGGGGTGAAACACAAGCACCCGCCGCTCCGGCAGTTGGTGCTCCGCACCCGTGCGGGGCAGCAGCAGGCGGCGAGGGCGGCGCGTCACCATCCGAAAGCTGCCGAAGCCGGCGAGTCGCACCTCGCCATCGCGGCGCAGCCCCTCGCTCAGGGCGGTGACGACGGCATCGAGCGCCAGCCGGGCGGCGTAGTGGGTGGCGGTGCCGCCCAGCGCCCGGCGGATGTGCTCCTCCAGTTGCCGCTTATTCATGCGGCAGCGCCTGCCCGGCGCGTTCGAGCAGTTGGTGCAGTTGCTGCGCGCGGTCGGGGTTCATCCGCAGCAGTTGATGCACGTTGGTATTGAGGTCGGGGTCGGCGCAAATGTGGCTCATCAGCCCGCTGACACACTGCTCGGCGGTGCGGCGCTGCTCGGGATCAGTCGCTTGGCTGAGGCGCTGCAGGGCATCCTCCAGCGAGCGGAGTGTCTGCTCGGCTAACTGCTCGGGGGTGTATACCTCCTCGGGGCGGACATCGCCGGGAGGCAGGGAGGAAATGTCGGCAGAGACGGGGCTCAGCAACAAGGCGGCAACGGCGGGGATGAGGATGGCGGAGTGTCGCATGGTAACAGAACAGAAGGTCAGGGGTTAATCGCGTCGTCCGCTGCGGCTGAGCAGCAGCAGCGCGTAGTAGGCCAGCATGGCCAGTGAGGAGAGGGCGGCGGCAACGTAGGTCATGGCGGCCCATCGCAGAGCCGTCGCCGCCTCGCCACGCAAGGCGCGTCCCTCGCTGCGGCTTTCCAGCCACGCCAGCGCGCGGCGCGAGGCATCGAACTCAACCGGCAGGGTGACAAACGCAAACAGCGTGGTGGTGGCAAAGAGCGCCAGCCCTACCCACGCCACCGTGGTGCCGCTGCCCATGGCGGCCAACACGAGACCAAGCATGAGCACGAACTGCCCCAGCCGCGAACCGATGTTGACCATGGGCACGAGCGAGGAGCGCAGCGAGAGCCAGGGGTAGGCCTGCGCGTGCTGCACAGCGTGGCCGCACTCATGTGCCGCCACGGCCATGGCCGCGACCGTGGCGTTGTGGTACACATCTTCGCTGAGGTTGACGGTGCGATCGAGCGGGTTGTAATGGTCGGTGAGCCGACCGGGGGTGCTGATGACGCGCACATCGCCCAGCCCGTGCTCCCGCAGCATGAGCTCGGCGGCCTCGGCCCCCGTCAGCGGCGCACGCTCGGCGGAGTATTTGGCGAAACTGGCGCGCATGTTCTGCTGCACAATGAAGCCGATGAGCCCTGCGCCGAGGATGAGCATCAACCCGATCATCGTGGCGCCGCTACCAAGCAGCGCCTCGCCGCCGGGGGCAGCGTAGCCGTAGTCGGAATAGCCGTACTGAGCTAAGTAGGGGAAGAAAGATATCATGTTGTTTAGATGGTGCGGCGAGCTGCTCTGTTCAACCATGGGAGGGCTGGGGGCGGCGCATGCTAACAAAAAGCCACCCTCCTGTCAATGCCGATTCGCAAAAAGTTCGGCAAATCAATCCGTTTCGTTGCCGGCTGCCGCCACGCGCGCCGCGTTGCGCCGCAGGTGCTCCGCGCCGATGCGGCGCAGGGGACTGCCGGCAAACAGGTCGTTGAACGTTTCCGCGTCGAGTTGCTCCATCTGCTCGGTCGTCAGATCGCGCAGCATAGCGGGCATGAGCAGGTGTAGGTCGATGGTCGGCTCCGGGCGGGGACGGTTCCAAGGGCAGACCTCCTGGCAAATGTCGCAGCCGTAGAGACGATCGCCCGCCGCCGCCGCCTGCTCGGGGGGCATGGCCTCGCCGCGCGCCTCGATGCTCCAGTAGGAGAGGCAGCGGCGGGCATCGCACTGTCCGTCGTGCAGGGCGTGGGTGGGGCAGGCTTCTTCGCAGCGCCGGCAGTTGCCGCAGCGCGCGGGCTGCGGTGTGTCGCAGGGCAGCTCCAGCGTGGTGAGGATGCACGCTAGAAAACAGTAACTCCCCCGCTGCGGGCGGATGAGCAGACCGTTGCGCCCGCGCCAGCCAAGCCCGGCCTCTTGGGCGAAGAATCGCTCGCTGACGGGGCCGGAATCGCTGAAGCAGCGCTGCTGCCCGCCGTAGAAGGAGAGCGTTTCGTCCAAATCGGCCAACTTGCCCGCCAGCAGCTTGTGGTAGTCCTCGCCCTGGGCATAGCGCGCCACGCGCCCCCGCACGCGCCGAGCGTCCCGGCGCGCGTATTCGTAGGTCAGCATGACCACGCGCTGCACCCCCGGCAGCACCAACTCGGGGCAGAGCCTCGCCGGCAGGTGGCGCTCCATCCAGCGCATGCCCGCGTGCTCGCCCGCCGCCAGCCAGTCCTGCAACTGCGTGCCTTGGTTCGCATCGGCGCGCGCCACCCCCAGCGCCGAGAAGCCCAAGGCGCGCGCCGCATACTCCAGAGCCTGTCGGGCAGCGTGCATCAGCGTGGATTCACCCGGATGGGCAGCCTCCCGCCGCGCAGCCACAGTAACAGACGCTCCTTGGAATGCTCATTGATGGGCAGGATTTCCACCACACGGCGCACGGCGTTGGCCAGGCGGGTGTGCGCGGGCGTCTCCTCCGGCGCGGTGGCCGCCATGCCCTCTTTGTAAGCCAGGCGTTGCATGTTGGCGGAGGCCTGCTTGTTGCCCAGAGCGGCGGCTTTGCGGTAGAGCGAGAGCGCCACGGCCGTATCTTTCGCCACCACCGTGCCGCTCTCGTAGAGGGAAGCCAGATTGTTGAGGCAGTCCGCATCGTGTTGCAGCGCTCCCATGTAAAGCAGCTTGGCCGCCTTGGTGCGGGCGTTGTGGCTGTAGCAGATGGAGGACATGTAGAAAAAGATGTGCGGGGTGTGCGGATGGGTCTGCGCCAAATGGTGCAGATACTGCCAGGCCACGCGTTCATCGCGCTTCACCCCGCGCCCCAGCATCAGCAGCCGCGCCTGCTCGGCGCGCGCCTCCGGAAGCCCTGCATCCGCTGCGCGGCTGTACCATCTGTAGGCCTCGGCGTCATCGGGCGTGCAGCCGTAGCCCCGCTCCGCATAGCGCGCCAGATGCAGCATCGCCTCGGCACAAAACGCATGCCACGAGGGGTTCTGCGATGCTGTTGCGTGACCTTCCGCCAGCGAGCGCGCCAGCGCACAGGCCTCGTTTGGCTTGGCCGGCAGCCCCTTGTAGCGCCCCTCGTACACGGCGAGCAGCAGTCGGGCTGCGGGGGTATAGCCGTTGCGTACACAGGCCTCCAGCATGATGGGAACACCCTCCATGTTGAGTTGGGAGGCGTCTTCGAGGGTGGCCTTGGCTTGGGCATACATGCCCTCCACATCCCAGCGCGTGAGCGTGTGGCGCTGCTGCGCCCCCGCCTCAGCGGCCGCGACCCAGGCAAGCATGGGGATGAGCACCCACCCGTTCATGCGCTTATCTATAGCATGCCGCTGCTTCCTTGTCCATGAAAAAGCAGAGCGCTGCGGCGCGCTTTGGGCTTGAAGCGCTGCGGTGTCTGTGCTATCAATCACCTGACCGAATGTTTTCTGCTATGCCTACTTCTTCTCTCTTTCGACCGATTGACGGTGGGGTGACGGTTGCCCGCGGTTTTGTCGCCAATGCCCTCAGCTGCGGCATCAAGAAGCCGGAGGCCACGCGTCTCGACCTTGCCTTGGTGTACTCTGAGCTGCCGACGACCTCGGCAGGCACGTTCACGACCAACCGCGTGCGCGCCGCCTGCGTGCGCGTGAGCCAAAACCACCTGCGTCGCGGCAATGTGCGCGCCATCGTGGCCAACAGCGGCAACGCCAACGCCTGCACGGGCGCGGCCGGGGTGGCCGTGGCGCGCAAGGAATGCACCATCGTCGCCAAGGAGCTGGGGCTGCGCGCGGGCGAGGTCGCCGTCTGCTCCACGGGGGTCATCGGGCTTCCCATGCCCATGATGCGCATCGAGCCGCGCCTGCCTGAGCTCTGCCGCAATCTTTCTGCCGCCAAGGGGCATGATGTGGCCTCCGCCATCATCACCAGCGACACGCGCGAGAAGGAAGTGGCGGTGGAGCTGGAGCTCGGCGGCAAGACGGTGCGCATCGGTTCCTGCTGCAAGGGTGCCGGGATGATTTCGCCCTGCATGGCCACGATGATTTGCCTCATCTGCACCGACGCGGCCGTGGCGCGACCCGATTTGGAGCGCACCGTGCGCGAGGGCGTGGAGCACAGCTTCAACCGCATCACCATCGACGGCGACATGAGCACCAACGACACCTGCCTCGTCATGGCCAACGGCGCCTCGGGCGTCACCGTGACTCCGGGGACGCCCGAGTGGACGGCTTTCACCGCTGCGCTGCACTACGTCATGCTGGAGCAGGCCAAGCACATCGTGCGCGACGGCGAGCGCGTGACCAAGTTTGTCACCGTACGCGTGAGCGGTGCGCCGACCGCCGCCGAGGCCAAGCGCGTGGCTGAGGGCGTGGCCAAGTCGAACCTCGTCAAGAGCTCCTGGAACGGCGGCGACCCGAACTGGGGGCGCATCATCCACGCGGTTGGCTATGCCGGCACCCGCGTGCGCGAGGAAAAAGTCGACATCGACATCGCGGGTCTGCCCGCCTGCCGAGGCGGCATGCAGACCACCACCAAGAGCGATGACCTGCGCGAGCGTGTGCAGGCGCCGGAGTTTGACATCGCCATCAACCTCAACCTCGGCAGCTCGGAGTATGTCATCTACACGACCGATCTCTCGCCGGAGTACGTGGATTTCAACCGCTCCGAGTACGCCTATTGGAATCAGGCCAAGCAGGACGGACTGACGCACTGAGCGCTCCGGTAGGGGAGCTGTCTCAGTTTGCCGTTGCTCGGGGCGGGAGCCTCTGCTACAATCAGCGCGCTCTCATGAAATCCCACCTGATACGCAGGCTGTTCTTCCCGGCTCTGCTGCTGGCAACGGCGGCGGCAGCCGGGGTGGCGCTGTGGAATGAGGTGGACGATCTGACGCAGCCGATTCTCGTGCCGACCAATGCGTCGTATCGCGGCTCTTCCGTTCTACCCAAGAAGGCGGCGGGGCTGCGGCTGGAGCCCTTTACCTTCACCGGTTGGGACGATGCTCCGGTGCAGGCGGTTATCGCCCGTCGCGAGGGCGAGGAATCCTCGCGCCAGCTCTCGATTCTGGGCAACCTGGCGGCGGCTCCCGCCGAGCGGCTGCAAGCGCTGGATTACGTGCTGGTCTGTGTCGATTGGGATCACGGTATCCGCTCGGCGTTGCCCTTGGCGGAGTCGCTGACGGCGGCGGGGCTTACCTGCGTGCTCTGGGAGCCTCGGGGGGCGGAGGCGCGCCGCCCCTATTGCACGCACGGGCTGCGGGAATACCGCGATGTGCCCCTGCTGATTGACAGCCTGTGCGAGCTTTCGGAGAAGGAGGAGCCCGTGGTGGTGGCGGTGGGGCAGGGCTATGGTGCCGGGCTGCTGCTGCGCGCGGCGTCGCGCGAATCTCGGCTGCGCGGACTGGTATCCATCGATGCCTACGCTTCCCTGCAGCAGTCGGTGCTGCGCACCTTGCCCGAGTCGCTATTGTCGCCAGTGACGCTGATGCTGATGGATCTGCGCATCAAGCGCACGGTGGGGATGGAGTGCTTTGACGTGGCTCCGGTGGAGTGCGCGGCTGATATTCGCCGGGGCGTTCCGGTGCTGGTGTTGCAGCTGGCGCAGAACTCCCCCGTGAGCACGCTGGCGGATGCTCTGAATATCGATGCCCAGCTGCGCACGGAGCACCACGAGGTATGGACACTGCGCGATGAGTCCGACCCGCCGGGGGCGGAGACGCGCACTGTGTACCGGCGCTTGGGGCGTGATGCGGAGGGTGGACCGGGCAAGGGTCGCCGTGTGCCTGTGGAGCTGCGGCTCTGCCGCGACGAGGATGCGGCGCTGGCCGGTGTGGTGCACTGGCTCGATCGCTGCGTGGTCGATGCGGTGTTGGCTCCTCGTGTGGAGGATCCCGACCGCCCGAAATTAGGAGCTCATCTTCATCTCTGACCGCCGTGCATCATTCCCGAGACCAGCTTTCCCCGCGAGGAGCCGCGCGCATCACGCTCGCTGCCCTGCATCTCACGCGGAAACCGATTTCCGAGCGGGTGGTCTTGCCCAAGGTGAGCAACCGCCGCCGCCATGGCTACGAGCTGACCAGCCAGCGCGATATGACGCCCATCGCCGTGGCTGCCGGGGCGATTGCCGCCGTGGTGCACCTGCTGCTCTATTTCTGGGCGCCTTCGCTCTTCCATTTGGAGCTCGACAAGCTGCTCAACCCGGAGCGCGTGCTCAACGAGGAAAAGCGCGTGTTCATCAAACCGCGCGAGGTGGAGGTGGAGCAGGCCGAGCCCGAGCCGCCTGAAACCCCGCCGGAGCCGCAGGAGATTGTGCACGAGCCGCAGGAGATTGACCTGCTCGATGTCGATGTGCCGGAGATGGACATGGCGCCCGGCAAGACGGAGCTGCCCGCGCCGCGCCCCGTGTACGAACAGACCGAGAGTGCGGAAGCGATCGAGATGAAGCCCGCGCAGCTCGATGCGGAGGTGTTCCACGCCGACCCGCTTGATGTGCAGGAAATGGCGGTGGCCGAGCCGGCACCGCTCAACACCAACGATGTCATTGTGCAGAGCGAGGCTCCGCCCGATGAGCTGGCCGAGGCGACCGACACGGTGGAGCAGGAGCTGCGCCGCAACGCCGCCGAACAGGGGCGCGAGATGCCCGCCGACACGCGCAGCCTTGCGCAGCTCATGGGCGAGGAAAATCTGGGCTCGAGCTCGGGGGTGGCGCGCCTGGGGGCGGATCTGCTCTTCGGCTTCGACGAGTGTCAGCTGCGCAACTCGGCGCGCATCACCATGCTGCAACTTGCGGCGCTCATCCGCAAGAACCCCGAGACCTACTTTCTCATCGAGGGGCACACCGACAGCCTGGGCTCGCCGGAATACAATGCTCTGCTGGGCTTGCAACGCGCGGCGGCTGTGCGTGCGTGGCTGATGGAGAACAACATTCCCGTGCAGTACGTCTACATCCGTTCTTGCGGCAACAGCCAGCCGCTGGCCGAGAACACGCTGCCCAAGGAGCAGCAGGCACTCAACCGCCGCGTGGAGATTCACATGCGCCGCGGGGGCGAGCAGATGCCCGCCGATGCGGTTGACAGTAGTTATAAGGTCGACACCAAGAAGAAGGTGTCGGAGCAGCTGGCGGCGGGGGTGCGCGCACCGCAGAAACAGGCTTTTTCCCTCAAGGTGATTGAGAAAAAGCAGATTCCGCGCGGCGCAACAGCCCCTGCATCGGCTCCGAAGCCCGCCGCCAAGCCCGCCGCTAAGTCCGCCTCCAAATCGGCAGACGGCGGCAAGCGCAGCGCGATTCGCGGCAAGCAGCCGGCAACGAAAGCCCCCGCTCCGAGGAAGAAATGAGCGCTCGGGTAGAAGAAGGTTCGGTGCCGCCGGGGCGCACAGCGGGCGGCAGCGCCCCCTGCCGCTGGCTCATTGCGTTGGACTACGATGGCACCCTGCGGCGGGAGGCGGAGCCCCCCATCGACCCGTCGTTTTGGGAGTTGATGCGCGCGTGGCGCCCCTACGGCGTGCGCTGGGGCATCAACACCGGGCGCAGCCTGCCCTACCTGTGTGAGGAGCTTCTGCCCGCCGCTCCCTGTTTGCCGGATTTTCTCTGCACGACCGAGCGCTACGCCTATGTGAGCGATGCCGAGGGCTGCCTGCGCCCCCTCGCCGGTCCCAATGCCGAGGCGCGCGAGGCCAACCTGCGCCTGCGCACCCGTCTGGCGCCGCTCCTGCAGCGCGCCATGAGCACGCTGGCCGCGCAGTACCCCGAGCTGCGTTGGCAATTTGCCGCGCGCGACCCGCTCTCCATCGAGGCGGAGGATGCCGCTACGCTGGGGCGCATTGCCGAGCTGCTGCAGCCCGTGACGGCGACATGGACCGGGGTGGCCACCCAGCGCGCGGGGCGCTACATGCGCCTGTCCGATGCGCGCTACCACAAGGGCACGGCGCTGGCGCTCGTTGCGCGCGCGTGGGTGGTTCCGGCGGCGAGGCTGCTGATTGCGGGCGATGGGCACAACGATTTGGACGCCTTCCGCCATTTTCCCGAGGCCTTCTGCGCCTGCCCGGCCGATGCGCATCCCGAGGTGCGAGCCTGGCTGCGCGCGCACGGCGGGCATGTCTCGCCCGACTGCGGCGTTGCGGAGTTGTTGCACTCCTGGTTTGCGCAGCGGGTGCTGCCCGCGCAGAAAATCGCGGCTCATGACATGCTAAACAGCGTTTCGGCTTGACTTTGGGGGGCGAAAAGGATTAAATACACACCCGCGGCGCGCAAGCGCCGAACAGGTGCCTTTCGGCACACCGTCTCCCTCCCCGGGTGGAGGAACAACAAACGACATCATCACCGATTATGGGATCGCTTAAGAAAAGACGTAAGGCCAAGATCAACAAGCACAAGCGCAGCAAGCGCATGCGCCAGAACCGCCACAAGAAGCGTTTGCGTTACAAGTCCTAAGCTGCGCGCTTAGGCCACGTCCGCAAAGCGACGCTGAGTTTTTCCTCACGGCACTGTCCCTCCGCGCGGGACAGTGCCGTTTTGTCTGAGCGCGCCCGGAGGGGCGCCGATGGGGAGCCATTGACCGTCTGCCGGTGTCGGGCTCAGTCCCCGAGGATGGTGACGCTGCGGCTCTCGCCCTTGCGAAGGTTCAGCGCGGGGAAGAGGATGAAGTCGTTGGTGAACACGGCATCGGGCGCGTCGCAGCCGCTGGCGGCCTCGCGCGGCAGAGAGGCGGGGAAGAGTACGGCGCAGCGCTCGCCCTGCACATCAGCGTTGGCGGTGAGGGTAAAGCGGCGCGACCCCTGCCATTCGATGCGGAAGGGCGCGCGTGCGTGGCTGTTGTCGAGCTCGGCGCGGTAGGCGGGGTCGCCGTAGAACGCCAGTACATCGCGATCGTGTACCAGCCCCACGGCATCCTTGACGTTTTCCTGCGTCACCTGCACGCCCAGTTTGGCGAAGCCTTGCAGCATTTCGGGCAGATTGATGACCGCACCGTCAAAGGAGATGTCCAGCAGCTTGGGGTCAATCTGCCGGGTGTCGTAGAGCAGGAATTGGTTGTTGAGAAAGACCGCCTCGGCCAGGTCGGTGCCCTCTGTGTTGCCGAAAAACATCCCCATCGAGCCCCAGCCGCTGCGCCCGTACCAAGAGGGAACCGTGTAGCCCGCAAGCTGGCGGCAGCCGTAGCGGCTCAGCGCCGTCACCGCCATGCTCTCCGCGCTCCCGGCGGCATCGCCCAGCAGGCAGTTGCCCGCCGCCAGCCACACGCGCGGCTCGTCATCCGCGTTCAATGCGGGGTGCTGCGCCTCCATGGCTTGCAGCGCGGTCGTGTCGCCCTCCATTGCCTTGGGAAGCGCGGTTTCGCGGAACGCGTCCATATCCGCGCGCGGCAGCGCGTGCAGTTGCCCTCCCGAGGAGAAGAGCAACCCCTTGCCGAAGGGCATTTCGAGGTTGAACTGTGTGGCGTGCGAGGAGGTGATGAGTAACTGCGGGCGTTGCTGCTCCATTTGCTCGGTGAAGACGCGCAGAGCATCCTCCGGGCAGGGCGTGCTCACGGGCTCCTGCCAACCGCTCTGCTCGCGCACGGGGCTGCCCTCCCAGTCGGTGATGCAGCAGCTGTGCTCAAAGCGCGCCGCATCCACATTCGTCGTGGCCAGCAGACGCAGGATGTGCAGGGGGGCGGCATCGGCAGCCAGGCGCTGCGCCGCTGCTGCATGTTCCCCGGTGATGATCCCCGTCAGGCAGTCGCCCCAGGGGTCATCGTCCACCGCACGCGCCGCGCGGTTGAGGGCGGTGACCACTTCGCGCCGCAGCTCCTGCGGCTGCGCCACCAGGGCAGCCATTCGCGCGCCGCTGCGCCGCAGCGCCGCTGTGAACGCCGCCTCGCTCAGCTCGCTCAGGGGGCAGAGCTGCGCCTGCGGGTGTTTGTGCAGAAGGCTTTGAGCCACGGCCATCCACTCGGCATCGGCGGCGCAGGCCTCGCTGATGAGGACGGCGTAGGGTTGTTTCGGCTCGGTCGCGGGCTCCTGAGTTGCCGCGGGTTGCTGCGGCTCGGCGGCGGGGGTATCCTCCTCCGTCTCGCTCGTGCCCTCGGGCACGGTGAAGAGGTAGACGGCGCGCTCGTGCCCGAAAATGTCGCGCGCCAGCGCGTTGATTTCCTCCAGCGTGATGCTGCGGGCGTCGCTGCAGCGGTCGGCCAGCAGGGCGCGGCGCTCGGGCTCGCTCTGCAGGTCGGTCAGCCCGGCGAGCCAGAAGCCCGTGTCGCGCTCGGTCTTGTCCATCGAAGCCACAAAGGGGCGCAGGGCACAGTCCAAATCGTCCTGCGTGAGCTGCCCGCGACCGATGTCGGCCAAGATGGCATCCATGGCGCTGTTGACGCGAATGCGGTTGCCGCGCACACCCGCGCTCGAGGTGGTGATGAGGGCGGCGTTGTCCAGCTCGCTGTTGGTGCTCAGGCGGGCCGAGGGGGAATAGCTCTCGCCCAGCTCGGCGCGCAGTCCGTCGAACAACTTTTCACGCACGATGGAGGCGAGCACGCTGAGCCGCCGATTGCGGCGGTGGTCGCGGCCGTTGCCCGCTGCACGCACCTGACTCACGATGGTCTTATCCAACTCCGTGGGGTAGCGGAGGAACACCCGCTGCGCCGTTGGGGAAAGCTCCACCCGGCGCTCCTGCTCCGTCAGCGGGGTGAACTCGGCACGGCGCGGCGGCAGCGCGCCGAAACTGCGCTCCAGAATGGGCAGCACCTCCTCCGTGCGGAAATCGCCCACGAGCGTGACCTCCACAGCACCGTCGCGCAGCCAGGGCTCCACGGCGGCGCGCACCTCGGCGGTGCTGCGCGCCTCCACCTCCTCTTGGTCGGGCATGGTCAGCCGGGGGTCGCGTCCGAAGAGCACGCGGTTGCCCTGCAGGCTCTGCACGCCCTGCGGGGTGGTGCGCAGCTTGGTGTAGACGGCGTCGAGCTGGCGGCGCAGGCTTTGCTCGCCCTCGGGGCGGAAGCCGGGGTGGGCAATGGCGGCGGCCAGCAGCTTGCACTGCAAGTCGAGGTCGTCGCAGCTCGCCGTGCCGTCAAAAAGGAAGCGCTCGGCTGCCAGAGAGACATTGAGCTGCACCCGATGCCCCGCCAGCAGGCGCCGGAGCTCCTCCGTGCTGTGCGCTTCCAGCCCGCCCTGCGCCATGACGGACTGCGCCATGGTGGCCAGCCCCGGAGTGAGGAGCCGCAGCTTGCCGCCGTCCACCGCCGCGCGCACAGCGACGGAGCCCCGCGAAAAATCCGTGGGCTTGAGGTTGACGCGCACGCCGTTGGAGAGCCGCAGGGTGGTGACCCCCAGCTCGGGCAGCTCCTCGCGGGCAAGAACGTGCCCCGGCTCCCCGAGCGTCTCATAGGCAAAGGGTTTGAGCTCGTCCTCCTCGGCGGGCTGCACCTCGACCGCTTGCGCGGCGGCGAGCGCCCGGCGGAACGCGCCTTCGTCCGTTCCCTCGGGGACGGCACCGCTCATGGTGAGCTTGAAGCGCTCGCTCTGCGACACATATTCTTCCAAAGCGCGACGGCAGATGTCGGGCATCTGCATGATGACGGCCAGCCCCGCGCGCAGCGCCCGCGCATCCTCGGCAGGGGCGGTGGGAATCATATGGTCGGCCAGGGTATCCACCAGCAGGTCGGCCATCTCGTCGCTGCTCACACCGCCCCATGTCTCCTCCGACTGCTTTGAGGCGGCCAAGAGACTGTCGGCGAGCTCGCGCAGCTCGGCGGCAGTGAAGCCGTAGCGAGCGGCGCGGCGCAGTTCCTGCTCTGCCGCGGCGAGCGCCTCCTGCCAGCGCTCGGGCTCGGCGGCGATGTTCAGGGAGAACACGCGGGCGCATTCAAACACATCCTCGCGCCCCACCGACGCGCTGTTGAAGGGGCAGTTGGCCTGCTTGCTCATGCGCTGCAGGCGGCGGTTAAGCATGGCGCAGGCCATCTGCAGGGGCAGATGGCGCACCCGCTGCTCCAGACTGTCCTCCTCCGGCGTCCACGGGTCGACGATGCTGAGATTCAGGCGCAGATCGGCCTGCTCGTTGTTGGGGGTGATGAGCACGGTGCTGCCGAGTTGGCTCGGCGTGCCGATGGCGGGGCGGGGCGGGTTGCCGCGATCCTCCATGTCCGCAAAGTGCCGCCGCACGCGCTCCTCCATGGCGGCGGGGTCGAAATCACCCGTGACGATGACGGTCATGCGCTGCGGCAGGTAGTTGTCGCGGTAGTAGCGGCGCACGACCTCGTAGGGGGCGTTGCGGATGATTTCCTCCTTGCCGATGGGCAGGTAGTCGGGCACGCGCGTGCCCTCGCAGAGCTGGCGCAGCGCTGCGATGCCCGCGCGGTAGGAGGCTGAGTCGCGCACCTTCAGCTCGCTGATGACAATGCCGCGCTCGTGGTCAATCGCCTCGTCCTCCAGCGTGGCACCGTCCGCAAAGTCGCGCAGGATGGTGAAGGCGAAGTCGAGGGTGGGTTCGTCGAGTTTGGGCAGGTCGAGCTGGTAGACCGTGCGCAGCAGGCTGGTGTAGGCGTTGGCATCGCCGCCGAAGCCCAGCCCCAGTCGCTGCATGGCGGGGATGAGCTCGCCGCGCTTGAAGTGGCGGCTGCCGTTAAAGACCATGTGCTCGAGGAAGTGCGAGATGCCTTGGTTGCTCTCGTCCTCGTTGAGCGAGCCCGTGTTGACAAAGAGCCGCAGGCTGCCGCGACCGGCAGGTTCGGCGGTGTGTCGGATGATGTAGCTCAGCCCGTTGGGCAGGCGCCCGCAGAGCAGCTCGGGGTCTTGCATGAGCGGCGCCTCGGTTTGTCCCTGCGCGGGGGTGGGGGCAGGGGCATCCTGCGCCGCCAGCGGCGACAGCAGACCGAGAAACAGGAGCAGGGCAAGGGTTGGGTGAGGGGTGTGCATGGCAGTCGAGGGTGTCTTAGTCGGCAATGTCCAGCCCGAGTTCGCGGAGCTTGGCGAGGTCGGTCTCTACCCCCGCACCGGCGATGGTGAGGTAGTTGCCGGTCATGAAGGCGTTGGCTCCGGCGGTAAACATCTCGTACTGCCGCTCGCGCAGCACGCTGACGCGACCGCCGCAGATGCGCAGCGTGGCATCGGGGATGAGGTGGCGGAAGAGGGCGATGATGCGCAGCGCCTCCTCGGGCGCGAGCACGGGCTGCTGCGCCATGGGGGTGCCGGGGTGGGGGTAGAGGAAGTTCATCGGGATGTTGCGGATGCCCTCTTCCTTGAGCTGTAGGGCAAAGTCGATGCGGTCGTCCGTGCTTTCCCCCAGCCCGAAGAGTCCGCCCACGCAGACATCGAGCCCGTGCTCGCGCGCCTGGCGGATGGTGTCGAGGCGGTCGCGCCACTTTTGGGTGGTGCAGATGTTGGGGTAAAACTGCTCACTGCTTTCCAGATTGTGGTGCAGGCGGGTGAGCCCGGCCTGCTTGAGCCGTTCGATGGCTCGGTGTTTGAGTCGCCCGAGACTGCCGCAGATGCGGGGGGCTTTTTTGCCGGCTTCGCGGCGGCTCTCGATGAAGCGGGCGAGTTTTTCCACGTCCTCATCGGTCAGCGCCCCGCCGCTGGTGACAATGCCGCAGCGACCCACGGGGTAGGGCTCCCAGCCCTCGACGATGCGCTCGAGCTCCTCGCCGCTCTTGAAGGGGTAGTGCTCAATGGCGGTGCTGTTGAAGCGGCTTTGGGAGCAGAAGCGGCAGTTCATGTTGCAGTCGCCGCTCTTGGCGTTGATGATAAAGCAGGCTTCGACCCTGTTGCCGAAGTAGTGCTCGCGCAGAGCGGTGGCAGAGGCAAACAGTTCGTTTTCGGGCAGGTCGAGCAGGGCGTGAGCCTCCTCGCGGCTCAGTCCGCCCTGTTCCAAGGCTTTTCGGGCAAATGCGTGCATCATAAATCGGTCTCCAGCCTATCGCGCGCGCGCTGCGATGTCAAGCTCGCGGCGCGTGTGCGCGCGAAGGCGGGCGGGTGACGTATTTCCGGCTTGTCGTGCGCCTGCTTCGTGTTTTAATGAGGGAGTTATGGCAACGATTTACCAAGAAATTACCGAGGGGATGAAGAGCGCCATGCGCGCCAAGGACACGGTGGCGCTGGGCGCGCTGCGAGGGTTGAAGGCCGCTCTGATGAACGCGCAGGTGGCCAAGGGCAACGTGCACGATGAGCTGTCGCCCAACGAGGCGCAGAACGTGGTGCGCAAGCTCATCAAGCAGCACGAGGACGCCATCGCGCTCTACGAAAAGGCCGAGCGCCCCGAGTCCGTGGCCAAGGAGCGCGCCGAGATGGCGATTTTGGCGGCCTTCCTGCCCAAGGAGCTGACGGAGGACGAGATTGCGCCGATTCTCGAGACCGTGGTCGCGGAGCTGGGCGCGAGCACGAAGAAGGACATGGGGCGCGTGATGAAGGAGATGCAGAGCCGCACCGAGGGGCGCGCGCCGGGCAAGCTCCTTTCCGCCCTGGTGAGCAAGCGCTTGAGCTGAGGCTTATGTGGGCGGCGGTGATTGTGGCGGCGGGCAGCTCCCGCCGCGCCGGGTTCGACAAGCTGGCGGCACCGCTGGCGGGGCAGCCGGTGCTGCGCCGCAGTGTCGATGCCTTTGTGCGTGCCGGGGCGGCGGCCATCGTGGTGGTGTGCCCGGAGTCCCGCTGGGTGCAGACGGGGCTGGCCGAGGCGGCCTTCCCCCTTCCCGTGTGCCGCGTCGACGGCGGCGCGGAGCGCTGCGACTCCGTGGCGGCGGGGCTGGCGGCGCTGCCCGAGGGGACGGAGCTGGTGGCGGTGCACGATGGCGCGCGCCCGCTGGTGACGCCGGAGGGGATTCTCGCCTGTGTGGCGGCGGCGCGGCGCAGCGGCGCTGCAGCCTGCGCCCACCCCGTGGTTGACACCCTCAAGCGTGCGGATGCGCAGGGGCATACGCTGGCCGAGCCCGTGAGCCGCGAGCACCTCTGGGGCATGGAAACGCCGCAGGTGTTCCGCACGGAGCTGCTGCGTGCTGCCTACGAGCGCGTGCGCGCGCTCGGGCTCTGCGTGACGGATGAGGTGTCGGCGCTGGAGACGCTGGGGCATGCCACGCAGTTGGTCACGGGCGGGGTGAATCTGAAAATCACGCTGCCGGGGGATTTGGCCTTGGCGGAGCTGATTTGGGAGCAGCGCTCATGAGCATCGACCCTCGGCTTTGCGCGGTGGTGGGCGTGGGCTTTCTGGGCTCGCGCCTGCTGGCGCTGCTGCCGGGCGCGCGCGGCGTGGAGCTGCGCCGTGGGGAGGATGCCGCTGACCCCGCCGTTTGGGAGGGGCATCCGCTGCCTGAGCGGATGTTCTGCTGCCAGTCCACGCGCGGAGGCGATGCCGCAGCCTACCGCCGCGCCTACCTCGGGGTGTTGGGCGCCCTGCCGCGCACAGCGCGGGTCATCTGGTGTTCCGCACTGTCAGCGGGTGCAGCTGAGGGCGCTCGCGCCGAGGTGCTGCGCACGGCGGAGCAGGGTGTGCTGGCGCGCGGCGGGGTCGTGGCGCGTCTGGCGGCGCTCTGGGGCGAGGGGCGCTGCGAACTCCTGCGCCGCCATTGCGCGGGGGAGCCGCGCCTGCCCGGCCCTCCGCAGCGGCGCCTGAACTACGTGCATGCAGACGATGCGGCGCGGGCGCTGCTGCTGCTGGCGGAAGCGCCGAGCGGCTGCTACGATGTCTGCGGCGAGTCCCTGACCCATGCTGAGGCCTACGCCATGCTGGAGGAGCTCACGGGAATCCCGGCAGAGGCGCAGGAGAGCGCCGCCGGGCACCGCGGGCGCAGCTCGGCGCTGCCCGACACGGCAGCCCTGCGCGCGCTCGGCTGGCAGCCGCAGCATCAGCTCAAGGAGCTTTGCGGGAACCATGCGCACTGACTACTACGAGTTGCTGGATGTTGCTCCCACGGTCTCGCCGGCGGAGCTCAAGGCGGCGTACCACCGTCAGGCACGGCGCTTCCACCCCGACCTGAACCCGGGCAATGCCGCCGCCGAGGAACGCTTCAAGCTGGTGGCAGAGGCCTACCGCGTGCTCGGCGATGAGGAGCAGCGCTACCACTACGACGGCTGGCTGGAGCGCCACCGCCGCTTGTCCTGCGCTCCGGAGCTGGAGAGCATGCCGCACCGCGTGCGCGTGTCGAGCCGCCGGGGAGCCGCGCGCCGCCGCGCGCGCCGTGGGCATACGGGTGGCGAGGGCACAGCGGCGCGGCGGCGGATTCGCCCCTTTCTGCTGCGCACGCAGCGCTCGCCCGCCGGCTGGGTGATGGTGGCGGTGTATGCCATGGGCGCCTTTCTGGTGCTTCCGGTGCTCATCCGTTCGCTGGGGGCGGCGGCGCGTCCGCCGCGAGCAGCCTTTGTGCCCAAGGGACCCACCCCAACCGCCGAGCAGGTGCGCGAGCGGCTGGCGGCGATGAATGCCGAGCTGCTGGCGCAGGCACGCGCGGGCGATGCCGTGGCGCAGATGCGCTACGGTCTGCTGCTCTACCGCGGTGCGGGCATCGCGGAGAATCGGCAGGAGGCGCGCGCCTGGTGGCGCCGCGCTGCCGCGCAGGGCAATGCCGCTGCGCAGTATTATCTGGCGCACTGCCCCGCCGAGGAGCCTGTTGCGGAGTCCGCTGGGCAGGCCGCTGAGCCGCCCGTTCCCGCCCCCGAGGGCGCTGCGGACGGTGCGGAACCGTGAAAAGCGCGGGCTGTCAGCCTTTGCGCTTTACATACGGTGTACTTTCGGGCAATCTGCCTGCCGTCATGACCTTTTCAGAGCTCGGCATTTGCCCGGAAATTTTGGAAGCCATCGATGTGCTCGGCTTTGAGTCCCCCTCGCCCATTCAGGAGCAGGCGATTCCCCCGGCGCTGGCGGGGCGCGATGTCGTGGGGCTGTCCCACACGGGCTCGGGCAAAACACTGGCTTTCTCCATCCCCGCGCTGGAGGGGATAGACCCCGGGCTGGCGTCGGTGCAGGTGCTCTGCCTGGTGCCCACGCGCGAGCTGGCGGTGCAGATTTGCCGCGAGGTGGAGAAGCTGGCGCTCTTCTTGGACGGCGTTTCGGCGGTGGCCATCTACGGCGGTGCCTCCTTCGGACCGCAGCTGGCGGCGCTGCACCGCGGGGTTCAGTTCGTCATCGGCACGCCGGGGCGCGTCATCGACCTCATGGAGCAGGGCGAGCTGCGCACGGAGCAGGTGAACACATTGATTCTCGACGAGGCCGACGAGATGCTCGACATGGGCTTCCAAGAGGACATCGAGCGGGTGGTCGCACAGCTGCCCGCCTCGCGCCGCACCCTCTTCTTCTCCGCCACCATGAGCGCGCCGATTCATGCGCTCATTGAGGAGCTGGCCACGGAGCCGCAGACCATCGAGATTGAGCGCCCCGTGATGACCGTGCCCACCTGCGAGCAGGTGGTGTATGATGTGATTTTCTCCTCGCGCATCGAGGTGCTCAGCCGCCTCATCGAGATGGGGCGCATGCGCCGCGGGCTGGTCTTTGCCAACACCAAGCGCGTGGTGGACGACGTGGTGGACGGCATGCTGGCGCGCGGCTATGCCGTGGATCGCCTGCACGGCGACATGCCGCAGACCCTGCGCGAGCGTGTCATGGACTCCTTCCGTCGCGGCAACCTGCATGTGCTCGTCGCCACCGACATCGCCGCGCGCGGGCTCGACATCGACGATGTGGACACCGTGGTGAACTTCGAGCTGCCCCGCGACCCCGAGGACTACGTGCACCGCATTGGTCGCACGGCGCGTGCGGGGCGCAAGGGGCGCGCCGTCACTTTCATCGGGCGCCGCGATTTCTCGCTGTTGGCGCGCATCGAACGCTTTGTCGGCACCCGCTTGACGCGCGAGAAAGTGATGACGGCCGAGCAGGTGGAGACCGCGCGTCGCGAAGCTCTGGTGGACGAGATTCTGGACAAGGCCGCCGCTGCGCATGAGCTGCCGGAGGAGCTGCGCGATTTGGAGGTGGAGCCTGATAAACTGCTCTGCGCGATGTTCCACCTGCTGGTGGACAAGGGGCACCGCGAGCTGCAGCCCATCCCCGAGGATCGCCCCGCTCGCGTCGCTGCTGCCCCCAAGAGCACCGATAGCCCGCGCGAGCAGGCGCCGCGCCTGCAAGAGAGCGTGCGTCTCTTCCTCAACGGCGGCAAGCTGCTGCACATTCGCCCCAAGGACATCGCCGGGCTGCTCTACAACGAGGGCGGCGCCCCCAAGGGCAGCGTGGGCGACATCCGCATCTTTGCCAAGCACAGCCTCATCGAGGTGTCGCCGGAGGTCGCGCCCATGCTCTGCGAGCGCCTGGCCACCTGCCGCATCTGCGGCTACGAGGTGAACCTGCGCGAGGATCGCGGCTATGTTGAAAGCCCCGAACTGCCCGGTGAGCACCGCCGTCGCGGCTACCGCGAGAACGAGAGCACGGACTACCGCCCCCGCCGCCCGCGCGAAAAACGCAGCGGCTACCGCGAGGAGCGCTACGCCGGGCGTCGCGAGCGCGAGGAACACCCCTTCAGCCGTTTTGAGCGCCGCCGCCGCTACCGCTGAGGCCTTGCCGAAGCTGCTTGCGCATGTCGCGCGTCGGCTCAGTCGCGCGAGGCGCGCATCACATAGCCGCGCAGGAAGCGATTGAACGCGGCGTATTCCGCCGCATCGATGGCGCGCGGGTAACTCATCACCACGAGCGGCAGCTCGGCCTGCCCGGCGTGGTAGGGCGGCTGCAAGTGCGCGTGCTCCGTGGTGCAAAAGCCGCAGCGCTCGTAAAAGGCGCGTCGCCGCCGCGAGATGTCGTCCTGCGGGGGCTCAATCTCCAGCACAATGGGTTTGCCGAGCGCCTGCAGGCAGCGCAGCGCCGCCGCGCCCCATCCGCGATTGCGCTCCTCGGGGTACACAAAAAAATGCTCCAAATAGAGAAAATCCGCATGCTCCCACCACAGGAGCGCCCCCACATCGCGCTCCTGCGCGCGCAGCAGCTCGAAGCGGTAGGCCTCATCGCGCATCATACGCTCCTGCGCGGCGGGCTCCCGCTGCTCACTGTAGGGAAAACTGCGGCGGTAGACCTCCAGCGCGCGACGCACGCGCGGGTGTTCCATATCCCTCAGACATTCCGTCACCATGGTGCTCATGGCACCATTATGGCGTCGCGGCAGCGCCGCGTCAACGGGAAACCCCGTGTGCAGCAGCAGACCGGGGGGCACCATCAAAGGCGACGCCGAAAAGCCGTTGCCAACCACCCGGTGTTCAACCAGCCTAGCCTTCACCGGGGGCGTAGGCAGGGGTGCGATGACGCGGCCGGGCGGCAAATTTTTCTGCTCGCTTTGCACCGGTGCTTGTGCTATACTGCGCGCGCTATGTTATCGGATCGTACCAAAGCCGGCATCCAGCGCGCACCGCATCGCAGTCTCATGCGCGCAACGGGGATGACGGATGAAGACATCAGAAAGCCTTTCATCGCCATCTGCAACTCGTTCAACGAGGTGATTCCGGGGCATGTGCACCTCAACAAGGTCGCGCAGCTCATCAAAGAGGAAGTCCGCAAAGCCGGGGGTACTCCCATCGAGTTCAACCTCATCGGCGTCTGCGACGGCATCGCCATGGCACACCAGGGTATGAAATACTCGCTGGCCAGCCGCGAGCTCATTGCCGACAGCGTGGAGACCATGCTCTCCGCCCACGCCTTCGACGCCTGCATCTGCATCCCCAACTGCGATAAAATTGTGCCGGGTATGGTCATGGGCGCGCTGCGCTGCAACATCCCCACCATCTTCTGCAGCGGCGGTCCCATGGCGGTCGGCAAGGGGATTCACGGTGAGGATTTGGACCTCAACAGCGTCTTTGAAGCCGTTGCCGCCTGCACGGCCGGCAAAATCACGGAGGAGGAGCTGCACGAGGTTGAGTGCCGCGCCTGCCCCGGCGCCGGCTCCTGCTCGGGCATGTTCACCGCCAATTCCATGAACTGCCTCTGCGAGGTGCTCGGGCTCGCGCTGCCCGGCAACGGCACGCTGCTCGCCCTCTCCGAAGAGCGCAAGGAGCTCTGGCGCGCCGCCGCCCGCCGCGCGGTTGAGATGGCGCTGCAGGGCGGTCCGCTGCCCCGCGACCTCGTCACGCAGAAGAGCATCGACAACGTGTTCGCCTGCGACATGGCCATGGGCGGCTCCAGCAACACCGTGTTGCACACCCTCGCCTTTGCCGCCGAGGCCGGGCTCAACTACGACCTGCACCGCATCGACGACATCTCCAAGCGCACCCCCAACATTTGTAAGGTGGCGCCCAGCTCGCACTGGCACATGCACGATGTGCTGCGTGCGGGCGGCATCATGACCATCCTCGCGGAAATCAACCGCATCCCCGGCGCGCTCAACACCGATACCCCCACCGTCAGCGGCAAAACCCTCGGGCAGCAGATCGAGGGGCTGCACACGCAGGACGAGCGCGTCATCCGCACCGTTGACAAGCCTTACTCCCCCGATGGCGGGCTGGCTGTCCTCTTCGGCAATCTGGCGGAGCAGGGCGCCATCGTCAAGAAAGCCGGCGTGCTGCCCGAGATGATGGTGCACCGCGGTCCCGCCGTCATCTTCGAGAGCCAGGAAGCCGCCTGCGAGGGCATTCTGGCCGACAAGGTGAAAGCGGGCGATGTGGTCGTCATCCGCAACGAAGGCCCCAAGGGCGGTCCCGGCATGCAGGAAATGCTCGCCCCCACCAGCTACATCATGGGCAAGGGGCTGGGCAGCAGCGTGGCGCTCATCACCGACGGCCGCTTCTCCGGAGCCACGCACGGCGCCTGCATCGGCCACGTCTCGCCCGAGGCCGCCGAGGGCGGGCTCATCGGTCTGCTGCGCGACGGCGACATCATCAGCATCGACATCCCCGCCCGCCGCATCTGCGCCGAGCTGAGCGACGAGGAAATCGCCGCCCGCCGCGCCGTCTGGAAACCCACCATGCAGGACATCGCCGGCAAGTGGCTCAAGCGCTATCGCAAGCTCGCCGCCAACGCCGCCAAGGGCGCGGTGCTCGAAGCCTGATTCACCCCCGGACACGACGGATACATGAGCAAGAGCACACAAAATCCCATTCTCCGCTACTTTTCCGAGTTCGGGGTGCTGCGCGAGTGCGGGCGCGACTTCTGGTTCACCAATTTTATCCAGTTCTTCGACGGGCTCGCCTACTTCACCCTCATCATCGTCTTCACCCTCTTCCTGGGCAAATACTGCGGGTTCAGTGATGCCAACGCCGCCTACTGGGTCGGCATGTACACGCTCTTCCTCTCGCTCTTTGCCTTTGCGGTGGGAACCATCTGCGACATCATCGGCCTGCGCAAGACCTACACCATCGGCTTCGGCGTCCTCATCGCGGGGCGCCTGCTCATGGGGCTGGGGCGCGACTTCGGCGTCTCCGTCCTCGGGCTCAACCCCGAGTGGGCGCAGGTTATCGTCATGCTCGGCATCGGCACCATGGCCTTCGGCTCGGCCTTCATGGGCCCTTGCATCTCCACCTCCATCCGCCGTTTTACCACCCTGCGCGCCCGCCCCACGGGCTTCAACTTCTACTACCTGTTCATGAACATCGGCGCCCTGCTCGCCGGGGTGGGTATCGTGGACAACATCATGGCGTGGAAGGGCGATGTGGAGGGGCTCTACTGGGTCGTCAACCTCGGCACTGCCTACGAAGTGGTAGCCTTCATCTTCACGCGCCTGGTGAATGAAGACGCCTACGCCGTGCCCGAGGAGCGCATCGACCGCAGCAAGCAGAGCGTGCGCCGCCCGCTGGAGCTCATCGGCCAGGTCGCCCGCGAGCGCGCGTTCCAAAAGCTCATCGTCTTCCTCGTGCTCACGCTCGGCGTGCGCTTGGTGTTCACGCTGCAATTCCTCGTCATGCCGCAGTACTACACGCGCACCATCGGCGATGACTTCCAGCTGGGCTTCATGAACAGCCTCAACCCCTTCATCATCATCACGGGGCTCATCGTGCTCATCCCCATCGTCACGCGCTTCAGCACCGTCAAGCTCATGATTGTCGGCATGTCCATCTCTGCCTGTTCGCTCATCCTCATGGCTGTGCCGGCCGAGTGGTACTTCATCTTCCCCGGCATCGACACCCTGGGGCAGGCCTATTTCGTCGCCATCTTCCTGCAAATCGTCATCTTTGCCTTCGGCGAGCTGCTCTTCAGCCCGCGCTTCTCCGAGTACGTGGCGCGCGTGGCGCCCAAGGACAAGGTCGCCTCCTACATGAGCCTCTCGGCTCTGCCCATGTTCATTGCCAAACCCATCAACGGCGTCATCGGCGGCCTGCTTGTCTCCTACATGTGCTACGACGGCATCGCCGCCAAGATGGACACCGGCCATGTCGCCTTTTGGGGCAGCCCCGAGGGCATGTGGACCATCTACCTCATCATGGCCGTCATCTCGCCGCTCGCCATCATCCTGACCAAGGATTCCTTCGTCTCCGACCACCCGGAGGAAGCCGCCGCTGCCGATGAACAGGCCGAGGAAGAAGCCGAGGAAGCAGCCCGGATGGACGAACTGACCGAAGAACACTCCTAACCCCCCCCTGAGCTCACGATGTCTGAACAACAACAGAACCCAACGCGCTGGTGGCCCATCATCGCCGATATGCTCAAACTCATTGTGGTGATGGGTGGTCTGGGCGCCCTCTGCAAGATTGCCATGAAGCCCTTTGAGGCCGTCTCGCCCATCGAAACGCTCGTCTCGCTCGTGCGCAATAACGATGCCCCGACCTTTGACAAATCCCTCCGCGAGGGGCTGGCGGCCGATGCCGACTTTATCAACGCCGCCGACAAGGAGGGGCGCACCCCGCTCATGTGGACCGTGTACGCCCACTACAACAACCCCGAGCTCGCTCGCGCCAAGGACGCCGACCGCGCCCACTTCCTCCGCAAGCTGCTGGCCGTGCCGGGCGTGGCGGTCAATGCCCGGGACAAGGACGGCTTCACCGCTCTGCACTGGGCGGCGTGGAGCGGCTTGCCCCTCTCGGCCACCCTGCTGGTGCAGGCCGGCGCCGAGCTCAACAGCCGTGAGAATGCCGGGTATACCCCACTGATGCTTGCCGCCCAGCGCGGCAACGACGAGGTGGTGCGCTTGCTGCTGCGGCTCGGTGCCGACACCGCCCCCCAAGCCAAGGGCAAGACCGCGCAGCAACTGGCAGAGACGGCCGCCGCCGCCTATGCCAAGCGCGAAAGCCGCGTCTACACCCTCATTTTCTCCGAGGAACGCCTGAAAGCCTATCGCAACACGCTGGCGCTCATGGCCGAGCCTCCCGCTCGCTGCGAACTCAGCGAGCTGCTGAGCGAGGAAACGGCTGAAGCGCAGGCTGCCAAGGAGGCCGCCGCTGCGCCCTCCGAGGAGGAGGAGACGCCCGAGGATGCCGCCGCCGACACGGCTGAAAAAGAGGCCGCGCTGCCTGCCGGGGAATCTTCCGAGCAGCCCTGAGCCCTGCATCCCATATGCCTACGCGCGCCGCCCGTCGCTAGCCGCCGGGCGGCGCGTTGTGTTAGCGTGGCAATCCAAGCTTGCCGTGCGGGGGCGTATGCGCTAAAATAGCAGCACATGCCTGAGCCCCCGTCCTTTCCCGAGCTGCAGCAGGCGCTGCACAACTTCTTCGGCTTCGAGCGCCTGCGCCCGGGGCAGGAGGAGGTGGTGCGCGCCGTGATGGAGGGGCGCGACACGCTGGCCATCATGCCCACGGGCGGCGGCAAATCGCTCTGCTACCAGCTGCCGGCGCTCTGTCGCGCGGGGTTGACGGTGGTGGTGTCGCCCCTCATTGCGCTGATGAAGGACCAGGTGGATGCTCTGCAGGCGCGCGGCATTCCCGCCGCAGCCATCAATTCCTCGCTGGGGGCGGAGGAGTATCGGCAGGTGATGGACGCGCTGCGCGCGGGCGAGCTGAAGATTATCTATGTGGCGCCCGAGCGCTTTGCGCAGGAGGGCTTCATGCGCACGCTGAGCGAGTGGCCCATCTCCCTGTTGGCGGTGGATGAAGCGCACTGCCTGAGCCAGTGGGGACACGATTTCCGCCCCGATTACCTGCGGCTGGGGCGCGCACGGGAGGCGCTGGGCTTTCCGCAGACCATGGCGCTGACAGCCACCGCCACCGATGCCGTGCGGCAGGATATTGTGAGCACCTTGCAGTTGCGCGAGCCCGCCGTGATTATCAGCGGCTTCGGGCGCGACAACCTCGATTTCCGCGTGGTGCCCTGCGCGAAGCGTGCCGACAAGTTCGAGCGCATCGCCAAGACCGTGGCGCAGTGGAAGCAGGGCATCATCTACTGCTCCACGCGCAAAAATGTCATGCTGGTGTACGAGGAGCTGCAGCGCCGCGGCATCCGGGCGGTGGCCTACCACGCCGGGATGACAGACGAGGAGCGCACCCAATCGCAGGAGGACTTTATCTCGCGCCGAGCAGATGTGGCGGTGGCGACCAATGCTTTCGGCATGGGCATTGACCGCGCCGATGTCCGCTTTGTCATCCATTTTGAGATTCCCGGCAGTGTGGAGGCGTATTATCAGGAGGCGGGGCGCGCGGGGCGCGACGGCGAGCCCGCCGTCTGCGAGCTGCTCTTCAATCACGCCGACCTCAAGACGCAGGAATTTTTTTACGAGGGCAGCAACCCGCCGCGGCCGCTGCTGCGTGCGCTCTACGCCTTCCTCTGCCGCAATTGCAGCTTCGGCACGCACGAGTTGCAGCTCTCGGCCGACGCCATGACCGATGCGCTGGGCAAGGACGCCAATCCCATGGCGGTGAGCACGGGGCTGACTGTCTTGGTGCATGCGGGGGCCATCGAGCGCTTTGATGTCGCGGGCAGCTTGGTCAAGGGCACGCGGGTGCGGCACCCGGAGCTCAGCTTCGATGAGCTGCAGATCGATTGGGAAGCGCTGGAGGAGAAGGCGCGCCGCGACCATTGCAAAATCGAGGCCATCACGCGCTACGCCTATTCCTGCGGCTGCCGCCAGCAGTGGATTCTCAACTACTTCGGCGAGACGGGCAGCGAGCCCTGCGGCCATTGCGACGGCTGCTGCCCGGAGGAGGATGAGGAGGCGGTGTCGTTGACGGAGGCGGAGCTGTTGACGGTGCGCAAGGCGCTCTCGGGTGTGGCTCGCGCCGGGCGCCGCCGCGCCGACGGCGCGTGGGAGGGGATTTACGGGCGCGGAAAAATCATCGACATGCTGCGCGCGGCGCCGAATGTGGCAGCGCACCCGCACCTTTCCGCACTCTCCACCTTCGGCCTGCTGCGTGAGATGAGCGAGACCAAGGTAAAAGCGCTCTTCCGCGCTCTGCACAAGGGCGGGCTGGTGATGACCACGGGCGAGGAGTACCCCCTGCTGGCGTTGAGCGCGGCGGGCGAGGCGGTGATGATGGGGCGCGCCGAGGCCAAACTCTCGCGCCGTGGTTGGTCGCGAGCCCTGCGCAACCCCGACGAGCGACTCAAGCGGGCGCAAGCCCTCGTGGCGTGCATGACGGGCAAGCTCGACAAAGAGCTGTTCGAGCGCCTGAGCGAGCAGCGCCGCGACATCGCCGCCGAACACCGCGTGCCGGCCTACCGCGTGCTGCACACCGAGGCGCTGCGGGCTCTGGCCACGGTCAAACCCACCACTATCGAGGCGGCCATGCGGCTCAAGGGGATTGGCGCGCGCGTCAACCGCCGCTGGTTGCAGGTATTTTTGGAATTGATACAGGAACACGAAGGGCTTTAAGTTACGACGAATATGTTGAAACACTTGCTAATGATGGCGACGCTGTTGGCGGGCGCATGGGCTTCGGCGGAATGGGTCTCGCCCCATCCGACGGAAACGGAACAACAGGCGCCGGCCGCGCTGTTGCCTTTCCCCGCTCAGGTGCAGTGGGGCAAGGGGCGCACGGAGCTGCCCGCTGCCTCGGGGTGGGCGCTCGCGGGCGATGCCGTGTCGGACCCCATGGTGCGCACGGCGTGGAAAGCTCTGGTGCGCGCGGCGGAGGGCAAGGGGAGCGGCACCCTGCGCTGCACCCTCACGCTCGACAAGAGCCTGTGGAGCGGCGATGCCATCCGCTCGGCCGAGGGCTATTGCCTGAGCATCGGGTCAGCGGGCATCGACATCCGCGCCGCCGCGCCTGCGGGGCTCTTCTACGGTCTGCAAACCCTGCGTCAACTGGCGGTCGGCGGCTCGCTTCCCCACGGTCGCATCGAGGATGCCCCCGCCTTTGCCTTGCGCGGCTTCATGCACGACTGCGGGCGCAATTTTCAGAGCATCGACAGCCTCAAGCGCCAGCTCGACCTCGCGGCGCAGCTCAAGCTCAACACCTTCCAATGGCATCTGACTGACCACCCCGGCTGGCGCGTCGAGTGTCGCGCCTACCCCGAGCTCAACGACCCCAAGCACCGCACGCGCGACCTGCAGGGCACCTACAGCTACAAGGATATCCGCGAGCTCATCGACTACGCCCGCAAGCGCCACATCCGCATCATCCCCGAGCTCGACATGCCCGGGCACAGCGCCTACTTCAAGCGAGCCTTTGGCTTCGACATGGCCTCGGAGCAGGGGCAGGAGATTCTGGAAAAACTGCTGGAGGAGTTTTGCGCCGAAATCCCCGCCGAGGACTGCCCCATTGTCCACTTGGGCGCCGATGAGGTGCGTATCCCCAACGCCAAGGCCTTCGTGAAGCGCATGAGCGACAAGCTCATCTCGCTGGGGCGCCGCCCCATGCAGTGGGGCGGACCGCACGACCTCCCCGTAGGCGAGGACTCCATCGCCCAGCGCTGGGCCGAGGGCGCCGCTTCTGCCGAGCGCTCGCTCCGCCCCGAGAGTATTCATTGCCGCACCGTGGATTCCTCCATGGGCTACAGCAACCTCTTCGAGCCCTCGCTGCTCGTGCGCCGCTACTTCTTCATGCGCCCCTGCGGCGTCGAGCGCGGGGACGAGCTGCGCCTGGGGCTCATCGCCTGCATCTGGCCGGATACTCGCGTGGACGACAAGAGCAAAATCGAGCGCCACAACGGCGTATGGCCCGTGCTCTGCGCGGCGGCGGAGCGCTCGTGGTGCGGAGCTCCGCCGGACGGCGATGCCCTCGCCCTCACCCTGCCGCGCTATGACACGGCGGCCGGGCGCGCCTACAGCCTCTTTGAGCAGCGGTTGGACAAGCTGCGCCGCACGCTCTTTCGCGGCACGGACTTTCCCTTCCATCCTGAATACGGCGTGGAGTGGACGCTGACGCAACCCGTCCCCACCGAGCAGGCCGAAGCCATGCGGCAGCAGGTGCTCGCCGGCACCTGGGACAAGCGAAGCGGGCTGACGCGTCGCGGCGCCTGCCTCTACCTGCGCACCCGCCCCGCCACCGCCAACATCGGCGTGTTCCGCGAGACGAAACCGGGCGTGACCGTCTGGGCGCAGACCACCATCCGCTCGCCCAAGGAGGGCATGCAGCCCTTCCTCATCGGTTTCGATGCTCCCGCCCGCTCCTCGCGCCGCTGGTCGGGCGTGGCACCCCGCGGCGAGTGGTCCTCCTGCGGCACGCGCATCTGGGTCAACGGGCAAGAGCTCAAGAACCCGCAGACCTACCGCCTGGCGGGGCAGGGGCGTTGCGTGCGCGACACCTGGTTTGCCCCGGCGAACGAAAACCCGCTGGATGACGAAGAAGTGTGGTGGGCGCACGAACCCACCCTGCTGCCCCTGCGCCGGGGGGACAACACCATCGTGGTCGAACAGCCCTACATCGGCGATTTTCAGTCCTGGGAAATCAACCTCGTTCCCCTGTTCCGTGCCTCCGAATCATCCGAATAACAACACAGAGGGGGCTCCGTCTGAGCCCCCGGAAAAAAAACACCTCCCCGCCTGGCTCAAGGTGCGCGGGCCGGGCGGCGCCGTCTTTCGCCGCGTGCAGCAGCGGGTGGCGGGCGAGCGGCTCGTCACCGTCTGCGAGGAGGCGCAGTGCCCCAACCGCGGCGAATGCTGGAGCCACGGCAGCGCCACCTTCATGCTCGGTGGCGAGCTCTGCACGCGCGCCTGCGGCTTTTGCGCCACCCGCACCGCCAAGCCCGCCCCCCTCGACCCCGGAGAACCCGAGCGCGTGGCCGCCGCCGTGGCCGACATGCAGCTGCGCCACAGCGTCATCACCATGGTCACGCGCGACGACCTGCCCGATGGCGCCGCAGCGCACGTGGCCGCCACCATCCGCGCCGTGCGCCGCGCCGCCCCCTCCTGCATCATCGAGGTGCTGACCTCCGACTTCAACGGCAATGCCGAGGCGCTCGCCGCTGTCATGGACGCGCGCCCCCACATCTTTGGGCACAACCTCGAGACGGTCGAGCGCCTGACCCCCATCGTGCGCTTCCGCGCCCGCTACCGCCGCTCGTTGGACGTGCTGCGCCGCGCCCGCGAGCTCGCACCCGGGCTCGTCGTCACCAAGAGCGGTCTCATGCTCGGGCTGGGCGAGCAGCGCGAGGAGCTGCTGCGCAGTATGGACGACCTGCTGGAGCAAGGGGTCAGTATCCTCACGCTCGGGCAGTACCTGCGCCCCTCGCCCCGCCACCTGCCCGTCATCCGCTACCTGCGCCCCGCCGAGTTCGAGGAGCTGCGCGGCATCGCGCTGGCGCGCGGCTTTGCGGGTGTCGCCGCTGGTCCGTTGATCCGCTCCTCGCACCACGATGCCAATTTCCCCCCGCCTCCGGAGATTCTTGCCGCCATCGAGCGCGATGTGCGTGCACGGGGTGAGTGGCCCTGCTAAGGCAGGCGGTTTTGTACAAAAATGTTCAACAAAAATGTAAAAGCTTTTTGTTGGTTTTACAAAAATGTACAATTTGTGTGGGCGTTTTTTTCGCCTTATCAGTCATAAGTGCCTGTTCTTCAATCTCTAAACAAGGTGTTGAAAAAGTTGGCACGCTATTTGCAAATAGAAAGGTGAGAGCGCTTCTTGCCGCTCCGCAGATTCCAACCACACATCACTATGGCTACTGACACCATGATTGACCCGACCGAAGAGCTCGCCGCCCTCTACGGCAGCGATACTTTCGGTATCAAGACGATGGAGAAATACCTCTCCAAGAGCGCATTCAAGAAGATGATGGTGACCATCCAGCAGGGCGGTCGTCTGGATCCCTCCATCGCCGATGAGGTTGCGCAGGCCATGAAGGTGTGGGCCATTTCCAAGGGTGCCACGCACTACACCCACTGGTTCCAGCCGCTGACCGACGCCACCGCCGAGAAGCACGACTCCTTCGTAGAGCCCGACGGCAAGGGCGGCATGGTCTGCGAGTTCACGGGCAAGAACCTCATCCAGAGCGAGCCCGACGCCTCCTCCTTCCCCTCCGGCGGCATCCGCGCCACCTTCGAAGCCCGCGGCTACACCGCCTGGGATCCCACCTCGCCCGCCTTCATCAAGCGCACGGCGCACACCGCCACCCTCTGCATCCCCACGGCCTTCTGCTCCTACACGGGCGAAGCGCTCGACAAGAAGACCCCGCTGCTGCGCTCCATGGCCTCCGTCAGCCGCCAGGCCACGCGCGTGCTCAAGTGTTTCGGCATCACCCCCAGCCGTGTGGACAGCAACCTGGGCGCCGAGCAGGAGTACTTCCTCGTGGATCGTGACCTCTACCTGCAGCGCCCCGACCTCATCGAGACGGGGCGCACCCTCTTCGGCTGCCTGCCGCCCAAGCACCAGCAGATGGAGGATCACTACTTCGGCTCCATCAAGGAGCGCGTGCTGGAGTTCATGTCCAGCGTGGATCACGCCCTGTGGGCGCTCGGCGTGCCCGCCAAGACCCGCCACAACGAGGTGGCGCCTGCGCAGTTCGAAATTGCGCCGCTCTTTGAGCCCATCAACGTGGCCGTGGATCACAACGTGATGATCATGGACATCCTGCAGCGCCAGGCGCTCAAGTTCAACCTCGTCTGCCTGCTGCACGAAAAACCCTACGCCAACGTCAACGGCAGCGGCAAGCACAACAACTGGTCGCTCTCCACGCCCGAGCTCGGCTCACTCTTCTCCCCCGGCAAAACCCCGCACAGCAACCTCCTCTTCCTCACCTTCCTCGCCAGCGTGATTCAGGCCATCGACCTGCACGCCGACCTGCTGCGCGCCTCCATCTCCAAGGCCGGCAACGACCACCGTCTCGGCGCGCAGGAAGCCCCGCCCGCCATCATCTCCATCTTCCTCGGCGACCAGCTGGAGGACATCATCCGCCAGATCAAGGAAGGCGGCGCCACCAGCTCCACCAGCAAGACCACCATGGAGCTTGGCGTGGATGTGCTGCCCGTGCTGCCCAAGGACACAACCGACCGCAACCGCACCTCGCCCTTCGCCTTCACGGGCAACAAGTTCGAGTTCCGCGCCGTCGGCTCCTCGCAGACCTGCGCCTGGCCCATGGCCGTGCTCAACACCATCATGTGCGAGACGCTCGATGAAGTCGCCACGCGCCTGGAGCCCGTCGCCGGCACGCCCGAGTTCAACACCGTGGTGGCCGAGCTCATCAAGGAGATGATCACCAAGCACGACCGCGTGATCTTCAACGGCAACGGCTACTCCGAGGAGTGGCTGGCCGAGGCCGAGCGCCGCGGGCTGCCCCACCTGCACACCACCCCCGAGGCTCTGGAAGTGCTCTCCGCCCCCGCCACCCTGGAGCTCATGGAGAAGTACAACGTGCTCACCAAGGCCGAGATGCTCGCTCGCAAGGAAATCCAAACGGAGAGCTACGAGAAGCAGATCGACATCGAGGCCAAGACCTGCCTCAACATGCTGCAAACCATTTACATGCCGGCAGTCGCCGAACAGATGACCAACATCTGCGGCACTGTTGCTTCCATCCGTGCCGCGGGCATCACCGCCGGGCTGAAGGCTGCCACAGCCAAGGCCGAGGCCGTCGGTGCCCTGTACGATGAGCTTCCCGGCAAGGTGGCCGAGCTGAGCTCGGCCATCGAAAAGGGCTGCCCCTGCGCCATCAAGCGCGCCATGGAGTCTGCCCGCGTCACCGTTGATGCCCTCGAGGCGCTGGTGGATGCCGAACTTTGGCCGGTGCCCACCTACGCCGAGATGCTCAACATCCACAGCAAGTAATCGAATCAGAGCTCTGTACTCTGGCCGCGCTCCCCGGGTGGGGAGCGCGGTTTCTCTTGGTGCCGCGTGCGCCTTATCGAGCGCGTCGTCGATGAAGTATCTCTACCCGAGCGACAAAAAGGCGCTCCCCCTAAAGTCGCGTGGGGGAGCGCCGGAGCGGGGAAACGAACGCAGAAAAAAACAAAACGACGTTCCTCCCCAAGGGGTGCGGGCGAAGCCTTAGGCTCGGCGGCGGCGGGCAGCCAAACCGGCGAGCGCCAGCATCGACAGGGTTGCCGTGGTGGGTTCGGGGGTGCTAAGCCCCTTTACAACTAATGCGACGGAGTCGGCATACTCGTTAGTGTAAATGTACCCGAACTGTCCGGCCTGCAGAGCCTCGGCACTCGCTACTCCGCCTACGTAATCATAACCCTCCAAGTTGTTAATGCTAAAGTTTTGATTCGATCTTCATCGCCGAAGTTCCAAATGCCGTAATTGTCTTTACCGATCATCAGGGTACGGGTGACGCTGGCAACCAAGGCATGATGTTCGGCTTCGCTTGCAATGAAACGCCGGAGCTGATGCCAGCCCCTATTATGTTCGCCCATCGAATCATGCGGAAGCTTGAGGAGGTCAGGAAGAGCGGCAAGATTTCTTGGCTTCGCCCCGATGGGAAATGCCAAGTGACAGTTGAGTATGGTTACGAAGGGATGCCTTGTCATATAAGCGCGGTCGTGCTCAGCACCCAGCATGCCCCAGACGCATCGCGGGAAGAAATTGAGAAAGCTTGCATCGAAGTCATCAAGGCTTCCCTCCCAGCCTCACTTCTGACCTCCTATACTCAATTCCATATCAACCCCATCGGACGCTTCGTCACAGGCGGCCCACGGGCCGATTGCTGTCTGACAGGCCGTAAGATTATCGCCGATACCTACGGCGGCGTAGGGCGGCATGGTGGGGGCGTTTTCTCGGGAAAAGACGCCAGCAAGGTTGACCGCAGCGCAGCTTACATGTGCAGATGGGTTGCCAAGCACATCGTGGCTTCTGGGCTGGCCAAGCATTGCGAGGTTCAGGTGAGCTATACGATAGGTAAGGCTGAGCCAGTTTCCGTGGAGGTGCTGAGCGATTGCAGCTTCCTGACCTCTGATGAATTGGCAAGGCGAGTAAAGGAAACATTCTCATTCAAGCCCGCTGATATTATCGAAGCCCCGGGGCTGAAGAATCCGATATTCTCGGCTACGACGAATTACGGCCACTTTGACAAAGCCGACCTGCCTTGGGAGAAACTCGATTCTAGTCGTATTGATATGTTACAAAAAGCCTAAACCAAGCATTAAAACGCAATTTGTCTGAGTTGTAGGTCGAACGGAGCGGTCAACTGCCCAAAATGGCATTTTTTGCAGTTTTGGCAAAATAAAAACGTTGATATATCAATGTTTCTGTTTTTAATACCGCCAAAAATGATGGCAGAGTCCCTGTGAGTTTGACCCCCTTGAAGGACCCTAAGAATCAACACATCGCGCCGACGTCGCAGCTCAATGAGCGCGGCAGCCCCGCAGGGAAAAATCAGCCCTGCGGGGCTGCCTGTTTTGTTGATCGTTTTTGCCGTGTCCGTTTTCGTCTCACGGCGTCCGCTGCCGTGCGTGTGCGTCCCGCAAGTTGTTGCCCGGGGCAACAACTTGTGTCAACACCCATTTTTGTGGTTTGCGCAAAAAGTTCATCTGTGGCCACATTCAACGAGGTCGCGTAGGCGATCGTTCTCAAAGTTCCGAAATCCGTACGCGCGTCTCTGAATCAACTTCATGTTGCGATGGAAGCCCTCCGTGATTCCGTTGTTACGCGTAAAGCGCCCCATTCTGATGATGGGCTCAAACCACGTTTCTCTTGTGTACGCCCGAGCTTTCG
>CAMACY010000013.1 GCA_945831585.1 uncultured bacterium | reverse complement strand
GTAGCTTGATGTCGTGCGGCAGGCTCTCATCCACCACCTGGGGGCGGTGCAAGTGCTCCCGCAGAAAAGCGCCGGCCTCGCGCGCCGCTTTCTCCGCCAAGCACAGGTAAGGGCTGTAGTCGTTCATGAGGCTTGGGGGGTCTCCTTGGAATTCTCCTGCTGCGCGCGCAACAGTGCGCGCGCCGTGTTGAACACCTCGCGCGCCAGCAAGAGCGAGGCGCGCGCCAGCAGGGGGCGCAGCTCCGGCGCAGCAGCGGCGCTATCATCGACCCCCATCCACACAAACACACACACACCCTTGGGCTTGCTCAGCATGACCCAGTGCCCCGCGCCATCCGCCATGGGCTCGCTGAGCACCACCGGCTCGCCCTCGGCACAGACAAAGGGAGGCAGTGTCGACGCCGCATCGGCACTCTCGCGGCGAATGAACTCCGGCGGCGTCTGCCCATCGGTCGCGTACAATGCCGCGCCATTGCGCCCCCACAGCGACTGCACCAAGCTCAGGCGGTAGTCCCGCCCGTGGTTCTGGAGCGAAAACAGGAAGCGAGCCAAATCCAAGCGCCGCATGGGGAAATTCCCTGCATAGAGGTCATCCTCGTGCTCGCGATCGGGCAATTCGCAGCCCTCGGCCTTGAGCGCCGTGTAGAAGGCGTGCACCGGGTCGTAGCCCAGCGCGCGCCCCGTGGCCACCATGTCGCGTGCCACAATGTGGTGATCCCCCGAGCCCGGCATGCAGGCACAGGCAAAGAGCAGCGGGGCCGCATTGCGCCCGGGGCAGCTGCGCTCCAGCCAGCGGTTGCGACCATCCGTCGCGCTGCGCCCCGACACCAGAGCCAACACCTGCCCCACGCGGCGGCGGCGGGTATCGACCACCACCACACAAGCCTGCAGCAGTCCCGCCACATCATTGGCCTCGCCGCGCACCTTCATACCGGCAGGACGACGCAGACGCATGAAGGATTTGCGAGCCTCGGCCGCTGCCTCCTCGCCGGCATACAGGGCATTCCACTCTTCGGGGTACAGGGAGGGTTGCTCCACCGCACTCAGGGCGCGCTCGACGGCCTGCTCCAGCATCTGCTGCACGGGCAAATTCAGCGTGGTGACGATATTGACCCCGCCCATGGCCTTCTCCCCCATGCGCTCGGCAATCTCCTCCAGCTCGTCCTGCGCCCACAGCGCCGCATAGGAGACTCCGCCGACCTCATCGCCCGAGGGGCTGCGCAGCACAATGTCCTCAGCCTTAGCCGCCTCGCACTGCTCGGGTGTGATGAAGCCACACTCCTCCATGCGCTCCAAGGTCTCGTTGCGCACCTGCACGGCGGCCTTCATGCTGCGCCTTGGGTTGAAAATCGAGGGCCCGCGCACCAGCCCCGCCAGCGTTGCACATTCGCCAAGATCCAGTTGCGACACCTCCTTGTCGAAGTAGCAGCGCGCCGCAGCGCGAATGCCGTCGCAACTCTGCCCGAAATAGATACGGCTGAGGTATTGCAGCAGAATCGTGTACTTGTCGTAGTGGTGCTCGATACGCTGCGCCAGCATGGCCTCCAGCAGTTTGCGATCCAGCGTCTTGGCGCGCAACTCGTACACATGGCGGGTAAGCTGCATGGTGATCGTCGACGCCCCCTGCTTGTAACTCAACGAGCTCACGTTGCGAAACAAGGAGCGCAGCACCCCCGAAAGCACCACCCCGTTGTGCGTGAAAAACTGCTCGTCCTCGCGGGCGACGAAGGCGTTCACCAAATCCCGAGGCAGCTCCTCTCGAGTCAACGGACGGTGTAGGGTGCCGGAAAGCAACGCGATGGGGCGGCGCTCGGCATCGAACAGCATGCTGCCGCCCGGCTCGCTCACCACCGCGTCCATGTCATACTGCATGGCGCGCACGGTGTAGAACACCAGTCCTCCCAGGAAAAGAACCGCGATACCCACCAGCACCGCGCCCAACGCCACCAACTTGCCGCGCCCGATGCACAGAAAGCGGTACCAACGCTTGCGGCGGTTGCTGTTGACGGAATAAAACATGAGGAGCGGGCTCAGGGGCGATTCAACAGCGCCTCGACAGCGGGCGCGGGTTTCCAGTCGGGGAACTCGCTGCGCAGCGTATTCTCATACTGCTCCGCCTCACCCGCCTTGCCGCAACGGCGCAACGCCGCCGCGATTTTGTACAGCGCCGTCGGTTTGAGCTCACGGTCGCTGACCACGTTGGCCGTGCGCCCGTAGTACTTGGCCGCCTCGCTGTACTGCTTGTCGGCGTAGCAAGCATCGCCCAGCGTGATGAAGAGTGCGCTCTTAATCGGACCGTCGATGCCCATAGCAATCGCCTTTTCGCAAATGGCCCGCGCCTCGGCACCGCGGTTCAGCCCGATGAGCAGCTGCGCCTGGTCGCTCATGCCTTCAGCCTTGCGGTAGGCCTGATTCTCCATCCCCACGTAAAACTCCGCTGCCTGCAAGCCCTCGGCATAGTGTTGCTGCTCCAGCCGGGCGCGTGCCAGTGTTTTCCACACAATCGGCTCTGCTTTGGGGCGCTCCTGCTGCGAACCATCCGCCGCCGTGTATGTTTCGCGCGGCTCGCGGGACAAAGCATCGCTCAGGAACTTGTCGGCCTCGGCATATTTGCCGCTCTTGTAGCACATCCAGCCACACCAGCGCAGAATAGCCGGCGGCAGTCCGTTGTAGGAACCGAGGTTGGTTTTTTCCAGCGTTTGCAAGGCGCGGCGCAACCCCTCGGCATCCTCCATCTTGAAAAAGCAATGCACCAAGCGCACATCCACCAGCGACACATAGCGACCGCCCTGCGCCCGCGCCTCGCGGAAGTGCGGCACCGCCGCCGCAGGGTCGCTGTCGTACAGAGCACAGGCAATGTTGTAGTGCGCCTCGGCAATGGCGGCGGGCTTGGGCGTGACACCGCGCTTCACTGCTGCATCGTAAAACTTAATCAAGCCCTCGTAATACCCCACCATCTTATCGCGCGTGCCCTTGTCCTGACGCGCGTTTTTGGCGCAGGCCTGCGCCGCCCGCTGCCAAGCGACCGCTGCCGAATCGCTCTCCGGAAACTCGTGAACCACGCGGTCAAAATCGGCCAAGGCTCCGGTCAAATTGTCGTGCTTGGCATGCGCCGAGCCTCGCAGCACCAGCGCTTCCGCCACCCGCTTATCCTGCGGGTAGGTGCTCAGGAAATGATCCAAGGTGGGGATGGGGTCGTACTGTTCCCCCGCCGCGGCACACCAAGCCTTCTTGAACTCGGCATCCGCCCGCACCGCCTCCGGCAGCGCATCGAGGCGCAGCGCCTCGAACTGACGCGCTGCCGCCGCCGCATCGACCGTCATCATGCGGTCTGCATACATCAAACGCACCAAATCAATGCAGGGCATGCCCACTGTGTTGCTGCCCGGCGCGGCATAGGTGGCCAGATACTCCTCGGCCAGGCGAAAAAAATCGTCGGCGCTCCGCTGCTGCACGCAGATGAGGCGGCGATACCCGGCGTCCGCCGCCGTCGGCGTGCCGGGCTGTGCACGCTCGGCCATCGAGAACCACTGCTCCGCCGCCTCGTACTGGCGGAGCTCCATGTTCGATTGCCCCACGATGAGGTCGCGGCGCGCCTCCTTCACGGCGTCATCCATCGAGATATTGCCCGCCGCTGCCACGCGCACCACCTCTACATACTTCTTTTCGTTGTAGAGAGCCAGCAGACGCTCCAGCTGAGCCTCCGCAGCGTATTTCTCCATGCCGGACATCCCGTTGAGCCTGGCGTAGTATGTCTGCGCCTCCTCGCTCTTGCCGAGCTTCGAGGCCAGACGCGCCGCCTGCAGGAGCGCCGTGCCGCGCGTCGAGGCATCAAGCTTTTCGTTGCTCAGCAGCTCGGAGAAGAGCGTGTAGGCCTCCGCATCGTTGCCGTCCTCCGTCTTCATCTGCGCCAACGCCAACAGAGCCGCACCGCGCAGCTCCGGGGCTACCCCCGGCTGCGTTTGCAGGGTGCGGAATGCCGCCTCGGCCTCGCCGCGCTGCCCCAGCTGCAACTGCGCTCGCGCCATGCGGTACAGCGCATCGTTGAGCAACACCGCGCGCTTGGTCTGTGCCCGCGCGGTGCGGAAATAATCCCGCGCCGCCGCCCAGTCTTGGCGCATCGCCGCCTGCGAGCCCAGCTTATACGCTGCGGCCGCCGCATACTCACCCTTGGCAGAGCGCACCAGCGTCTCCAATGTGGCGTTCGAGGCCGCCGCATCGCCCGACTCTGCGCGGCACACCGCCAGCAGATACAGCGCGCGGTCGCGGTTGGCTGCTCGGGGATAAGTCTTGAGGTAGGTAGCGAACAATTCGGCAGCGCGGTACATGGCGCTTGCCCGTGCGTTGGCATCCGCCGTATGACGCGCCTGGGTGTACACCTGCTCGGCGATGGCGTAAGAATCCGCCTCGCGATTGACCACCAGAGGGGCGTCACCGCCCTGCTGAGCCGCCGCCGACAGCAGCAACAAGGGAAGAACAGAAAGAGAAATCGACTTCATCACCACGGAGAAAAACATTACTGAGCGGCAGGCATCTGCTTGGAGAACGATACATTCCACACCCCCGCCTGCGTGCAGGTGGAAATCACATCGGCCATGCTCTGCCAGCGCATGCTCGCATCGCCGCGGATGCGCACCGGCTGGCTGGGGTTCAGCTTGACGGTGCGCGAGAGCAGGTTGAGCAGCGCCTCGCGCGTGAACTCCACGCGGTCGATGGTAATCACCAACTTGCCGTCTTCCTCGCGCGCGTTGATGATGATTTCATCAATCGCGCGGCTCGACTCCTCCGAACTGCTGGGAGCCGTCGGCACTTTGACCTTCAAATCCTGCTCATTGAGGATAATCTTCTGCGTGACAACAAAGAAAATGAGCAGCAGGAACACCACATCCAGCATCGGTGCGAGCTGGAAACCGATGGGGTCGGGGAGTTTGGTCCGAAGCTTCATGAGTGCTCAGGGGGTCAACACCGGCGATTAAAAATCGTCATCATCCATCTCCTCGCTCGAGGTGCCGCGCTGGTACGAGCTACCCAACCGATGCTCGCGATCGCGCTGCACGGCAATCGCCGAGAGGATGTGCGTCACCGCTACCTCCATATCCGTGATGCGCTTCTGGATGCGACTGCGGAAGAAGACGTAGCCGGCCATGCTGGGGATGGCCAGCATCAGGCCGCCGGCCGTGGTAATCATGGCCTGAGCGATGCCGCCCGCCATCTGCATCTGCTTCACGCCCTCGAAATTGCCGGCCGCCAGCTCCATGAAGGTCTGCATCATGCCGAGCACCGTCCCCAGCAGACCGATCATCGGCGCGATGGCACCGATGTCCGACAACCAGTTGATTTGGCGCGTCAGGATATTGGCTTGGCGGGAGCCCTCCGCCTCGGCCACCTCGCGCACCTCCTCCATGTTGGCGCGCGGGTTGCGCTGCAGGAACATCACAATCACGTGCACCGTGCGGGCAAAGCTCGAGCCGTCGTGCTCGCACATGCTCATCAACCCGGCGTAGTCTTTGATGCGGATGCAAGACTCCACCGACAGAACTAGGCGTACAGGCAGCACCGCCGACTGGCGCGTCGTCCACAGGCAACACAAAAACACCATCAGCGCAATGACCGACAGAAAGAGCAGCGCCCACATCAACATTCCGCCCTTTTCGAACAAATCGAGCGCCCCCCAACCGACAGAAGTCAATTTCTCCATCGACGCCACAGCAGCAAAGGACACAAAAGACAGCATACGTGGGTGATTATAGGCAAAAACAACGAATCTTTCAAGCGAGATAGCTGTCTGCACGCCGTTTTTTTGCAGACGGGCTTTCCCCTAGTGCGCGAATGCGGAAATTTGGTTGCAATTCGCCCCCCGGGGGCATACAATCGCCCCCATGCAGGATACCTCTCTCTACCGAGCCTGGGCCGAAGTCGACACCGGCGCCATGCGCCACAATCTGTCCGTCGTGCGCCGGGTGCTCCCCGAGCACAAGCAGATGGCCATCGTCAAGGCAGAGGCCTACGGGCACGGGCTCGAGGGGGTCGTCAAGGCTCTGGACGGCTGTGATATCGAGTTCTTCGGCGTGGCCACCGTCGGCGAGGCCGCCCGCGTGCGCGATGCCGGCTGCCGCACCTGCCCCTTCATTTTGGGTCCCTGCTTCCCCGCCGAGCGCGAAGCCATTGTACAGAACGGCTGGCGCGCCGCCCTCTCCAGCCTCGAAGAAGCCGAGCACTTCAACTCCCTCGGCCGCCTCTTCGACTGCAAGGTCAAGCTCCACATCAGCATCGACACCGGCATGGGGCGCGCCGGACTGCTGCCGGGCGACATCCCCGGGCTGGCCGAGAAACTGCGGAGCTATGAGCATCTCAACATCGAGGGCGCCTTCTCCCACCTCTCCGCCGCGGCCGACGACATCTCCTTCACCCACCGCCAGATTCGCAGCTACGAGCGCGCCCTCGCCGTGCTGAGTGAGCAGCTGGTGCTGCCCTACCGCCACCTCTGCAGCAGCTCCGGCGTGTTCAACTACCGCGCCGCCGGCACCAACATGGTGCGGCTCGGGCGCATCCTCTACGGCTACTCGCCCATGCCCTCGCCCTACAACCGCGAGCTGCGCAACACCCTGACGCTCTACAGCCGCGTCACCCTGCTGCGCACCCTGCCGGACAACCACGGTGTCTCCTACAACCACACCTACATCACCACCGGCCCCACCAAGGTCGCCACCATCGGCATCGGCTTCGGTGACGGCTACCTGCACTACCTCTCCAACACGGGCGCGCGCGTCTACCTCAACGGCTCCTACTGCCCCGTGCTCGGGCGTGTCACCATGGATCAGATCATGGTCGATGTCTCCCACCTCGACGGCGTGCGCCCGGGCGATGTGGCCGAAATCATGGGTCCCAATGTTCCTTGGGAAGAGCTGACCACCCGAGCGCGCACCATTCCCAGCAACGTCATTACCTGCATCTCCGGACGCGTGCCACGCGTCTATATCGACTGATGCTCGGCACGCCCCCGCTCAATCCTTGGCCGATCGCGGGTCGATGGCATCGCGCAGCCCATCGCCCAGGAAATTGAGCGCCAGCAGGGTGATGCAGAAGAACAGCGCCGGGAAGATAAGTAGCTCCGGGCTCACCTCCATGCGGTCGGCGCCCTCCTTAATCAGCGTGCCCCAACTACTGTTGGGCGGGCGCACACCCAGGCCGATGAAGGACAGCGTGGATTCCGTCAGCATCATGCCCGGCACCGCCAGCGTCGTGTAGACCACCACGGTGCCCAGCAGGTTCGGCGCAATGTGGCGGAAGAGAATCGCGGCATGACTCAGCCCCAGCGAGCGCGCCGCCAACACAAACTCCTGCCCCTTGAGTTCCAGCGTCTGCGTGCGCACCATGCGCGCCAAGGTCAGCCAGCCCAGCGCCCCGATGGCCACAAAGAGCGGCAGCAGCCCCGTCAGCGGCGCCACACTTTCGCGGCTCCAGCCCGTGGCCGCCACCAAATACTCCGTCAGCTCACGACTCGGCTCCTCAATCGACAGCGAAAACACCACCACCAGCACAATGAAAGGCAACGCAAAGAGCACATCCACCGTGCGCATCATCAGCGCGTCCGTGCGCCCCCCCGCATAGCCCGAAATCAGCCCGTAGACCAAGCCCACCAGCGTGGCTACCAGCGTAGCCACCAGCCCCACCAGCAGCGAGATACGCCCGCCGTACAACACCCGCGCCAGCAAATCGCGCCCCAACTGATCCGTCCCAAACGGGTGCTCCCACGAGCAGGCAGCAGCGATGTTATCCAGATTCGCCTCATTCGGATTCGCCACCCAAGGACTCAGCGGCAGCAGAAAACAAGCCCCCGCCACCAGCAGCAGCAACAGCAGCGAGCCCATCGCCGCGCGGTTGCGGGCGAGGCGGCGGCGGGCATCGCGCCACAGCGAATGCCCCTCTTCATAACAGCGTTTCATTGGGCGGTTCGCAAACGGGGGTTCAACCACATCAACACCACATCCACCGCAGCATTAGCCAGCACAATGAGCACCCCATAGCACAACACCAGCCCCTGCAGCAGGAAATAATCGCGCGTCGTCGTCGCATTCACAAAGTGCAGACCCATGCCCGGCACCTGAAAACAAGTCTCCACCACAAAGGAACCCGTAATCAGCCCCGCAAAAGCCGGGCCCAGGTACGACACCGCCGGCAGCAACCCGCTGCGCAGCGCATGCACAAACAGCAACCTCGGCGCCGAGCAGCCCTTGGCGCGCGCCGTGCGGATGAAATCCGAACCCAGCACCTCCACCATACCGCCGCGCGTCAGGCGCGCGAGATACGCCGCATTCACCAACCCCAGCGTCAGCGCCGGCAGCACCGCACACAGCGCATCATCCCAACCGGCCACGCTCAGCCCCGGCACCCACTGCCCCAAGGTCAGCCCAAAGACCGGAGCCAACACAAAGGCCGGAATACAAATACCCGCCATCGCCGCCAGCATCAGCAGCGCATCCGGCCAGCGATTGCGCCACCACGCCGCCAGCATCCCCGCCGGAATCCCCACCAGCACGGCAATCAGCATGCCCAGCACCCCCAGCAGCAGCGACACCGGGAACGCCTGCGCGATGATTTCGCTCACCTGCACCCCCTCCTGCACCAGCGAGGGGCCGAAATCCCCATGCAACAGAATCCCCTTCCAGTAGTTCGCATACTGCACCCACACGCTCTGATCCAGCCCATAGAGCGCATTGAGCTGCGCCATGATGTGCTCCGGCAGCTTGCGCTCGCCCAAAAAGGGATTGCCCGGCAACTGCCGCACCAGGAAAAAGGTCAGCGTCTGCAACACGGCAATCACCAACACACCCTGTCCCAAACGACGCAACAACAAGCCCGCCATCAGCCCCTCCCTCCCACTTGTACCGCATCCAGCGGGTGATTATCCAACAAGAGCGGGAACCAGCCCTGCACCGCCGGATCCTTCAGATAGGTGCGCTCGCTGCCGTAGAGCGGAATGATGGGCTGAGCCCGCAGCATCAGCTCCTCTGCCCGCTGCAGCGCCGCACGGCGCACCCCCGCATCGGCCGCCGCAGCCGCCTCTGCCAGCGCCGCATCGCATTCCGTGCTGCCCCAGCCGGTGCAGTTGTTGCCCCCGGAGCTGCGCCACAGCTCCACAAAAGTGGCCGGATCGAGAAAATCGCCGCTCCAGCTGGAAGAGGAAATATCGTAATCCCCGCTTTGCTGCGCCGCCTTGTAGGCCGTCCACTCGCAGGCGCGAATCTCCGCGTGCACCCCCAGCACCTGCTGCCACATGCTCTGAATCGTCTCGGCCATCAGGCGCTGCACGTCGCGGCTCGTCGTCATAATCTCCGGCGAGGGAAAACCCTTTCCGCCCGGGTAGCCCGCCTCCGACAACAGGCGGCGCGCCTCCGCCACGCGCTGCTCCTGCGTCTGCGCCGCCTCCGGCAAAACCACCCCCGCATAGCCCGCACCCGGCGGGGTGAAGGCAAAACTCGGGCTGCCCGCCCCGCGCACCACGCGCTCCACCAGCTCGCGGCGGTCAATAGCCAGCGACAGCGCGCGGCGCACCCGCACGTCATCCAGCGGCGGGCGCCGTGTGTTCAATCGATAAAAAATCGAGCAGTAATAGGCATCCTGACAATAGGCCTGCGGGGCGCGCCGCCGCGCCGCCGCCAGCAGCTCCGGCGGTACATTGTTCGTGATATGCAGCTTGCCGTCCCAAAACATGCGCGTCTCCGTATAGCCGTTGACAATGGGCAAAAAGCGCACGCCGCGGTTGCGCAGCTCGCCCGCGCGCCAGTAGCGAGGATTGGCGCGCACCGTCAGCGCCTCGTTGAAACGGTGCGACTCCAACACATAGGCTCCATTGCCCACCTGGTGCGGCAGTTTGGTCCACAGGCTGCGGCGGTCGAGCATGCCTCCCAGCGACTCCACGACATGCGCCGGAACGGGGCTCCAGGTGTAATGCAGGAGCAGCTGCGGCAGCTGCGGCATCGGACTCTCCAAACGCAGCACCAGTGTGCGCGCGTCGCGAGCCTGCACACCCACCGCCTCCCACGGCAACTCGCCGCGGTTGAAGGCTGCCGCATTCTTCAGCGGGTAGAGCATCTCCGCATACTTGCCGCCGAATTGCGGGTGCAACAGGCGGTGATATGCATACACAAAATCCTCCGCCCTCACCGGATGTCCGTCGCTCCACTGAGCCTCGCGCAAATGAAACACCCACTCATCCGCTGCCTCATTATGCTCCCAGCGCTCGGCCATACCAGGGTGCACCGCCCCATCCACGGCCGCATCGGGACGCACCAAACCCTCCAACAGGCAGGCGATGATTTTGCCGTCCGCCACCGCTGTTGCCTTGTGCGGATCCAGACTCATGGGCTCCTGATTGTTGCCCAGCACCAAAATCCCCTGATCCGCCGCGCGCTGCACCGAGCTGCGACCGTCGCCGCAGCCGGCCGTCAGCCAAGCCGCCGCGAGCAGGACAAGCCAAGCTGGGGAGCGCCACATCACGCCGCGCATTCTAGCACAGAGTTACAGCTGCCTCAAGTGCTATTTATGCCAACGCTCAAGCGCAGCAGCGAGGCGATTTTGTGTGAACATAACGCTTTTTTTCACCATTTCGCTGCAAGTTATTTCGTCAAAAATAAGCTGCCGAAAACATGTCTGATGATTTCTCTTGACGCTCGCACGCCGCACCGCTACGATAGAGCCATCGCCCGCACCGGGCAGAACCCAATCCAAACAAACGTATGAAGATTCAACACTACGCCATGCTGCTGGCCGCCGCCACCCTGCTGCTGCCCTCCTGCGAATCCATGGGGGATTTCGACAAGGTGAGCACCAACCAGGCCAATGTCGCCTCACAGACGCTGCCCGCCACCGTCATCAGCGCTACGCAGACCACGATCGACACCTCCTCCACCTCGCGCAACATCGGCACGGGAGTCGGCGCCGTGCTCGGTGCGGGTGCCGGTTCGCTGCTGGGTCGCGGCAAAGGGCAAATCGTTTCCGCCGCCGGCTTCGGACTGGCGGGTGCTCTGGCCGGGCGCTACCTGACCGATTCCATGGGGCGCACCACGGCGCAGCGCCTGACGGTTCAAATCGACGGAAGCAAGACCATGTACACCGTGGTACAGCCTGTCTACAAGCAGTTCGGGCTCATTCCCGTGGGCACTCACGGCATGTTCCAGCTGGGCGGCAACTCCCAGTTCATCCCCGATGGAGCCTCCTGGTAACCCCCTTGCACAAGCTTTCGACACCGCCGCCGCTCGCCCCGAGCTGCGGCGGTTTTCATCGCGCGGCAGCTCAGCCCAGCGAAAGCTCACCCTGAGTGGGCGTTGCGACGGCAGCGGCGGGCGGAGTGGGCGCAGCCTCCTGCTGCGCGCGCTGCGCCTGCAACACATAAGTGACCACGCGCTGTCGGTCACCGCGGGCACTCCCCACCGTCGCCAGAAAATCCGCCGGATGAATCGCCCCGTTCTCCTGCAAGAATTGCCTATCCTTGGCATCGGGGTAAAACAGCTCCGGATCGAGCGTGCCGAACAACACCGCCTCGGCCTTGCGAATGAGATAAGGCAGGTAGGGCATACCCTGTAACTCCTCCGTCTCCGGCGGAAGAGCCGTCGCCTTCACCGCCGCCGCTGTGCCGGAAATACCGCGCTGCGAGGTCTTGAAAAAAGCGCGGCGCTGCGCCAACACCAGCAAGAGCGTCGTAGGCGAAGGCAGCCCCTGCGTTGTGTATTCGCGCAGCAGCGCCAGCATCGAGGCAGGCAGAACACCGATAGATGCCAGGAACTCCCGCTCATCGGGCAGGAAAAACTCCTCCGACTGCGCCCGGGGCGCCAACAGCAAACGCTCTGCACACTCGCGAATCAGCGTCATCAAGCGGTCATTCCATTCCATGCGCGGCATTATACGTCCGTACCGGCGAGCTGACAAGACAGAAGTACGCTGCTCCGGCTCTTCCTGCTTGCCATGGTAGAGCAAAAACGCTACAATCGTGCGCAAATTATGCGCTCCTATCTGCTCAGGCGCCTACTGATGATTCCCATCACCCTGCTGGGAATCACCTTTCTCGTGTTCTGCCTGTCGCGCATGGTACCGGGCGGACCGGTGGAGCGCATGCTGCAAGAACAGGCCATCGGCGCGCTCAGCGGCGACAAAGCCATCGGCAGCGGCAGCGAGAGCATCAGCAACGATGATATCGAGCGTTTGGAAGAGCTCTTCAACCTACACGAACCGCTGGGCAAGGCCTACCTGCAGTGGCTGGGAGTACTGCCCCGCGCGGTGGAAATCGCCAAGGCGGAGTTCGACGATAACGGCACGGCACGCCTCACCCTCACCGCGCCCGACGGTCACGCGGAGCTGCTGGAGGTGCAGCGCGACGGGGAGAACGCTGTCTTTCTGCCCCGCGCGTGGATGCAGGAAGAGCGCTGGCGGCTGCGCATCGAATCCCCGGAGGCGCGCGCGCACCGCGTGGCCAAGCGCCGCGGCATCCGCGACCCGAAGCAGGAGGCCGCCCTGGCGCACAGCCCCGCCTGCCGCCGCTGGCGGGTCGTCGCCGAGCGCCGCGCCCTGGACGGCCTGCTGGAGGGCTCGCTGGGGCGCTCCTACAAGTACAATCAACCCGTTTCGCACATGATGCTGGAGCGCCTGCCCGTCTCGCTTTACTTCGGGCTGCTCGGCGCCATCCTCACCTATGCTGTCAGCGTGCCGCTGGGGGTCATCAAGGCGCTGTACCACCGCAGCTGGTTCGACAGCATCACCAGCGTTATGCTCTTCGTGGGCTATGCAGTGCCGGGCTTTGCGCTGGGTGCCGTGTTGCTCGTCTACCTCGGAGCGGGGCTGGAATGGTTCCCGCTCTATGGTCTGGTCAGCCCGGGCTTTGAAAGCATGAGTCGACAGGAACAGCTGCGCGATTTAGCTTGGCACACCGTGCTGCCCCTCTGCTGCTATGTCATCTCGTCCTTCGCCATGATGACCATGATGATGAAGAACAACCTCCTAGAGGAAATGTCGGCCGACTACATGCGCACCGCTATTGCCAAAGGAGTCTCCTTCCGCCGTGCCGTCTGGCGACACGCTTTCCGCAACTCCTTCATCCCCATTGCCTCCACGCTGGGCAGCGTCATCTGCGCCGTGGTGGGCGGCTCCATCCTCATCGAGCGCGTGTTCGACATTCAAGGCTTCGGCATGCTCAGCTACCAGGCACTGCTGGACAAGGACTATTCGCTCATCATGGGCACGCTGCTGCTCAGTTCCGTTCTCATCATTGTGGGCAACCTGCTCTCGGACATGCTGGTGGCTTTCATCGACCCCCGAGTGAAGTTCGAATGACCAAAAACCTCACAGGTCTGCTGCTCATTCTGGCTGCCCTGCTGGGCGTGCTGGGGGAATTGCACGGCTGGCTGTTGCCCACCATCTCCTGGCCCTTCACCCTGAGCCGCGAGTTTGAGTGCCTGCAATACCCGGGCTGGTACACCCCCTGGCTGGAGGTCGACGGGCGCTGCCACTGGTTCGGCTGGCTGTGCATGGCGCTGCTGGCGCTGCTCGGCTGCATCATCTTGCTGCGCAGCCGCGACAGCCTGCGCCTGCCGCCCGAATACCGCAAGCGCCTGCAGCGCTTCGCCTCCATCCGCCGCGGCAAGTGGTCGCTCATTCTGCTGGGGCTGCTTTTGGTGCTGGCGGGGCTGGATCAGAGCATCGTCGGCAAGCGCGCGCTTGCCGTCGAATACAAGGGGCGCTGGTACTTCCCCGCGTTCACGCGCGCCGTGCTGCCGGGCTCCACCTTCGACCTGATGGGTGACGATGAACGCGCCGAAACCGATTATCGCGCCCTCGCGCAGGAACAGGGCTGCCCCGGGCGCCCCTCGCTCGTTCTCATGCCGCCCGTCCCCTACGAACCGGTGGCCGATGTCGCCCCCTTCCCCACCGAACCGCTGGAATGGCGGGGCGGGCTGCTCTGCCGCCACAACGGGCAGCCCTACAACGGCCTGGCCTGCCGACTCTACCCCGACGGGCAGGTGCACCTGCGCCTGCGCTACCGCAACGGTCGGCTCGATGGTCAGGCCACCGGTTGGGCGCGCGACCGCCGCGAGGTCTACAGCGCGCACTACGCAGCCGGCAAGCTGCGCAGCAGCAGCTACGCCGATGCCGCCGACCCGACGGACTTCCTTGCCCAGTCCGACCCGCACCGCCTGTACATCGTCTACTACCACCCCGCGCCGCCGCTGACGGGCGGGCACCTGCTGGGCACCAACAGCCAGGGAGCCGACATCCTCGCCTACCTCTACGGCGGGCTGCAGGTCAACATCAAGGCCGCCCTGCTCTACCTGCCCGTCATCTACGCCATCGGGCTGACCGTGGGCATGCTCATGGGCTACTTCGGCGGGCGCTTCGACCTCGTGGTGCAGCGCGGTATCGAGATTCTCTCGCAGCTGCCTTTCCTCTTCGTCGTCATGATTCTCTCCGACCTCGTGCCGCAGGAGCTGCGCGGCTTCGTGCTCATCCTCGGCCTGCTCTGCCTCTTCGGGTGGATGCCCATGACCTACCTCATCCGCACCGCCACGATGAAGGAAAAAACGCGCGACTATGTGGCCGCCGCTCGCGTCATGGGAGCCGGGCCCATGCACATCCTCTTCCGCCACATTCTGCCGAACCTCACGGGCATCATCGTCACCCTCGTCCCCTTCAGCGTCGCGGCGGTGGTGCTCTCGCTCACCTCGCTGGACTATCTGGGCTTCGGCCTGCCCGACACCTACGCCGGGTGGGGGCGGCTGCTCAACGACGGACTCTCCAAGCTCTCCTCGCCTTGGATTGTGTCCTCGGCTTTCGGGGCGCTGGTCGCCACTCTGCTCATGGTCACCTTCATCGGCGAGGCCTTCCGTGAGGCCAGCGACCCGCGTCGCCGCACCTACTACGAGTCATGAGCCTCTCCGCCCGCCAGCATCTGATTGTCGCCGCTCTGCTGGGCTTCTCCCTGCTGCTGAGCCACTGCGGGCGCCGCGTGGAATACGAAGGTCTCGAATGGAAGCACCCGGCAGACAGCGAGCTGCCCCTCGGTTTTGCCGAGGAAGAGGACGTGCCCGCCTACACCCACCGCTGGCACATGCCGCGCGGCTTTCGCGGCTTTACCGCCAACTGGAACGCGCAGGTGCAGCAATACCTGCGGCAGCGCGGCGAAGAGGCCGCCGAGCGCGGCAGTGAGGCGCTACAGGCCTACCTGAGCACCCCGGCCACGACCGAATCCGGCGAACGCCTGCACCGCACGCTGGGCGATGCCTGGCAGCAAATGCTCGCCGCCGCCCGCCGCAGCCGCGAAGGCGATTACCTGCGCTACCGCCGCGAGGTCGACCTGCCCACCGACCTACGCTGGCAGTGCGGCGACGACCAGCCCGAGCTGGGCAGCCCCGCCGCGCGCAAGGGTGGCAGCCTGCGGCTCGCGCAGCTGCGCTCCTTCCCCAACACCCTGCGCCCCTTCGGCCCCAACAGCAACAACTCCAACCGACGCTTCATCTACGACGACATCGACCTGCCGCTCATCCGCCTGCACCCCGGCACCGGCGCCATCATCCCCGGCACGGCCGAACGCTGGGCCGTCTCGCCCGATGGACGCACCGTCTACTTCCGCATCGACAAACAGGCGCGCTTCAGCGACGGCAGCAAACTCACCGCGCGCGATTTCATCACCGCCCTCTTTGTACGCACCTCGCCCTACGCCGCCGAGCCCTTCTACAACGACTACTACAAGAGCAACTTTGCGCACATCACCGTCTACGGGGATCACTGCATTGCCGTCACCCTCGCCGACGCCCGCCCCTACGCGCCCTACTTCGCCTCCATCCCCCCGAGCTGCACGGCTTTCTACGCCGAGTTCGGCCCCGACTACCCCATGCGCTACCTCTGGCGCGTCGCCCCCACCACGGGGGGCTACACCATCCGCCCCGGCGGGCTCATCATGGGTCGGCAGATGACCCTTTCGCGCGTGCGCGACTGGTGGGCAGCCAAGCGCCGCTACACGCGCTACGCCTGCAACGTCGACAACATCGTCTACTCCTTCATCAACGAACCCACCAAGGCGCGCGAGCTCTTCCGCATCGGCGAGCTGGACGCCTATTCGGGACGCGAATCGGACTTCTGGTACGAGGGTCTGGAGGTCGACCCCGTCCACCGCGGCTTCATCCAGCGCATCCGCTTCTACAACATCTGGCCGCGCAACTGCTTCGGCTTCCACCTCAACTGCTCCCGCCCGCCCTTTGACAACCGAGAGCTGCGGCTGGGCTTCCACCACGCCCTCAACATCCGGCTCGTCATCGAGACCATCTTCCGTGGCGACTACCGGCGCGCCGGCTCCTACTTCTCCGGCTTCGGCATCTACACCGACGAAAGCATCAAGGCGCGCCCCTACTCCCCCGAACAAGCGCGCGAGCACTTTGCACGCGCGGGCTACACCGAGGAGGGAAGCGACGGCATCTTGTGCAAGCCCGACGGCACCCGCCTGCAAATCACCGTCAGCGCGCGCATCGACCCGCTCTACAGCAACTGCATGAGCACCCTGCGCGAGGAAGCGGCCCGCTGCGGGCTCGACCTGCGGCTCGAGCAAAGCGACGACACCGTTTTCTACCTCAAGGTCAAGGACAAGCAGTTTACCGCCGCGCTCTTCTCCTGGGGCTTTTCCCCGCCCCTGCCCGACCCTGCGCCCTTCTTCTCCTCAGTCTATGCCTGCAAACCGGACGGCAGCCCCCTGCCCGGCACCAACAACATCACCGCCACCGCCGAGCCCGCCATCGATGCCGCCATCGACGCCTGCCGCCGCGCCGGCACCGAGGCACAGGCCGTCGCCGCCCACCACCAACTCCAGCAGCTGATTCACGAAACCGGGGCCTGGGTACCCGGATGGAGCACCAACTATTGGCGCTTTGCCCAATGGCGCTGGCTGCGCTGGCCCGAGGAGGGAGACTACCCTTTCTGCCCCCCGCGCTACTACGACCCGCTCGACAGTCACCTCTACTGGATTGACGAGGAGCGCCGCGCCGAAACCCTGCGCCTGCGCGCCGGCGGCGGGAGCTTCCCCGAAAGCGAGCGCGACATTCCCCTGCCGCCCAATCTCTGACAGCACCTCTTTCCCTCGCCATGGCCTTTACCGAAGACAAACCCCTGCTCGATGTCCGACACCTCAGCGTCTCCTTTGCCGATGAGGGCGGCGAGCTCTGTGCGGTGGACGATGTGAGCTTCACCGTGCCGCGCGGGCAATGCGTCGGCATCGTGGGCGAGAGCGGCTGCGGCAAAAGCGTCACCGCCATGAGCCTCGTGCGGCTGCTGCCTCGTCCGGCGGGGCGCATCACCGGCGGTCAAATCCTCTTCCGAGGCAAAGACATCTGCCAATTCAACTCGCGGCAACTCCGCCGCCTGCGCGGCGGCAACATCGGCGTCATCTTCCAAGAGCCCATGAGCGCGCTCAACCCCATCATGAGCATCGGCGAGCAACTGGTGGAAACCCTCGTGCTGCACCGTGACCTAAACGCCGACGAAGCCTGGGTAGAGGCCGTCAGGCTCCTCAAGCGCGTACGCATCCCCGCCGCCGAGGAGCGCGCCGCCGACTACCCCGGCTCCCTCTCGGGCGGCATGCGGCAGCGCGTCGTCATCGCCATGGCCATGGCCTGCCACCCGCAGCTCATCATCGCCGACGAGCCCACCACAGCCCTCGATGTCACCGTGCAGCAGCAAATCCTCGCCCTGCTGGGCGAGCTGCAACGCGACAACCGCGCCTCCACCCTCCTCATCACCCACGATTTGGGCGTCATTGCCCAGAACTGCGACCGCGTCCTCGTCATGTACGCCGGGCGCATCGTCGAGAGCGCCCCCGTGTGCGAACTCTTCGCCGCCCCACGCCACGCCTACACCCGCGCCCTGCTTGCCGCCATGCCGCGGCGGGGCTACGCGCCCAAGAGCATGCTGCCCACCATCCCCGGCCATGTGCCCACCATCCGCGACCATGTAGCGGGCTGCCGATTCTGCCAGCGCATGGGGGTTCCCCCCGAGCAGCTGACGGAACGCCCCCCCCTGGTGGAAATCGGCCCCGAGCATTTTGTGGAGGCCTGCCCCCGCTGCTGCGCCGAGTGAGGCGCGCAGGGGACAGGCCGCACCGCGCGCGCGACTCACCAGTTGTTGTTGAGGCTTTCCGTGCGCTTCTCCACCTCGGTGTTACGCTCGCGGCAACCGCGAATAGGCGCGGGCTCGCTCTGCAACGTGTCCAGAATCGCGATGCGGTTCTTCCCCGCACGCAGAAACTCGGCGGGGCAGTACAGGCGCTGCTGCGGCCCGACCTTCCAATAGCGCCCCAGCAGGTGACCGTTCACCCACACGTAGCCCTTGCTCCAGCGGCTCATATCGATAAACGTGTCGGCAGGCTCATCGAGCGTCAGCGTGGCGCGGAACAGCGCACCCTCGCCCAAAACCATGCCATTTCCCTGCCGCCCTTCTACCGGGGTCTTCTCCAAGGGCAGCAGCGCCGTCTTCCAGCCGTGCAGCGGTTGCTCCCCGAGGCTCACCGCACCAAGTCCCTTAAAATCCTTCTCCGTGTAGGCGGTGAAGTTGACATGCCCGAACGTGTCCACGACAAGGCTCAGCCTTGCCGCAGTCTTGCGGGCGGGAAGCTGCAGCTCGGTTTGCCCCAGACTGCGATCAATCGTGCCGATGTATTGCTGATCCAGGTAGACCTGTGCGTAGTCATGCACTTCAGCTCGCAGCATGGCAGCCTCGCCGGCAGACAGGGTCGTGCTATACACGGCCATCCCCTGATTCTGCCCCAGCGCCTCAACATGCACAGGGCTCTCCGTGCACCCGGGCACCGCCTGCATCCTCAGCTCCCCCAGGCGCGCCACGCGCACGGGAAGCAACTCGGGAAAATCGATGGACACGGGAACCGCAGGCGGCTCCGGCACAGCCGCTTCCGGCGGCAGCGCGGCGGTGATGATGTCGCGATACTCGAAATACTCGCAGGTCAGGTTGCCCTGCTCACCAATGGGAGAGCCGTAATCATAGCTGGTCAGATCGGGTTGGAACTGCGAGCCGTCGGGCTTGCAGTTCGCCCCGGCCGTCAGTCCGAAGCTCGTGCCTCCATGCAGCACAAAGAGGTTGAACGAAAACCCCGTTCGCATATACCAGCGCACAGCATCCAAGGTTTCGCGGGTGGGCAGCCAATTTCCCTCGCGCCAGTGGCGCAACCAGCCGGGGTAGGTCTCGCTCGAAAACACGGGTGCATTCTTCGCCACCTTGAGCGCATGCACCAAATCGCGCTCACTCTCCGCCGGATCGAGCCCCACGGCCACCCCCTCCGGCACAAAGCGCAGGTGAGCAGGCATCGTGCCCTCCGAAACATAGAAGCGATCCGCCCCCTTCCGCGTCCAAAAATCGCGCAGCCACTCGATGTAGGCCAGCTCATCGTGCTCGCTGCGGTAGCTGCCATACTCATTCTCCAACTGAATCATGAGAATAGGACCGCCGTTCTTGCACAGCCGGGGGATGGCAATGCCCGCCATCTTCTCCAGATAGCGCTCCTGCGCCTCCATAAAGGCAGCGTTGCGCGTCGTGCGCAGCGGCGCAGGCAGCGAGCGCAGCAGGTAGGACGGCAAACCGCCCAAATCCCACTCACCGCAAACATAGGGTCCCGGACGGAAGAGCACCCACATCCCCTCCTCGGCGCAGAGGTCGATGAACGCGGCAATATCGTTGCGCCCGCTGAAATCCCAGCTACCGTCGGGCTGCTCCAAGGCATTCCAAAAGCAGTAGAACGCGATGGTGTTCAACCCCATGGCCTTGGCGGCGCGAATGCGCTGCCGCCAGTGGCTGCGGGGAATGCGCTGGGGGTGCATCTCCCCCGAACGAATCTGGAACGCTTTGCCGTCGAGCAGAAACTCGCGGCAGCCCTCCCCCCCAAAGGAAAAAACAGCTTTCTGCCCCGCAACCGGCTTCTGCAGATTCTGCATCGCCGCCTCCCCACCGAAAGCCACCGCAGCCAGAGCCGCCGCAGCCATTGCGATTCCGGAGAATTTCATAGTGTCCACACTCTACCACAACACCCCTGCCCCTGTACAGAAAAAAGCTCCGCTGCGACACGCAGGAGAGCGGTCGCAGAGCCGCCGCAGATAGCCCAAGACGCAAAAAAAAAACCGCCTGCGCGTACGAAGCGCAGGCGGGGTGAAGAAAGCAGAAGGAAGCCGTTTTATTCGCCCAGTTTGGCGTAGGCGGACACTTCATCGGGGTCTTCCTTGCCGTGGGCGGCGGTGATCTTCGAGCGGAAGAGCTTCATGATGAACACGAAGGAGGGCGGCACAAAGAACACACCGATGAGCGAGGCCATGCTCATGCCCACCACCACGACCACACCGATGGCGTTGCGGGCGAGCGCTCCGCTGCCCTCCGCCGTCATCAGGGGCACGCAGCCAAGAATGAAGGCAAAGGAGGTCATGAGAATGGGGCGCAGGCGCAGGCGCGCGGCGATGACCGCCGCCTCGATGAGCCCCTTGCCGCGCTCCATCTGCAGCACGGCAAATTCCACAATGAGGATGGCGTTCTTGGCGGCGAGACCCACGAGCATAATCATGCCAATTTGCGCGTACAGATCCAGCTGCAGGCCGAAGAGCCCCAGCCCGAGGAAGGCGCCGAGCACCGCGACGGGCACGGAGAGGAAGATGGCAAAGGGCAGCGACCATTTCTCGTACAACGCCGCCATGATGAGGAAGGCGAAGATGCCGGAGAGACAGAAGATGGAGCCCAGCCCCAGGCCGTCCGCCACCTTCTTCTGCTGGAAGCTCATGTCCACATATTCCATGCCGAACTTGGTGGTGTCCACCGTCTCGGCAAAGACGCGCTCGATGGCGGCCATCACCTCCTCGGTAGAGTATCCCTCCGCCGCCGCTACGTTAATGTTGCCCGAGTTGTAGTTGTTGTTGTGCAGCACGAACTCGGTGTCGGCGATGTCCTTGATGGTCACGAGCGTGCTCATGGGCACGGACTCGCCCTTGGCATTGCTCACATGGAAGTTGGCGATTTGGTCGGTGTTGGCGCGGTTGCCGCCGGAGGCCTGCAAGTAAACCTGCCATTGCTGACCGAACTGCGTGTAATAGTTCACGAAGCTCGACCCGTTAAAGCATTGCAACAGAGCGTTGGCGGTGGCATAGTCTACCCCCTGAGCCAGGCATTTTTCACGGTCGATAGTGATGCTCTTCTGCGGCACCGCCGGGAGCATCATGTCGCTGGCCTTGGCGATGGCGGGCTCCTTGTTCAGCGCCGCCTCCAGCTTTTGCATCTGCGCGTAAAGCGCCTGAACGCCCTGCCCTTCGTAGTCTTCCAGCACGAAGCTGGTGTCGTTGCCCGTGCCCACGCCGGGAATGGCGGGCGGCGACACCATGAAGGTCACACCGTCGACCCCGCTCATCATGAGCTTGCCGTTGAGGCGTTTGAGTACCTCATCGGCCGTGGGGTGTTTACCCTTTTCGTTGACGGGGCGCTCAGCAAAGGGTTTCAGCGAGAGGAAGTAGGTGTTGGCATTGGTCGTCTGCACGTTGATGACGAGGTTCATGCCGATGATGCTCACCAGGCGCTCCACCGCCGGATCCTCCAACACGATTTTCTCGATGATGGGTGTTTGCTCGGTCAAGCGCTGGAGGGAGACGCCGGGTTTCATGATGAGCCCGGCGATGAGGAAGCCCTGGTCCTCCGCCGGCAGGAAGCCGCCCGGCACCCGCTTGGCAACGGGGATGATGGCCAGGCTCAGCAGCGCCAACAGCGGCAGGCTGATCCACAGACGGCGGCAAAGGACGCCGCAGACGGCGGCGAATTTGTCCGCGATCCAATCATAGCAGCGGTTGAAGAGATTGTAGAAGGGGGTGAGTAGCGAGCGGTGCTCACTCTTGTTCTTCAACAGCAGCGCCGAGAGCGCGGGCGAGAGCGTCAGCGCGTTGAAGGCCGAGATAAGCATGGAGACGGCAATGGTCACAGCAAACTGCTGGAAGAGCGTGCCCGAGATGCCGGGAATCAACACCGAGGGCAGGAACACGGCGGCCAGCACCAGAGCGATGGCGATCACGGGGCCGCTCACCTCCTTCATAGCGGCAAAGGTGGCCTCGCGCGGGTTCATACCGTTCTCCATGTGCGCCTCCACAGCCTCAACCACCACGATGGCATCATCCACCACCAGACCGATGGCCAGCACCATGCCCAGCAGGCAGATGGTGTTGAGCGAGAAACCGAGGATGGGGAAGAAGCAGAAGGTGGTCACCAGCGAGACGGGCACCGCAATCAGGGGGATGAGGGTGGCGCGCCAGCCCTGCAGGAACAGGAAGACCACGATGGCTACCAGCACCAGAGCCTCAAAGAGGGTGTGGATGATTTCGCCGATGGAGTCGCGCACGGTGGTCGTGGTATCCAGGTAGATGGCACCGCGCATACCCTCGGGGTAGGCCTTTTCCTTTTCTTTCAGCAGGGCCTGCACGCGGTTGGAGGTCTCAATGGCGTTGGAGTTGGCACCCTGGAACACGGCAAGCACCGTGCCGGGATGCCCGTTGACGCGCCCGGCCAGCGAGTAGCTCTGCGAGCCGAGCTCGATGGTGGCAATGTCGCCCAGGCGCACGGCCTGCGTGCCGTCCTGGCGCACGATGATGCTCTTGAACTCCTCGATGGAGCCCATGCGCCCCTTGTTGCGGATGGTGTAGGTGAACTCCTGCCCGTCGGGCATGGGCTCGGCACCCACAGAGCCGCCGGGGTTGATGGTGTTCTGCTTGCTGACGGCGCTGCTGACCTCGGCAACGGAAAGGCCGCGCTGCGCCATCTTCTCCGTGTCGAGCCAGACGCGCACGGAGTACCGCCCGCCGAACACCCACACATCGCCCACGCCCTTCACGCGCTTGAGGGGATCGACGAGGTTGAGGTAGGCATAGCCCGTCATGTCGATGGGGTTGAAGAAGCCCTCGGGAGAGTCGATGGAGTAGAGGATGAGGGGCAAGCCGCTCGTCTGCTCGATGGTGATGCCCATCTGCGACACCTGCGAGGGGAGCTGCGAGGTGGCCTGCGCGTAGCGCATGTAGGTGAGCTGCTGGTCGACGTTGGCATCGCCGCCGGGCTCAAACACCACGTTGATGCTGCACGAGCCGTTGTTGCTGGAGATGGAGCTCATGTAGTCCATGCCCGCAATGCCGGAGAGTTGCAGCTCGATGGGGGTGGCCACGGCGTCGGCTACCTCCTGCGCGTTGGCGCCGGGGTAGGTCGCGCTCATCTGGATGGTGATGGGCGTGATATCGGGGTACTGCGAAATGGGCAGCGACACCATGCTGATGACGCCGAGCAGCGTCGTCACGATGGCAATGACCGCCGCGATAATCGGGTGCTTGATGAAAAACGGAGACATCGTTGTGTATGGGGAGGAGGGGTTATTCTGCTGCGTCGGGTTGGGCTTCAGCCTTGGGCTGCGCCGTAATCGAGGGGGTGACCGTCTGCGGCGGCGTGTAGCGGAAGGGGGTGGGTGTCATCACGTTAACGGGTGCCCCGGCGGCCATGTTAGCCTGGTAGGCCTGCGCGGCCATGATGGAGCCCTCGACCACGACGCGCACCTTGCTCAAATCGTCAAAGCCGCTGTTCTTGAGTGCCATTTCCATGACAGACGAAAAACCCTGCCCTTTGGCGATGAGGTCGAGCTCATCCTTGGCGCCGGCGGCGCGAAGCACCAGCTTGCGTGCATCGGGTGCCTCGGCGGGGCCGCCCTGCTTACTGAGCAGCTCTTGCCAGCTGCCGACCCCTGCCCCCTTGAAGACGAGGCTTTCTAGGTTCGGCGCGCCGCTCTTGGCCAGAATCATGGCGGTGACGGTGGAGCGATCCACATCGACCACCTGCATGGGTTGCACCACCTCGCTGCCGTCCTCGGCCTTGGTGGAAACGTTGATTTGAGCACCGCGCGTGATGGGCAGCATGAAGGGGGCGTTGTTCTCCTGCAAGAGCACGAGCAGCTCGCGCCCCTGCGCCGACATCGGTGCGCGCAGGGGGACGAGGAAGGCACCCTTGATTGCATCCAGACCGGCACGCACGCGCACCGTCATGCCGCTGCGCAGGCGCGCTCCGGGATTGGGCACCGAGCCGATGACCTTCAGCGTGCCCGTACTCTTGCTCAGCGAGTTGTCGGCTGCAACCACCCGCCCGGCTTCCGAATACACGGTATCATCGTCCAAAATCATCGAAAAGGTCGGCACATGCTCCGGGTCGTCGCAATTCCCTTCCAAATGCGCGGAAAATCGTTCAATGCCGGTGAGTGCGCCCAAGCCGCTCACGTTGAAGTCCACGCGCATGGGATCCACGGAGGAGAGCGTCACCAGCGGCTGCGGGTCGGAGGGACTCACCAGATCGCCGACCGACACCTTGCTGATGCCCACGCGCCCGTCAAAGGGAGCGGTAATCGTGGTGTAATTCAGGTTGATTTCCGCCTGATGCAGTGCAGCCTCGGCCTGGGCGATGCCCGCCTTGGCGCTCAGCAGCGCCGCCTCTGCCGTGCGCACCGCCGTGCCGGCATCCGTCACCGTCTTGTCCGCGACAGCTCCCGGGGTTGTCTTGGCCAGCGCCGTGTAGCGTTCGTAGTCGCGGCGAGCCATGTCGAGCGTGGCCTCGGCCTTGCGCAGAGCCGCCCGTGCGGCATCGGCATTGGCCTGGGCTTCATCGCGCTGCGCCTTGAAGGGCGCCGGGTCGATGGTGTAGAGCACATCGCCCTTCTTCACCAAACTACCCTCGCGGAAGGGGCGCGTCAGCAGGAAGCCCGTCACCTTGGGGCGAATATCCGTCTCCTCCACGCCGCGCAACGAGCCGAACCACTCGTGCGGCGCTTCGACATCCTGCTGCAAGAGCGGAAAAACCTTGACCGGGAAAGGCGGCAGCGTTGCCTTGGCATGGGGGTTGACTTTTTTCTCCGCCAGAGCGGCTTTCATCCCCGGGTCGAGCTCGGGCTTGAAGCTGAAGGGCGTCGGCGCCATCACCTCGGGCTTCTCGCCCTCGGCCAGACGGCTGTTGGCGGCGGAAATATTGGCGGCTTTCACGGCGGTGTCGCTGTCGGACACCACGGGCACCTCCGTCGCGCTCTCGTAGCCGTACTTGCGGAAGAGATCGCGCAGCGGCACGTTGTAATCACCCACAGCGACCATCTTCTGCACCGAGCTGTAGCCGTTCGCCTCGCTCACGGGCACGCTGTAGGTCTTGCCCGTCTTCACGGGGATGGTGTGCGGGGCATTGTTGCGGTCGAGGATGATGATGAAATCGTTGCGCAGCACCGTGCGCACGGCGCTTTGGGGCACGAGCAGCGCCTCGTGCTCATCCATCGCGATGCGCACGCGCACGGTCATGCCGTCGCGCAACACGTTCTCGGGATTGGGCACGCTGCCCTCGATGTCGAGCATACCGCTGGAGGACAACTTGCTCTCCGCTGCGATGACATTGCCCGGCATGGGGTAGGTGCTACCGTCCTCCAGCACCAATTCCAAGCGCACCTGCTCCACCCCGCTCTCATCGTTCTTACCGTATTTGCGGATGTTGCGCAGCAGGTTGTCGCCGTTGATGGAAAAGTCCACGCGGATGGGATCGACCGCCGTGATGGTGGTCAGCTGCGTGGTGGGGCTGACCAAATCGCCGACCGAGGCCTTGGCTGCTCCCACGATGCCGCTGTAGGGAGCGCGCACCACGGTGTAGTCGAGGTCAATGCGCGCTTTCGCCAGCGCTGCGATCGCCTGCTCCAAGGCCGATTTGTCTTTCTCCACCTGCGCGAGCGCGGCTTTGTGCGTTTGGCGCATGTCGTCCACATCCTTTTCGGAGACAGCGGCCGTTTTGACGAGTTTTTCGTAGCGGGCAAGGTCGAGCGCGGCTTTCTCGCACTGTGCCTGCGAGCCGGCCAAGGCGGCCTCGGCGGCGGCTTTGTTGGCCTCCGCCTGTTCCACGGCGGCGCGGAACAGGGCATCGTCGATACGGAAGAGCACATCGCCCTCCTTGACGGGCATGCCGTCCTTGTACTCCTGCGACATCAGGAAACCCGTCACATGGGGCTGAATGTTCGTGTTCTGCATCCCGCGCAGAAAGCCGAACCACTCACCGTAATCGGTGACGGTCTGCTGCATGAGCGGGAACACTTTGACCGGCGAGGGTTCGCTTGTCGCGACCTGCTCTTTCTGTTCGCAAGAGAGCAGCAGCGCGCTAAGCGCAACCGCGCAGAGGATTGAGCGCTTCATGCCCCACATAGTACCTACCCCGGCGCCCCAAGGCAAGCAATAAATAGTGCATAATAATTATAATTATTTAACTTTACGATATCCCCGGACGAAAAGCAGCACACACAGAACGGCGACCGCGATGCCGAGCAGCGTGGCCACGCTCTGACTCAAGCCGATGCCGCAGTCGGGCGAGCAGAGGAGGTAGCAGCAGCACATCACCGTCATGAAGAGCGCGGGCAACAGCGACAGCAGACAGTTGCGTCCTCGGCGGCGCAGGTTGACCGTGATGCTCCACAGGGTGATGCAGGCCAGCGTTTGGTTCGCCCAGCCGAAGTAGCGCCACAGGACGGAAAAATCAATTTGCGAGATCATGAGGACGGCGGCAAAAATGGGCAATGCCAGCGCGAGGCGACGGTGGAGATTGCGCTGGCGGAGGCGCACAGCGTCCGACAGCAGCAAGCGGCAGCAGCGCATGGCGGTATCACCGCTGGAGACGGCCAGCACCACCACCCCGAGCACGGCGAAGAAAGCCGCACGACTGCCCAGCAGCAAGGTGCAGGCCTGGTCGACCGCCGCTGCCGGGCTGAGGCTGCAGAAGGGCACCTGCACGCCCTCTGCGTTCGACACCAAAACCTCGCGCAACGAGAGCCCCACCGTGGCCCACACCAGCGCCACCAGCCCCTCCACAATCATGGCTCCGTAGAACACACCGCGCATGCGGCGTTGCTCGGGCAAGCAGCGCACCATCATGGGGCTCTGCGTGGCGTGGAAGCCGGAAATCGCTCCGCAAGCGATGGTGACAAAGAGCGCCGGCCACAGCGGCTGACCGGCGGGGTGCCGATTGGTGAAGAAGTCCAAATCGGGCAGCACGGGGTAATCGCTCAGCGGCAGCCGAATAGCCAGGCTCAAGGCCATGAAGAGGAAGAGAGCGCCGAAGAGCGGGTAGATGCGCCCGATGATGGTGTTGATGGGTAGGATGGTGGCCAGAAAATAGTAACCCAGGATGATGCCGAACCAGACCGTCTCCCCCAGCCCCGGCGTCAGGGGGCTGAGCATGCCGGCGGGCAGTTTGGTGAAGACGACGCCCACCATGAGCAGGAGCAGGATGCAGACCAAACGCATGCAGACGCGCGCGCCCCTGCCCAGACTCTCACCCACCAGTTCGGGCAAATTGGCGCCGCCGGCGTCGGCACTCATCATCGCCGAGAGGAAATCATGCACCGCTCCGGCCAAAATGCAGCCGAAGACAATCCACAGCAAAGCCGCAGACCCGAACAGACAGCCCGACACCGCCCCGACCACGGGTCCCAGCCCCGCTATGTTGAGCAGCTGAATGAGGAAAATCCGCCACAACGGCATGGGTACGAAATCCACCCCATCGGCTCGGGACTTGCAGGGCATCACCAGCGAGGCATCCGAGCCGTAGACCCGCTCGGCCAGGCGACCATAAAACACATAGCCCAACACCAACAAAACCGCACACAGCAGAAAAACAAGTAATCCGAGCATCGTAGGGGAAGAAAACGCGGCGACCATACACCCGCTAACGATTTTTGGCAAGCCTTTTCCGTACGCTCGGCAGGACTCCGCGTGCCGTTCAGCTCTTCGGGCGCATCATTGACAAGCGCCCGCGACTCGGGTATGATGACCGCATGCTGCGCTTAGCCCTGACTGTTTTGTTGTTGTGCATCAGCAATACCTTCATGACCTTTGCCTGGTACGGTTTTCTGCGCCGTCCCGGCGAGGCGGTCGGTGGTGCGTGGTGGAAGCTGGTACTGCTGAGCTGGGGTGTGGCGTTTTTTGAGTACTGCTTCATGGTGCCCGCCAATCATCTGGGGCGCGAGGCGGGGCTGAATTTGGCCCAACTGAAGATGATGCAGGAGGTGATTACCCTGTGCATCTTTGTGCCCTTTATGGTGCTTTGGGTCGGAGAAGGCTGGAAGTGGGACTACCTCTGGGCTTTCCTCTGCATTCTCGGAGCGGTGTTCTTTGTCAATCGCTCCGCCCTGATGGGCTGAGTCACAGAGCGTGCAAAAAACTCCGCCGAGCCCCTGCGGGCCGGGCGGAGTTCTGCGTCTCGGAGCAAAAGCCCCATTCACTTCTTCCGAATAACGAAGTTACCGGAGGGTCCCATCCAGCCGTCGAGACAGCGGGTGGTCATCCACACCTCCACCTTGGCCTTGTCCGGCACGGCGGACTTGAGGTTAAACTCCACCGTCTTGGTGTTGTCTTGGAGTGCCGTGGCGGCGGCATCGACCTGCGTACCATTGACCATGAGGCGGAAATTGCGGGAAATCATGGCGCTGTCCTGGCGCGGCACGAGACTGAAGCTGTAGGTGCCGGGCTTGGCGCCGCTCATGTCCTTGCTGATGTCGACATGCCACTCCTTGTTGTGCTTGCACTGGAAGCGCTGGTCGTAAAAACCATCCTTCAGGGTAAAAAACACATCCTTGTCCCAATACTCGGCGAGCTTCTTGGCTCCGATGGCGAACTCGGTCTTGGGTGCAACGGAGACAATCTGCTCGTAGAGCTTCACCAGAGGCTTATAATCCTTGCTCTCGTAGTCCCCCGGTTGGGAGTTGATGCGCTCGCGCAGGATGTAGGCCTTGGCGCAAAGCCACTGCTGGCGGCGCTCCCCCTTGAGTTCCTTGTGGGCGAGCGCCTTATCGACAAAGGCATCAGCCGCGTCGAAATCTCGGTCGGCACCGCTGCGCTTGCCGTCGGGGCCGCCTTGGAGAATCTTTTTCAGCTCCGCATACATGCCGAGGTGATCCAGACCGTAGATCGCGCGGTAGCCGCTTTGATCCTGCGGATCCTGATTATTGATCATTTTGCGCAGTTCGGCGTGGCGCAGGGCATCCTGCAGACGCAGCTTGTCGAGCGCCTGCCCGGCGGCGCGGGCAGCATCGACCCCCTTGGCCTGACGAGCCTGCTGCACGAGCTGCATGAAAGCATCAATCTTGGGCAGCGTGGCCTTGATGGCAGCAAGCGCCTTGTCAGCATGCAGCGTTGTCTCGCGATTCAGGCAAGCGACAAAGGTACCGTCCGGCGCCAAAATAACCGCCGAGGGCAGATTGTATTGCTCAATGGGCATGCCGGTTTTACGCTCATCCTTGTCGGTGAGCACGCTCTCATCGTACTGGGCGATGAGGGCGGGCAGCCCGGCTTGGGCAATTTTGCTCCAAGCCTTGGCGGTGGTCTCACCGTCCTTGCCGATGTCGCGCGTCCAGTGCCAGAGGACGACAACGGGCTTGTTCTGCTCCTTGGCCTGTTCTTTGGCCGCGGCAAACTCGGGAAGATTCAGGGGAGTGGCGCCGCAGGCAAGACCGCCCAGCAGCAGAGCTCCTGTCAGAAGAATGGTTTTCATGGAAAAATGCAGCAGTAAGGTTTATTTGACAAAAACGACGAAGTGCGAGAGGTAGGCGAAGTTGGGTGTCGAACCATTGTCGAAGACCACCTTGACCCACTTGCCCGAGGTGGTGTCGTTGAAGGGCACCTCCCAGACCTTGGGCATGTTGTCTGTCTCAGCCGCCTTCATCCAAGTGGCCCCGTCGGCGCTGGTGTAGACAATGGCTTTCTTCATGCGCTCCTCAATCCCGTTCGACTTGCGAATCACGCAGCCGGTGAGGCGCTGCGCCTTAGGCAGCTCGATGGTGAACGAGGGGGCGTTTTCTTTGTCCGTGTGCGACTTGCCGCCTTTGAGCGTCATGAGATTGCGGTGGAAGGTCGGCACATCCCATTGCGAGGTGGAGGACAGCATGATGATGCCCTTGTCGCTGCAAGGGCGCCCCGGGATGTTGGCCGGTTGCGTGAGGGTTGCCTCGCTCGGGCATTCACCCGCCAACGCTTGAGCCGCCTGGGTCAGCGCTTGGAAGCCCGGAATAGAGTGCGCCTTCTCGGCAGCGAAAATGGCCTTGCCGTAGGCCGCAGCCAGCTTCTTGTTACGCTCCTGCGCCGCCTGGTCATCGGCAGCAGCAGGCTTGACATCGCCCGCCTGAGCCGAGGCCTTGGTGAAGGCCTGCGAGAAGGTGTCGATATCGCCCTTCTCAATGTAGTTGGCCACTGCCCACTCGATAATCTGGCCGAAGGTGGTGCCATCGCCATGATTCATGTGGATACCCAGCAGCGAGGCGAGGTAGTCCGCGCGCGCCTCCGGCGTTTTCAGGGTCTTGTTCTGCTTGTCCACCAAATCGGAGCACTTGACGGCCCAGCTGGCCGGCGTTTCGGAAATCATCTCATGCATGAGCGTGTAGATGGACGCGCGCTGCGCATCGGTCATGGCATCGATCTGCTCCTGCAAGTCCTGAGCCATATCCACGGCGGCAAAACCATTCCCCTGGTAGAGGGGGATAACCTTGGTCAGGTACTTGACGCAAGCTTCCGGGCTGAGCCCCCCTTCCTTCATGAGGCGGTGCAACTCACTGCGGAAGAACGGATGCAGCGGGCTCGTCTTGAGCGCCTTGTTCCACATCTTCCGCGCCGCCTTTTTGTCACCCGCAGCTTCCAGGGCACGAGCGGCAAAACTCTGGCGGTAGGCCTTGTCGATGGTCTTGTCGTCCTTGAACACCGTCTCCATCAGCAGATAGGAGGTGGGCGCCTGATTGCCGAAGATGTTCGTGTGCATGCCACCGTCCGGTCCGCCGAAGCCGCCGATCCACTTGCCGCGTTCGGGGCGCACGGCATAGGCGCAGTGTCCCGGCTGACCACAGGTGTAGGCCGGGATGCCGTGTGCCATAGCTGCCCAGGCACCCAGGTGCGACATAGAGCCGCAAACACCACCATTCTTGTGAGTGAGCTCGGCGCGGCTCTCGGTGAGGAAGGGCCACTGGTATTCACCGGATTGCACACTATCACCGTAGTACGAGGGGTCGGTGTAGACCGCCGCCCAGCAGGAACTCTGGTAACGATCCCAAGGCAGGTTGATGTTTTTGGCGCACCATTCGAAAGAGCCGTCATCCCAGTCCTGAGCCACATTACCCACGACAAAACGCAGTTCCCAGGGGCGCAGGTTCTTGTAATTGGGGTGCAGGTTGCCGGCCTTTTCTTGCGCGCGGAAGAACTTGTAGCGGCGCAGCGGATTGTGGTGGACGGGGTCCAGCTTGGCGATAGCCGGGTCGGGCTGCGTTTCGCCACCACCCCACACGGAGGCCAGCGCCACGGCCAGCGCCTTGTTACCGACATCGCCCCCCTCCTCCTTCCAGATATCATAGAGCACCTTGATGCCGCGATCTGTCTGGTAGGGCACCAGACCGGCTCCCAAATAAAGCTCAAGCCACCGGGAATCATTGAGGAACTGCATCAGGAACTCCCGACGCTCGGGGGTGGTAGCAAACTCGGTGAGCACATCGGTGCCGGTGCAGCGGAGGAACTCTAGCGGCATGGTCACGGCCAAGGTCGCGGGTGCCTGCGGAGCCGTCAACTTGCTCTTGCGAACACTATCCACAAGCAGCTGTTGCGCCTGCGCGTAATTACCCGCGGCGAGCGCCGTATTGACAGGTTCGGAAAGCGTCTTTTTCAGCACAGGCTTTTTCTTGTGCTTGGTCACCAAGGATTTCAGCTCATCAACAAGCTCAGGACGTTCAACGGCTGTGTAGATGCCGCCGGCGGCTGCGAGAGTGAGGACAATCCAAAAGAATGTTCGGGCACGCATATACTACAGAGTCTAGGCACGGGGCTTTGCGGCGTCAAGCGAAAACATACCATGGCACCGTACTTTTTTTCCGCTGCATGCTTGCACCCACGTATCAACAACATTCGCCTTGCCTGCGCGAGGCTTTGCGGTATAATGACGCACAGAGCTATGATCGAACAGTTGCGCAAACGTTTGCTGGATCGGGAGCATCCCGTCCGCATTCATCTGATTGGGGTGGCCGGTGCCGGCATGAGCGGGCTGGCACGCATGTTGTTGGAAATGGGACACTTAGTCAGTGGTTGCGACCGCGTCACCAGCGAGGAGACCGAACGCCTGCAACAGGCGGGGCTGCGCTTCTCCTGCCCTCACAACCCCGATGCCGTGCGCGATGCCGAAATCGTCGTCTACAGCAGCGCCATCCGCGAGGACAACGTGGCTCTGCGCGCCGCGCGCGAGAGCGGCTGCCGCTGCATCCGCCGCGCGGAATGCCTGGCCGCCATCCTCAACGGTAAGAAGGGGGTGGTTGTGGCGGGAACGCACGGCAAGACCACCACCTCCTCCCTCACCACGCACCTGCTGCGCGAGGGGCGGCTGCGCCCCTGCCACTATGTCGGCGCTGAAATCCCCGTGCTGGGCAGCAACGCCCATTGGAACGCCGACAGCGAATACCTCATCGCCGAGGGCGATGAGAGCGACGGCACGCTCGTCAACTACATTCCCGAGCACAGCATCATCCTGAACATTGAGGCCGAGCACCTGGATTTCTACCGCGACCTCGACCACATCAAGAGCGTATTCGACACCCTCTGCCGCCAAACCCGCGGCACCATCTTCTACTGCAAGGCCGACCCCGGCGCCGCCTCCGTCTGCGGCAAATATCCCAACAGCATCTCCTACGGCTGGCAGGACGCCGACTACACCGCCACCGATGTCACGGTTAAGCGCGGGCGCACCCTCTACACCATCAACCGCGGCGGCACGCCGCTCGGGCGCGTGGAGCTCGGCATCCCGGGGCGGCACAACGTGCTCAACTCGCTGGCCGCCACCGCCGCTGCGCTGGAAATGGGCTGCGACTTTGCCAGCATCGCCCGCGGACTCGCCTCCTTTGCCGGGGCTCGCCGCCGCTTCGAGACCAAATACCTCTCGCGCGACTACCGCATCGTCGACGACTACGGCCACCACCCCACCGAGATTGCCGCCACGCTGCAAACGGCGCAAAGCCTCAAACCCGGGCGCCTCATCGTCCTCTTCCAACCGCACCGCTACACGCGCACCCGGCTGCTCCGCGACGATTTCGGACGCGTGCTGCAAAATGTCGACAAGCTCTTTGTGGCAGATGTATACCCTGCCAGCGAGCTGCCCATCCCCGGCATCAGCGGGCAAACCATCGTCGATGCCGTGCACGAGCGCGGCCCCGTCGATGCCCAATTCCTGCCCGACCTCTCGCTCGCTCACCACACGGTCGGCAACATCCTGCGCCCCGGCGACCTCTTCCTGACCCTGGGCGCAGGCAATGTGCACGAAGCCGGCACCAAGATTGCCGCCGACCTGCGCCTGCTGGCCGAGATGCGGCAGGAATGCGGCGATGTGCCCGCCCGCCTGTACGAACCCATGAGCAAGCACACGACCATCGGCGTGGGCGGCGAGGCGCAGTACTGGATTGAGCCCCCCACCGTGCGCGACATGGAAGCCGTCATCAACTTCTTCAAGGATCGCAACATCCCCGTTCAGGTCGTCGGGCGGGGCAGCAACCTCATCGTGCGCAACGGCGGCATCCGCGGCGCCGTCATCCACCCCACGGGCGGTGAGTTCGACAAGCTGGAGCTCAAGGGCAACAAAATCACGGCGGGCGCGGGCGTCAAGCTCAAGAAGTTGGCCGCCTTTGCTGCACAAAACAGTCTGGCGGGCTTTGAGTGGATGGACGGCATCCCCGGCTGCGTGGGCGGCAGCCTGCGCATGAATGCCGGCTGCATGGGCAGCGATATGTGGAGCGTCTTCTGCCGTGCCACCGCCGTGAACGAGGACGGCGAGATCGTTGAATTTGAAAAAGACAGCATGCAAGGAGCCCGCTACCGCAGCATTCCCGAATTCGTCAACACCATGGTGACGGAGGCCACCTTTGTCGGCACCCCCGGCAGCACCGCCGACATCGAATCGCGCATGGAGGCCAGCCGCGCCAAGCGCAAGGCCACCCAGCCGCAGGAACCCAGCGCCGGCTGCACCTTCGTCAACCCCGAGCAAATCCCCGCCGGCAAACTCATCGACGAGCTCGGTCTCAAAGGTACCCGCATCGGCGGTGCGATGATCTCGCCCGTGCATGCCAACTTCATCATCAACACGGGCGGCGCCAAAGCAACCGATGTCACCGAGCTCATCGACCTCATCCGCGCCCGTGTGCGCAACGAGCGCGGCCTTGACCTCAAAACCGAGGTGCAGGTCGTCGGCGACCGCGAAACCCGCTTCTGATTCACCGTTTTTCTCATACCATGTCTGCACAACAACTGACCAAAGATACACACATTGCCCTGCTTATGGGCGGCCCCGGCTCCGAGCGCGAGGTCTCACTCGTCTCGGGCAAGGCCGTGCTGGCGGCTCTGCTGGAAGAGGGCTACACACAGGTGACCCCCGTCATCGTCGACAGCGAACGCCCCGCCATTCCTGCGGGGACGGAGCTCTGCTTCAACATCATCCACGGCACCTACGGTGAAGACGGCGGACTGCAAAGCTACCTCGAAGAACTGGGCATCCCCTACACCGGGGCGGGCTCCCGCACCAGCCGCATCTGCTTCGACAAGGTACTGACCAAGCAAGCCTTTGTCGCCGCAGGTGTGCCCACCCCCGTCAGCGAAACCATCCCCGCGCACGGCACGCCGAGCATCCCCGTTCCCTGCGTCATCAAGCCCCCCTGCGAGGGCTCCTCCGTCGGCGTGCAGATTGTGCACGATCCGTCCGAGCTGTCCGCCGCCGTGGAGGAAGCGAGCCGCTTCGGCAAGGAGCTGCTGGTGGAAGAATACATCTGCGGCAAGGAGCTCACCGTCGCCATCTTCAACGGCGAGGCGCTGCCCGTCATCCACATCTGCCCGCGCGAGGGTTTTTACGATTACAAGAACAAATACCCGGGCATGACAGGCGCCGTGGGCTCGGACTACATCTGCCCCGCCGACATCAGCCCCGAAGACACCCGCGCCGTGCAGGAAGCGGCGCTGGCCGCCTACCGCGCCGCCGGGGTGGAGGTCTACGGTCGCGTCGATGTGCTGCTCAC
>CAMACY010000012.1 GCA_945831585.1 uncultured bacterium | reverse complement strand
CGGAACTGAGTGGGTTCACTGCATATAATTATCTGCTCTTCAGGAATTCCCAGCAAGTCGAAGAACTCTCTGGCATACCCGGGAACCCCATGCCAGGATTCAGCTATCGTGAAACATAATTTGTGGTGACGTTTTTCCAAGTAGTACCACAAACGAGCCGTGCTTTCCAGAAGAAAATGTCCATAGTGCTCATGCAAACGTCCCGCATAGATAACCGTTTCCTCTCGTTGAATGGGAGATTTAAAAATTTCTTCATTTAAATCGGGTTGACAACCAAACCTACCGGAAGAGATAATATATTTACCATCAGGCGTTGATACACCATGCTCATAATTGTATATATCATATGCATGGAGTGGAATGACTATGCCGTTTTCCACGCACTCAGGGTCTCCCAAGTCTTCCTGCTTCACCATCCAATTCTCATGGAACGCATTTTGCAAGCATGCACGATGCTGCTCATCATAAAATATTTCAATCATACCCCGGATAATAGTGTTATTGATTGTTTGTGCCAGAAGTATACTCCTTGATTTTATTATCGATTACATCTTTCGTTTTTGTGAGTCTTTCTGTATAGAAGTCGTTTTGAAATTTCCAGATTGTTGAAAAGAGATTCTCACAATGGTTTACCAGAAAAGGCCAGCTGAAAGCGACCTTGTATTTGCCCTGTCGCGACATATAGCGATCAATCGCATTCATCGCTACGTTATCATCGCGTTCATTCCAGCTTGCAAGAATACGTAAGAATTTTTCCTTATACACAGTAAATACTGTACTGATGATGGTATCGGTCTGTACAATTTTACCGTTGAAGCGGCTCTGGTCAACAGAAAGGATATTGGCGGAGTCATTCATTTCCACAAGAAATCCGGAAAAGGCATCTGCATCTGACTGTTCCATGTATTGGCAAATTTCTGCATATCGGTCTGCAAAATCCTCAGGCAGCTCAGCATCATCCTCGCATATAGTCACGTGTTTTCTGTTTTCGTCCAATGCCAGACGTGCAAGGAATTTGTAGGACATAGCGCATCCCTTCCAGCCCTGGGCATGCCTTAGCCCCGGAAAAAATCGAAAACCATACTTATTCTGTCTGTCAAACCATTCTCCACGTTCAGGAGATTCCGGCAGACTAATGCAGATTTTCCCATCCCCCAGAGAAAACACACTGTGTTCCTTTTCGTAGAATGCATCCAAATCAATCAAATTATAGCTGAGGAGCATGCGGGCAATGAACATACGAAAACGCCCTGCTACCTTGGCAACACAGTGGCGGTTTGTCTCCATTTTCCGGCGAAGTTCCTCGTCATGAGTCATCCAATACTCAATTCGTTCAAGCATGGAATCAACATCTCCGGCAGCGACAAATTCAACCATTTCCTGCAAATGCGGATATACGGCCTCATTCTCACCTGCCTCAGATATCACCATACACCCATGACTCAATGCTTCACATATTCTGAGAGCCTCAAGCCGGGATTTTTCACAACTGTGAATATTGAGTACCAATTTAGCCTTGCTCAGTTCCTCTTGTTTTTCATCTGCCACAAGATGGTTAAGCATTTTGACCGAAAATTTCTTGCTGATTTGCTCCAGCATAGCCTTACAGCGAGGGCTGGTCGAGTCCCCGAAGATGAGTATGGGAGTTACTTTCTGTTCATATTCTGATACAGGAATCAGCACGGGTGCAAGCGCGGCGTAATACAGAAAGCCGGGGCGAATTTCCTGTTCTCTGAGATAGGTAATGTTGAGTTGAGAATCATCAAGCACTCCATATGCTCCATTGAGCGCAGCCAGATACTGCGGAGTAAAGGAGTCGGCCGCATGACATACATTGAATGCAATGTAACGTTTTGGAAGGCACTTCAGGTCCATTCCCGGCATAATGACAATATAGAAAGCCTTCCGGTCCGCTCCTTTCCCAAACGAGTAAAGCACATCGCTTTTATATCCATAAATGTGCAATACGCAGGCAATCTCTTCGGCAATCAGTGAATAGTCTCTATGAGCAAGAACGTTCACCCGACCACCTGCTATTTCGAATAAATCCTTTGCAAATTTCCACTTGTTGTATTGTTGCCGGTAGCGCTCGCCGGAAATCAGGCCCAATTTCCATTTCAGGCGATACCATAACACTCGTATGTGAGACTCTTTCTGTTTCATAAATACAGGAACTGATAGAATGAAGTAACGATAACGATTGCGTATCTTAAAATATTCAGCTTTTACCTCTTACGCACACGTGGGTATCATCCCCCCATGCAAGCATGAAATGCTTAAACTCACAGGATTTTATAGGGTGGCAAGTTGTCTTTATCCACGACTTCAGCTTCTATTTTTACTTTTCGTCTTATGGTATACAGGAATGCGGAATAACCGGATTGTCTTATCTCCGTTATCATGCCTTTCCTTTTCGTACACCAAGCTTGTTATATGCAGGACATACTTGCGCAGAATGCTTTTAATGATAATTATTTTCTGTTTTGCTTGCGGGGTGTATACCTCCTCCATATGATAGCCTTGTGCTGAGACGATAAATCCCAGTAAGCGTTCAACGGCATGAGCCAGAGTGAACGGATTATCTCGCGAGGGTAGGCTCAAATTCCGACTCATTAAATACAGTTTTCAGCGGTTGCATCAGACTTGCTCTGCATATGAACATACTCCCCGCAACCATCGTCGTATCCCTCGGTTTCAGATTGATTCGGGCCATCAAAGACAGGGCTTGTTTTCCGGATTCTCCACACTCCTCATTTAATATGAGCGCAGAGTGTCCAATCATTCCCAAATTCGGTTTATTCTGAAATGCTTCTATACATTTTTTTAAGTTCGATGGAATCAGGAAAGAAAGCAGGTAATCGCGCCACAAAGGATCACCAACACATACGTCATACTTCCCAATCGTGGTGTCTGATCTGACTGTCCTCTTGGTATGCAACTTGATAATATAACTATACCGCGACAAATCCACCTGATTGATGACTTGCAGGTAGGGAGCAATATCAAATCCCCGGTTAGAGACCGGTAATACATGCTCTTACTCTCTCAACTCAGTTTGTATTTCCCTATCTCCCTCTATGTAGGCAAATCAACATTCTGTGGGATAACTTTTCCTGATAGACTCCAACAAAGGCTGCATCTGCCGGAAAATATCCAGATAGAATACATGCACATGAACAAGTATGGGTTTCAAGGTTTCAGGTAATGTCCGGCACTTGCTACCATCTGATTATATGAATGTTAAGATTTCCTTTTCCTGCATGGTCAGTTTGGAGGACTTGCATCGGCCGATAGCCGGTAATAACTACTGATTTCTCCGGCGCTGAAGTCCCGAGGCTGGCAGGTGCAGCCTTCATCAGCGGTTCTTGTACATGTCCTCGTAGTATTTCTCGTACTCGCCGGAGGTGATGTTATCCATCCACTCCTGATTATCAAGATACCAGCGCACGGTCTTCTCGATACCTTCCTCGAACTGGAGAGAGGGTTCCCAGCCTAGCTCGTTCTTGAGCTTGGTGGAATCGATAGCGTAGCGCAGGTCGTGCCCGGCGCGGTCTGTGACGTAGGTGATGAGCTTCTCGCTGGTGCCCTCGGGGTTGCCGAGGAGACGGTCCACCGTCTTAATCACCACCTTCACGATATCAATGTTCTTCCACTCATTGAAGCCGCCGATGTTGTAGGTATCGCCGGTCTTGCCCTGATGGAAAATAACATCGATGGCGCGGGCGTGGTCAACCACGTAGAGCCAGTCGCGCACGTTCTCGCCCTTACCGTAAACAGGCAGCGGCTTACCATGGCGGATATTGTTGATAAAGAGGGGGATAAGCTTCTCCGGGAACTGGTAGGGGCCGTAGTTGTTGGAGCAGTTGGTCACCAGCGTAGGCATGCCGTAGGTATCGTGATAGGCGCGCACAAAGTGGTCGCTACCGGCCTTGGAGGCACTGTAGGGGCTATGCGGATTGTACTTGGTGGTCTCGAGGAAGAACTCGCTGCCGTAGGGGGCGGAGCCTTCGGGTTTGTCCAGCTCGAGCGCGCCGTAGACCTCGTCGGTGGAGATGTGGTAGAAGCGCTTGCCTTCCCAGTTGCCATTCCAGTGCTGGCGGGCGGCCTGCAGGAGGCTCAGCGTGCCCATCACATTGGTGCGCGCAAAGGTGAAGGGGTCTTTGATGGAGCGGTCGACGTGGCTCTCGGCAGCCAGATGGATGACGCCGTCGATATCGTACTCCTGCATGAGGGCGCACATCTTGTCGAAGTCGCAGATGTCCGCCTTTACGAAGGTGTAGTTCGGCTTGTCCTCAATGTCCTTGAGATTGGCGAGGTTGCCTGCGTAGGTGAGTTTGTCGAGGTTGATGATGCGGTACTGCGGGTAGCGGTTGACGAAGAGTCGCACAACATGCGAGCCGATGAAGCCCGCGCCGCCGGTGATGAGGATGTGGCGTTGGTCGCTCATAATCAGGGGAGAGTGTTCTGGGTAAGGATGCGCTGCAGGCTGCTGCGCCAGTGGGGAATGCGGATGCCGAGCTCACGACGGATTCGGCTCTTGTCGAGCACGGAATAAGCAGGGCGGGTCACGCGCGAGGGGTATTCCGAGCTGCGGCAGGGTTGCAGGTCACAGCGCGTAGCGCCGATGAGCTCGCGGATGGCCATGGCAAAGTCGTACCAAGAGCAGACCCCTTCGTTGGTGTAGTGGTAGATACCGAGGGCTTGCTCCGCAGGATCGAGGGCGAGAACGCGGCCGATGACATCCGCCAAATCGCCCGCAAAGGTGGGGCTACCCACCTGGTCGATGACCACGCGCAGGCTGTCGCGCTCGCTCATGAGGCGCTGCATCGTCTTAACGAAATTGTTGCCGTGGACGGACCAAAGCCAGGCAGTGCGCAGGATGAGGGCGCGGCAGCCCGCGGCGGCAATGGCCTGTTCACCTGCCAGCTTGGTGGCTCCGTAGACCCCGAGGGGACAGGTGGGGCTGTCCTCGGTGTAGGGGGTGTTGGCCGTGCCGCCGAATACATAGTCGGTGGAGACGTGGATGAGCAGCGCACCGGTCTCGGCTGCGGCAAGCGCGAGGTTGCGCACGGCGTCGGAGTTGATGCGGCGCGCAAGCTCGGTGTCGACCTCGGCTTGGTCAACGTTGGTGTAGGCGGCACAGTTGACGATGGCGTCCACCCCGTCGGCGGCGCGGCGGACGGCGGCGGCATCGGTGATATCGAGCTCGGCGACGTCGGTGAAGCGCCAGTGGTGCTGCGGCATCTGCTCGGCAGCCACGCGGCGCATTTCGAGACCCAGCTGCCCGGCGGAGCCTGTCACAAGGATATTCATGATTTACGATTTACGATTTACGATTTATGATTTACGATTTTCGATTTTCGATTTTCGATTTACGAAGAGGTCGGGAGGCTAAATATCAATACAGCGGGATGGATATATCGAAATCGTGCGGTGCGTCTGCCAGAGTGCAGCGGTCGGTGTCCTTGGCGGAGAGGATGACATCTGCTGCCGGCAGCTGCCAATCAATGCCGAGGGCGGGGTCGTCCCAAGCGATACCGCCCTCGCTCTCGGGGGCATAGTAGTTGTCGCACTTGTACTGGAAGATAGCCTCCTCGCTCAGCACGGCAAAGCCATGGGCAAAGCCGCGGGGAATGAAAAGCTGGCGGTGGTTCTCGGCACTGAGCTCCACGGCCACATGCTTGCCGAAGGTGGGCGAACCATGGCGGATATCCACAGCGACATCGAGCACACGCCCCTTCACGCAGCGCACAAGCTTGCTCTGGCAATGCGGGGCGTGCTGGTAGTGCAGACCGCGCACGGTGCCGCGCACGGAGCGCGATTCGTTGTCCTGCACAAAGTGGGTGTCGCACACATGGCGGCGGAACCACGCCTCGGAGAAGGACTCAAAGAAGTAGCCGCGAGCATCGGCAAACACGCGAGGTTCGATGATGCACACACCGGGAATACTGGTAGGTAGGCAGTTCATAGAGGGGATGCAGCCGATGCGGCCAATTGTTGCAAGTATTTTCCGTAGCCGTTCTTAGCCATGGGGGCAGCAAGCTCTAGCAGACGCTCTCTGCTGATCCAGCCGTTGCGGTAGGCAATGCCCTCCAGACAGGCAATCTTGAGTCCCTGGCGTTTCTCGATAACCTCCACAAAGGTGGAAGCCTCGCTGAGGGAGTCGTGCGTCCCCGTGTCGAGCCAGGCGAAACCGCGAGAAAGAGGCTGCACCGTCAGCTCGCCGGAGCGCAGAAAACATTGGTTGACCGTGGTGATTTCCAACTCGCCGCGTGCGGAAGGTTTGATTGCGGCCGCAACATCAACTACCCGATTGGGGTAAAAGTAGAGCCCGACGACGGCGTAGTGCGATTTGGGTTGCTGCGGTTTTTCCTCAATGGAGAGGCAGTTGCCCGCTGCATCGAACTCGGCCACGCCGTAGCGCTCCGGGTCGGCAACCCAGTAGCCGAAAACGGTGGCTTTACCGGCATGGTCGGCAGTATCGACCGCTGCGTGCAGCATCTTGGTAAACCCGTGCCCGTAGAAGAGATTGTCGCCCAGAACCAAGCAGACGGAGTCTGTGCCGATGAACTCGCGCCCGATGATGAAGGCTTGCGCCAGTCCGTCGGGCGAGGGCTGCTCGGCATAGCTGAAGTTGACGCCGAAATCGGATCCGTCGCCGAGGAGCCGACGGAAGCCGGGAAGGTCATCGGGCGTAGAGATGATGAGGATATCGCGAATGCCCGCCAGCATCAGCGTCGAGATAGGGTAATACACCATCGGTTTATCAAAGATGGGCAACAATTGCTTGCTGACCCCCTTGGTGATGGGGTAGAGTCGGGTGCCGCTTCCTCCGGCCAGGACAATTCCTTTCATGAACGTGTCGGAAAACTAAGTCAGCACCATGGTAAGGCACCATGGTATGAATGACAAGAAAAAAGTTGGTTGGAAAACGCCCGCTCCCCCCAAAAAAATAACTTCTATCTGCTTATCCCCCGGGTCGGCCAGTCTCTCCCCTACCCGGGCAGACCGAGAATGGAGCCGACGGGGATTTTGTGCCCGGAGAAAAAGCTCTCGGCGTTCCATTTTGCGCGCGCCGAAGATGGCTGGCCTATGTCCCATTGAGTTACCTTCCCCCGCATGCGTCTCGCGGACTTCATCGATTGTGGCAGAGTTCATCCGGCTTGGGGCGAAACTCCTCGAAATTGATGTGTTTTTCAGCATGATACCACCAAAAAGAGAGTATGGAAATTCCGTACGTTCCCTTCCTTCTCCCTACGGGGACTTTTTAGAAGTCCCCCTATCACCTTGTAGGGCGTCATCTTCCCCAATGCGTTTGCCCTGAGCGGCACTCATTCGCGCGTTGCGCCGCCGGGTGCACTGTGCTATAGTGGGCGCATGCAGCATCAGATTCATCGTTGTGCCAACGGGCTGACGGCGCTTGTCGCGCCGCAGCACGACCTGCCGCTCATCTCGCTCCAACTGTGGGTGGAAACGGGATCGACGCAAGAGGGGGAATGGGCGGGTGCAGGGCTGTCGCACTTGCTCGAACACATGGTGTTCAAGGGCACCGAGCGTTTCTCGGGGCGCGAGCTCAACGAGCGAGTGCCCGAGCTGGGCGGTCTGTGGAATGCCTACACCTCCGGCGATCGCACGGTGTTCTACATCGATGGTCCCGCGACCTCTTGGCGCGAATTTCTGGAGCTGCTGGTGCAGCTCTGCCTGCACCCCACCTTCCCGCGCGAGGAGTTTGAGCGCGAGCGCGAGGTGATTCGCCGCGAGATGGCGATGTGCGATGACGACCCGCAGGATGTGGCCTACCACACCCTCCTCCGCACGCTCTACCACCGCCACCCGCGCCGTCTGCCCGTCATCGGCGAGCGGGCGGCCTTCGACGCGCTGCGCTACGAGGACATGGTGGACTACCACCGGCGGCGCTATGCCCCCGCAAACATGTTTATTTGCGCGGCGGGCGATGTGGACCCGGAGGTCTTTTTCGCGGCTGTCGAGGCGGTGGTGGCCGATGTTCCGCCGCGAGCTGTGCCGGAGCCGCTTCTGTTGCCGGAGCCGCGCCAGTGGGGACCGCGCCTGTGCCGCCGCAGCTTTGCCCAACCAACGAGTACGCTGATGCTGGCGTGGCGGATCCCCCCCGCGGATTCGGCGGATGCGGCTCCGCTGTCGCTGCTGGTGTCGCTGCTGGGCGATGGGCGCTCGGCCTGGCTCTACAAACACCTGCACGATGAGCTGGGGCTGGTGCACGATGTGAGCGTGTTCGCCCTACCCGATGCGCACTCAGAGGGAGCGCTGGTGGTGGAGCTCGATGTGGAGCGGGAACGCCGCGAGGAAGCGCGCGGCGCGCTGCTGGCCTTCATGGAGGCACTGCCCCGTGCCGAGTGGAGCCGGGCACGCCAGCGCACGCGGCGGCAGATGCGCACGGCGCGCCTGCGCACGCTCTCCACCGTGCAGGGCATGGCCGCGACACTGGGCATGTCGTGGCACCTGACGCGCAATGCCGATTGTGCGGAGGAGTGGGAGGCGGCGCTCGACGCGGTGACGGATGCGGATTTGCAGCGGGTGGCGGCGGCGTATCTGACACCGCCGCGCCTGACGGAGGTCAGCATTGACCCCCTGCAAGCTGCGGGGGTGGAGGAGGACGGCGCCGAGCACCCGCGCGCCGCAGCGGCGAGCAAGGTTCATCTGCTGCCGAACGGTTTGCGGCTGGTGACGCGAGCGGATGCCCGCGTGCCGATGGTGGCGCTCACGTTTTGCTGCGCGGCGGGCTGCCGCACGGAGTCGGAGCAGACGGCGGGGCTCAACGCGCTGATGAGTGAGTGCCTGCTCAAGGGGACGCGCTCACGCAGCGCGGCGCAGCTGGCCGAGGCGGTGGAGGATGTGGGGGCGAGTATCGGCAGCGAGGCGGGCAATAACACGATCTGTATCACCCTGCGCGGGCCGTCGCAGGATGCGGCGTGGCTGCTGGAGCTACTGGCGGATGTGGTGCTGCACCCGCTGTTTCCCGAGGCGGCGCTGGAGCATGAGCGCGAGGCGATGATTGCCGATGTGCTCGATGCGCAGGAGGACCCGGTAGCGCTGGCTTTCCGCCGCCTGCGCCGCGCCTGTTTCGGCGCAATGTCTTACGGCAACCACCGCGACGGCACGCCGGAGAGCTTGCGCTCGCTGACACGCGAGCATCTGGCAGCGCAGCACGCGCGCCTGCTCTGCGGACGCAATGCGGTGCTGTCGGTGGCGGGGGATATCGATGAAGCGGCTCTGCAAGCGACGGTGGAGCGCCTGTTTGCCGAACTACCCGCGGGGCTGCCCGCCGTGGGGGTGCCGACCCCACCCCAGAAGGCGGGGGAGGAGTCCCTGCACGCCGGCAAGGAGCAGGCGGTGCTGGTGACGGCGCTGCCCGCCTGCACGGCGGTGTCGCCGGACTTGCCGCTGCAACTGCTGCTGGAAACCTGGTGCCGGGATATGAGCGGCCCGCTCTTTGTCGAGCTGCGCGAGAAAAGGGCGCTGGCCTACGACTGCTCGGTGGCTTCGCTGCTGGGCACGGATGCGGGCTTCATGGCTTTTTATGTGGCCACGGCTCCCGAGCGCGCGGAGGAGGCTCGCGAAGCGCTGGAGGAGCTGCTGCTGCGCTTGGGGCGCGAGGGGATGCCGGAGGCGGCGCTGCGACGCGCTCAGGAGACGGCGCTGACGGCTCGGCTGCTGGCGCTGCAATCCTGCGACAAACGCAGCAGCAGCGTGGCGGTCAACGAGTTGCTGGGCGTGGGAGCCGACTACGATGACGCGATGCCGGAGCTGCTGCGTGCCGTCACGGCGGAGCAGATGCGCGCGTTCATGGCGCGGCTGCTGGCTCCCGAGGCGCCGCGCACGCGGGTCAGCGTGTTGTAAGCCGAGCTCAGCGGCTGGGCTTGAGGATGTAGCGGAACACGGAGATGGCGCAGGCCGCCGCCAGCGGCATGCGTTCTTCGGCCGTGCGCGCCCCCCATGAGTCGGAGTAGATGAGCTCCTGCCGCTCGGTATCGTAGCCGATAATCATGCGCATGTGCCCCGGCACGCACCAGAGAATGGGAATACCCTCCTGCAGGGGTTTGCGGATGGGTTTGAGCCATTTGGCGACGTCGGCATCGCGGAGCCCCATCGCCTGCTGCATGAGCTTCCCGTCGGCCTCGCTGAGGTTGCGCCCGGCGCCCATGGGCAGCAGCCTCGGCTGCCCGGCGGCAGCCGCGACTTGGTTGTAGCGGGCGTACACGTCCGACAAATCCGGCATGCGGGCATCAATTTGGCTGAGGCGCACATGGAAACGGTGGCTGATGGCCTCCAGCGCGCGCTGCATCTCGAGGACGGAAGTGCCCGTGGTGCCGCCGGATTCGCAGAGGGCAGCCATCGCGTGCTGGTCGATGCCGCTCATGCCGTAGTAGCTGAAGATGCGAGCGAGGGTCGCGGGGACACAGTAGCCCTTCTCCCCTTGGTCGACCATGGGGATGCCCTTGATCCACAGGGCTCCGCCCTCCCGGCAGACGTTTTGCCGCAGGCTCTTCTTACTGACGGCATCGGCAGCCCCGCCGCCGCTCAGGCTCTCGGCATCGGCGGTCACCGTCAGGCGGATAAACTCTTGGTTGCAGGATTCGAGCCGCGCCGCGATATGCTCGCCGCGCCACTCGGTGGCCTTGACCTTCACCCCCGTGTCCCGAGTGAGCAGATTTTTTTGCTTACCCGGCATCCCCAGAGCCTCGTTGAGGGCAGACACGCTCTCTTTCAGCTTGGCGGCAAAGGCTTTTTTGTCGAGGGGCAGGTCGTCACCTTTGTTGTAGATGATGATGCGCACGCTGCTGAGCGCGCTGCCGTCTGCCGCCCACTGCAGCTCCATTTCGCGCGGGCGCAGGGCGCCGAAGCCGTGCTGCGGCTCGGCCAACAGGCGGATGCTCTGCGCATCGACGGGGGCATAGCGACTGCCCGCCAGTTCGCGCTCCCAATCCCGGCGGCTTTTCTGCCAGCCGGAGCCATCGACCAGCGGCGGCGCAAAATCCAAGGCAGCGAGGGGCAGCGCGACCGCCGCAAACGCAAGGGAAAGGAGCTTTCTTTTCATCGCCCTGCATGATAACACATCCCCACGCGCTGCCACAAGCGCCATTTTGATCTGCGGCGCGGCATGTGCGTTGACGCGCGCCTGCCCTTCGTGTAGAATAGCTCCCATGAGTACCCTGTACACGGCACCGGCCAAGATTAATCTCTCCCTGCGCGTGCGCAACAAGCTGCGCGAGGATGGCTACCACGAGGTGGATCTGCTCATGGCTCCGCTGGATTTGCACGATACGCTGGAGTTCCACAATTCGCGCACCACCACACTATTGTGCGATTCCCCCGGTATCCCGACGGACGAGAGCAATCTGGTGCTGCGCGCGGTGCGCGAGTTCGAAAAGCACTACGGGCGCAAGGCCAAGCAGCGCATCACCCTGACCAAGCAGATTCCCCACGGCGCGGGGCTGGGCGGCGGCTCAGCCGATGCGGCCGTCACGCTGCGGGCGCTCAACGAGCAGCTGGGCACGCAGTACGACGGGGAGGAGTTGTTGGAGATGGCGGCGGCGCTGGGAAGCGATGTCCCTTTCTTCCTCAACCCCGTCATCAGCCGCTGCACGGGGCGCGGGGAAATCGTCACTCCCCTGCCCGAGCTGGCGGGCTGGAGCTCGCCCGTGGTGCTGCTCAAACCCGCGTTCGGGGTCTCAACGCCCACGGCCTACAAGGCGCTGACCTGCTCGCGCCGCCACCGCACGGTGAACTACGGGGTGCAGCGGGTGGACGATCTCACCCTGATCAATGATTTGGAGCGCCCCGTGTTTGCCAAGTTCCCCGTGCTGGGGCTCATGAAGATGTGGCTGGCGGAGCAGGAGGGTGTGCGCGCGGCGATGATGAGCGGCTCGGGCTCGGCGCTCTTTGCGCTGACGGAGACGCCGGAGCAGGCGCAGGCCGTGGCGAGCGCGGCGCACGAGGCATGGGGGGCTTCCCTCTTCACCTACTGCGGCAGGGTCAACCCACAATGAATCTCGCGACGTGCATGCAGGATCCCGCCAACCGCCGCCTGCTGGCCGTGGCCGAGGATCAGATTCGGGGCTTTCACGCCGCACCTTTTGCGGAGATTGCCCGCCGCTGTGCGCTGCCGGAGGCCGAGGTGCGCGAGCGCCTGCTGCGTCTGCTACGCGCGGGCGTGGTGCGCCGTGTGCGCCAAACCCTGCTGTCCACGAGTCTGGCGCAGGGGGCGCTGGTCGCCTGGCGGCTGCCCGAGGAGCGCCTCAGCGCCGCGTTCGAGTGGCTGCGCGCGCATGATCCCTTCACAGGGCACATCGTGCTGCGCCGCGCCGAATCCCCCGCCGCACCGGGGGCGGCGTTCCGGCTGTGGACAACGCTGAAGGTGCCGACCGGCTACGGCTCGCTGCAGGAGCATACGACGCTGCTCGCGCGGCGGCTGGGGGCGCAGGAGTCGGTTCTGTTGCCGGTGGTGGGCATGTTCAGCTTGGGGGTGGGGCATGTGCGCCGCGCGGGGCTGCTCCCCGGGGAGCGGCTGGCGCAGGCGCCGCGCATGCAGCGCCCCGAGTCGCCCGTGCTCACGCCGCAGGAATGGGCCGTGTTGCTGAGCCTGAAGGAGAGTCTGCGCGAGGAGGAGTTTGCGCTCCCCTGCCCTTGGTCAGCGCGGGCAGCGCAACTGGGCATGAGCACGGAGCATTACTGCGCCGTAGCGGCCGAGTTGGACAAGCGCGGTGTCATCGGCCGCTTTGCGACCTTTTTGGATCATACGGCACCGGCCGACCGCCACAGCGGCACGGGTGCCGCCGGGCTCTTTCTCTGGGCAGTCGAGCCGGGGGAGGAGGAGCGCGCGGGGGGCGAGGTGGGGCGGCATATCTGCATGACTCACTGCTATTGGCGCCGCGGGGGCGAGCGTTTCGGCGGCGCGCAGATTATGGGCGTGGCGCATGCAACCGACGCCGAGGGGGTGCGTGCGCACAAGGCGGCGATTGATGCGCATCTGGCCGAGGCGGGCGTCCGCGTGCGCTACACGGCGATTTTCCGCAGCGAGCGTTCCGAAATCCGCCCCAGCGAGATTTCGCCTGCTCTGTATGCCGACTGGCTGGCCGATCAAGGGGGTGGCTCATGATTCATGGCGTTGATTTCACGCGCTTTCCGCTCTATCTCGCGCCGATGGCGGGGGTGACGGATCCCATCTTCCGCACGCTCTGCAAGCAGGAGGGGGCGGATGTGATGCTAACGGAGTTTGTCTCGGCCGAGGGGGTGCTGCAAGCCTGGGAGCGCAACCGCCGCTATGTGCGCTTTGAAGCGCAGCACCGACCGCTGGGCATCCAGCTCTTCGGCGCCAACCCCGAGCACTTGGCGGCGGCGGCGCGCATCATCTGCGAGGCCGAGCAGCCCGATTTCATCGATTTGAACGCGGGCTGCCCTGTCCCCAAGGTGGTGGGCAAGAACGGAGGCTCCTCACTGCTGCGCGATCTGCCGCTCTTGCAACGCTGTGCGGCGGCACTGGTGCGCGAGCTTGCGCCCGGCGGCATCCCCGTGACGGTCAAGATGCGTCTGGGTTGGGACGCCGAGCACCTGTGCGCGGTGGAGGCGGCGCGGCGGCTGGAGGATGTGGGGGTAACGGCGCTGGCGGTACACGGCCGCACGCGAGCCCAACAGTACAGCGGGCACGCTGATTGGGAGCACATCGACCGCTGCGCGCGCGCCGTGCGCCTTCCCGTCATCGGCAACGGCGACATCGCTACCCCGCAGGATGTGCTCCGCGCCCGCGAGCACAGCGCCGTCTCCGGGGTGATGATCGGGCGCGCGGCGATGGCGGCACCGTGGATTTTCCGCCGCGCGCGCAACTTGCTGGAGAGCGGCACCATCCCCCCCGAGCCGACGGTGCGCGAGCGCATCGATTTTGTGCTGCGCCACGCGCGTCTGGCGGTAGAGAGCGGCCATTACGGCGGGGAGCTGCTCACCATGCGCGCTATGCGCAGCCGTCTACTGGCCTATGCCAAGGGCATTCCCGGCACCAAGCCGCTGCGCCCGCAGCTGGCGCGCGTGGAGTCGTATGCCGCGTTGGAAGATCTCTTGGGAACGCTTCCCGCATCCGCAAGGGATTAACCATACATCAGGGGTGGGGAAACGGGGCGGCTCCCCCGGCATCGCCCTATATTGCCTCTCCGGCCTCCGCTCCCGCGCCAGTGGATGGGAAACAGACCCACAGGCCATGCGCAGCGGCAATGCGTGCTTGACAGGGTTCCCGAAGTAACGTATGCTGCCTTTCGTGACTCAACGCAAGTCGGCTCAAACCGTTCAGTGGAACAGCAATCTGGGCGCCATGCTCGCCGTGGCGGGCAGCGCTGTCGGTTTCGGCAACTTTCTGCGTTTTCCCGGGCTGGCGGCGCAGTACGGCGGCGGTGCGTTCATGATTGCCTACTTCTGCGCCTTTCTGCTGCTGGGCATTCCCCTCTGCTGGGTGGAGTGGACCATCGGTCGGCGCGGCGGCGTGCTGGGCGGGCATTCCTGCGCGGCGGCGTTCATGATGATTACCCGCTCGCCCCGGTGGAAATATCTCGGTGCGCTCGGGGTGGTGGCGCCGCTCTGTGTGGGGATGTACTACCTGCTGCTGGAGGGCTGGACGATGGGCTATGCCTACCACACCGCCGTGGGCGACCTCGATTTGCAGAGCAGTGGGGAGTTCAGCGACTTCTTCGGGCGTTTCGTGGGGCTGTCGGCTGACGGAGCCATCTTCGAGAGCGGGCAGAGCACGCTGCCCGTCTTCTTTGCGCTGGCGCTGCTGGCCAATTTTTACGTGCTCTACCGCGGTGTGACGCGCGGCATCGAGTGGTTCTGCAAGTGGAGCATGCCCGTGCTGCTGCTCACGGCGCTGCTGGTGCTGCTGCGGGTGCTGACGCTGGGCACGCCGGATGCCGCGCACCCCGAGCGCTGCGTGAACGAGGGACTGGGCTACATGTGGAATCCGAGCAAAATCGTGCTGACGGAGGGGGGACGAACGCTGGAGATGATTCCGCAGCAATGTACGCAAGAGCAGCGCGAGGAACTCATCGAGCGCACGCGCGCCGCCCACCCCGGCAAGCAGATTGAGGTGCAGGAGGTCACCCTGCTGCGCGGGCTACTCAACCCCGACCTGTGGATTGCGGCGGCCGGGCAAATCTTTTTTTCGCTTTCCATCGGCTTCGGCACCGTGCTGTGCTACGCCAGCTATGTGGGGCGGCGGCGCGACATCGCGCTCTCCTCGCTGACGGCCAATGCCGCCAACGAGGTGGTGGAGGTGGGCATCGCGGGCATGATGATTGTGCCCGCCACGGTCTCGCTGCTCGGCGTGGCGGCGGCAGCAGGAGCCAGCACCTTCGGGCTGGGCTTCAACGTGCTGCCGCAGGTCTTTGCCGGCATGCCGGGGGGGCGCTTCTTCGGCACGCTCTTCTTCACCCTGCTGTCGTTGGCGGCCGTCACCAGCTCGCTCTCCATCGTACAGCCCACGATGGCCTTCATGCACGAGTTTTGGGGACTCAAGCGCACGCAGGGGGTGGTGCTGGTGGGCTTGATCGTCGTGGTGGGCTCGGGGCTGGTCGCCTGGTTCACCGAGGGGCTGCGCGCGCTGGACACGATGGACTTCTGGGCGGCGAACTTCGCGCTCTACCTGCTCTCCATGCTCTACATCATCCTTTTCCGCTTTGTGTGGGGCACGAGGAACGGTCTGCGCGAGCTGGGGCGCGGCGCGCTCATCCCCCTGCCGCGCGGGCTGGGTTTTGTCATCAACTGGGTCACGCCCTCCATCCTGCTGCTGATTTTCGGCTCTTGGCTCTACAAGAATGTCTTTGTGGAGCTCTCCCCGCAGATTCGCTCCCTGCTCAGCGGCGAGCCGGGCAGCGTGCTGCCCATGCTGTGGCTGGCGCTGGTGGGGCTGTTCATGTGCTTTGTCATCCACACCTCGCGCCATTTCCACCGCCGCGCCGAGGCGGAGACCGTGCCGCAGCGCGAACCCTTTTCCTGATTTTTCCCCTTCCCCGTCATGACTCTCGCCGGTTTCATCACCATGCTTCTTTCCATCGGCTCGGTTCTCACCCTTTTCATCGTCTGCTGCGCGCGCCTGACGCGCCGCGACAAGTAAGCCGCCATGCCTAAGAAGAGTGTTCAGTGGAACAGCAGCCTCGGCGCCGTGCTGGCCGTGGCGGGCAGCGCCGTGGGTTTCGGCAATTTTCTGCGTTTTCCTGGGCTGGCGGCGCAGTACGGCGGCGGCGCGTTCATGATTGCCTACTTCTGCGCCTTTCTGCTGCTGGGTATCCCCCTCTGCTGGGTGGAGTGGACCATCGGGCGCCGAGGCGGCATTTTGGGCGGCCATTCCTGCGCCTCGGCCTTCATGCTCATCTCGCACTCCACAGCGTGGAAGTACCTCGGCGTGCTGGGGGTGATGACCCCGCTGTGCATCAGTATGTACTACCTGCTGCTGGAGGGCTGGACGATGGGCTATGCCTACCACACCGCCATGGGCAACCTCGAGCTGCAGAGCAGCGAGGAGTTCAGCGCCTTTTTCGCCAATTTCGTGGGGCTCTCCGGCAACGGGACGGTCTACGACTTTGAGCGCAGCAGCCTGGCGATTTTCTTCGTGCTGGCACTGCTGGCGAATTTCTATGTGATATACCGCGGGGTGACGCGCGGCATCGAGTGGTTTTGCAAGTGGAGCATGCCGGTTCTGCTGGGCACGGCGCTGCTGGTGCTGCTGCGTGTGCTGACGCTGGGCACGCCGGATGCCGCGCACCCCGAGCGCAGTGTCAACGAGGGGCTGGGCTACATGTGGAACCCCGACAAGCTGGAGCTGGTGGCAGACGGCAGGACGGTGCAGATGATTCCGCAGAGTGCCGATGAGGCGCAGACGCAGCAGCTCATCGAGCGCACGCGCGCGGAGCACCCCGGCAAGCAGGTGGAGCTGCGCCGCGTGACGCTGCTGCAGGGGCTGCTCAACCCCGACCTGTGGATTACGGCGGCGGGGCAGATTTTCTACTCGCTCTCCATCGGCTTCGGCACGGTGCTGTGCTACGCCAGCTATGTGGGGCGGCGGCGTGACATCGCCCTCTCCTCGCTGACGGCCAATGCCGCCAACGAGGTGGTGGAGGTGGGCATCGCGGGCATGATGATTGTGCCCGCCACGGTCTCGCTGCTCGGCGTGGCGGCGGCAGCAGGAGCCAGCACCTTCGGGCTGGGCTTCAACGTGCTGCCGCAGGTCTTTGCGGGCATGCCCGGCGGGCGGCTGTTCGGCACGCTGTTCTTCGGGCTGCTGTCGCTGGCGGCGGTCACAAGCTCCATCTCCATCGTGCAGCCCTCCATCGCCTTCATGCGCGAGTTTTGGCACATGAGCCGCCCGCAGAGTCTGGTGCTGGTGGCGCTCATTCTCGGGGTGGGCTCGGGGCTGGTGTCGTGGTACACGGAGGATTTGCAGGCTCTCAGCACGCTGGACTTTTGGGCGGGCAACCTGCTACTCTTCATCATCGCGGGCTTCTACCTCATCCTGTTCCGCTTGGTGTGGGGCACGGAGAACGGGCTGCGCGAGCTGGGGCGCGGGGCGCTCATGCCCCTGCCGCGCATGCTCGGCTTTGTGGTCAACTACATCACCCCGAGCATTCTGCTGCTCATTTTCGGCTCCTGGGTGTACAAGAACCTCTTTGTGGAGCTCTGCCCGGAGGTGCAGAATCTCCTGCGCGGGGAGCCGGGTGCGCTGCTGCCCATGCTGTGGCTGCTGATGGTCACGCTCTTCATGTGCTTTGTGGTGCACACCTCGCGCGCCTTCCACCGCCACCGCACCCCGCCCGAGGTGCACAAGCGCGAGCCTTTCTCGTAACGAAGCTCAGCTCCGGCGGCGGCGCAGCCCGGCGACGAGTTCGCGCAGCTCCGGCACGCGCAACAGCCAGCAGGCAGCCAGGTACAGCAGCCCCGCCGCCGCCCCGCCGAGCGCCAGGGAGCCGAAGCGGGCGGCGAAGCTCCAAGCCAGCCAATCCTGCACGCGGATGATGAGCCCCGCGCTCAGGCAGCCCGCCCCCAGCAATGCGCCCGCACCGAGGATGCGCAGCAGCCCCGGAATGAGAATGCGACAGGCCATGCCGCCCAGCAGATGCCGCAGGTAGAGGAAGTAGAAGAGGAAGTTGAGGCTGGTGATGACGGAGGTGGTGAGAGCCAGGTAGGAGGCGGGCATGCCCCACCGAATGACAAAGATATAGTTGAGCCCCACGGAGATGCCGCAAGCCACGAGGGCGAGGAGGGCGGGTGCCCAGGGTTTTTCGAGGGCAAGGAAGACGGGTTGCAGCACCTTCATGCCCGCATAGCCCAGCAAACCGATGGCGTAGGTGGAAAGCACGCTGCCCATGAGCAGGGAGGCCTCGGCGTCGAAGCGCCCGCGCTGGAAGAAGACGCTGACGATGGGCACGCCCCAGCAGAGCAGCACCACGGCGGAGGGGACGGCGAAGAGGGCGACGAAGCGTAGGGCGCGGGCGAGGTGCTCGGCGATGGCGCTGTTGCCGCGCGTGAGGGTCATGCGCGAGACGGAGGGCAGCACGACCATGCCCACCGCCACGCCGAAGAGGGCGACGGGGAGCTGCCAGAGATGGAAGGCGCCGGAGAGGGCGGTGACGCTGCCGGCGGGCAGATAGAGGGCAAAGGCGGTGTTGATGAAGATATTGGTTTGGGTGATGCCGGCGGCGATGACGCCGGGGAGCATGAGGTACCAGACTTTGCGAGCGAGGGGGTCGGTGAAGTGCCACCACCGCCCCTGCCACTGCAGGCCGAGGTCCCAGTGCGGGCGGTAGCCCTCGCGGCGCAGTTTGGGGAGTTGGACGGCGATTTGGGCAGCACCGCCGCAGACGACGGCGATGGCGAAGCCGTAGAGGGCATCCGCGCCGAAGCCGGGGTCGATGCACCAGCCGAGGAGGCAGCCGAGGCCGATGGTGGTCAGGTTGAAGGCGGCGCTGGCCAAGTTGGGCAGCCCGAAGATGCCGAAGACGTTGAGCGCGCCCATGCAGAGGGCGGAGACGGAGGCGAAGAGGATGAAGGGCCAGATGATGCGGCAGAGATCCGTAGCGAGCGCCATGTAGCTGCGGGCTTCGACCCGCAAGGCGGGCTGTGCGCCGCTGCCCTGCCCCAGCGGCAGGCGGGTGCCGATGCTGAGCTTGCGCAGCTCGCTGACGCGCACGCAGCTTTGGGCGGTGAGCCCGTCCAAAGCGGCCTCGGCGGTGAAGTGAGCTTCCGGCAGCCCGTCCGCGTTCTCGCGCAGCCCCTCATAGGTGGCGTAGACTTGCGCGGCTGCGGGAGCGCCCGCCGGGCATTGCAGCACGAGCCGTGCGCGCTCGGGGTAGAGCGCCTGCATAAAGACGCCCGCGAGCAACACGCCCGCCGCCACAATGACCAGCATGAGCGAGCAGAGCTGGGAGACGATGCGGTGGGCCAGCGCCCAGGCGGCCTCGCGACCGCTCTGCTGCTCGGTTTTGCTCATGACGCTGGTGAAGCTCTGCGAGAGGGCGCCTTCCGCAAACATGTCGCGCAGCATGTTGGGCACGCGAAAGGCGGTGAGGAAGGCATCGAGGGCTCCCGTGGCGCCGAAGAGCGAGGTGTAGACAATCTCGCGCAGCAGACCGGTGAAGCGGCAGCAGAAAATCGCCGCCGTGGCGATGAGACTCTTGCGTTGCAGCGAACTCATGGCAGCAGGCGTTGGGGCAATGCGGCGTTCAGCGCACCTTGTCGGGCAGGCTCTCGCGAATCTTGCGAATCCACAGCTTGGCCAAGTCCTTGTCGCCCATGAGGAGGTAGCTGCGCGAGACCTCGCGCACGGCGTTCCGGTGGAGCTTGGCATCCACGCCGTCGAGTTTGGCGCGGTCCTCTTCGGACAGCTGCTCGATGTCGCGCACGATTTCGCGGAACAGGCGGCAGGCGGTGGCGTCGTTCTTGGCCTTGCGGTTGAGCATGGCGAGCCGGTAACGCGCCGCGAGGGCCACGCCGTTGGTCAGGTCGGGGTTGGCGGCGATGAGCATGTTGGTGCACTCGCCCACCCATTTAATGCCGTTGGGGTAATCCTCCTTCTCGGTGTAGTAGGCGGCCAGCTCGTTGGCAATGCGCGACATGAATTCCGGGTCTTTCCCGGCGAGGGCGGGTGTTTGCTTCAGCGCGTCCCAGCAGCGGTTCAGGAGCTCGATTTTCTCCTCGCCCTCAGCATGTTGAGCCATGAGGGAGAGGCAGCGCAGCTGCTCGGCGGGGTCGCTGTCGTGCTCCAGCAGGTAGCGGCAGTCCTGCACGGCCTCGGGGAGGGCTCCGCGCGCCTCGTTGGCGCGCGAGCGCAGGCGGCGCAGCCGAATCTGCATCTCCTTGGTCATCTCGCCATAGCCCTCGGCAAAGGCGGCGGCCAGCGAGAGCGCCTGCGAGCAGCCTTCGTAGTTCTGCAAGCGGTAGCGCAGCTCGCCCAGCAGGGTGTAGCAGGTGGGGAGCCGATGCTCGCGGTCGGGATTTTCCAGCATGGAATCGCGGCAATGCAGCAGCTTTTCCTCAATCTCGCGCAGGGCGATGGGGGAAAGGTTCTTGTTGTCGCGCAGGGTGGTCGTCACTTCCTCCAGCATGAGCCGCGAGGTCGCGGGGCAGAGCGGCCACTTAGCCTGCTCCAGGATGTTGCGCACGAGCTGCAACACGGGCTCCTTCACCTCGCAAACATCGGCGCGCATCATCTGCAACTCGGCCGCCTCGGCAGCCAGCGCGGGCTCCTTGAGCCGGGCGAGAACGGCGGGGGCATCGAGGCGAGCGATGGCCTTGACGGCTTCGTCGCTGCGCTGCATGGCGATGCAGGTCTCGGCGCTGCGGCGCACGGAGCGCAGCAGGAGGGGGGTCTGCTCGGGGGCGAGCATGAGCTTGTCCTGCAACTCGCGGTCGAGCCGCAGCTGCAATTCGTAGTCACCGTGCTGCCGTGCGGCTTCGGCCAGACGGTCGAGACCCTCCACGGGGGCGAGCGATTCTACCTCGGGCAGGATGCGCACGGCCTCCTCCCACTGCCCCTTGTCCACCAAGCGCGACATCAGAAACCAGCGGAACTGCCGGCGGGTGTTCTCGTTTTCAATCCACCCGAGGCGCAGCTTGGAGCTCTCGGCCAGCTCCAGCAGCCCGGCCTTGTCGCCCGACAAGTCGGCAAGCAATTTCTCGAGGTTATCGTTGGCTTCCTTGTTGCTCGGCACGATGATGGTTTGCCCCTTGAAGAAGGTCAGGATGTCATGTCCCTTGCTGTAGGCTCCCCACAGGAGGAGGGCGGCGGCGGTCAACCCAATAGCCGTCAACGGAAGGGCATGACCGGAACTTTTACGGGCGGGACGATAGCGGCGATAGGTGGCCATGGGCAAAAAAGGGGGTGAAATCAGGGAGCTTCAGCAGCGGCAGCCTCTTCGTCGTCCTCTTCCCCGTCCTCCGGGGCAGAGGCAGCGCCCTCGGCAGCCGCCTCGGCAGCGGCGCGGGCATCCTCGGGTGCGGGCTCCGGCAACGGCAGCGCGCGGCTGTGGCGGCGACACTCGGCCAGCATGTTGCGGGCTTCTTCCCGGCGGTCGGGCTGCTCTTGAACCAGGGGCAGAATCTGCTGCCAGACGGCGGTGGCCTCGGCCCATTGCTGCGCCTGCACCAGCGCGTAGCCCCGCCCCAGCAGGGCGGTGAGGAGGTTGGCGCGCTCGCTCTCACCGGCCTGCTGCAGGAGCTGCGCCGCCTGAGCGTAGAGCTCGGAGGCCTTCTCCGTCTGTCCCTGGTGGTCGAGCGCCTGCGCCCACAGGAGGCGGACACGCCCGGCGGCGGCGCGATCATCGGGGGCGGCCTTGCGCCGCAGGGCATCGCAGGGGGCGAACTGCTCCGCGGCTTCCTTGGGGCGATTGAGCGCCAGCAGGCAGCGCCCGGCGCCCTCCATCGCCTGCATGGCGACGGCGGGCTCGCCGGGGTTCTCCAGCGCAAGTCGGAAGGCCTCGAGGGCGTTCTCAGCGTCCTGCCCCAGCAGGAGCAACCAGCCGCGCTGCTCCGCGAGGCATGCCCAGAAAGGGTGCTCGGCGGGCAACAGGCCATCGGCCGCGCCCTCGGCGCGGTGGAGCAGCCCCAGCGCAGTGGTGATGTCGTTGTCCGCCTCCATGACGGCGGCGGCGCGGCAGCGCAGCGCCTGCAGGCGGCACAGGCGGTCGGCAGGGCTCATGCCCAGTTGCGCCATGGCCGCACCGAGGGCGGGCAGCCCGGCGGCAAGGTCGCCGCTCTCCAGCTGCGCGATGGCGCGGTAGGTAGCGCCCACGGCACTCGCCGAGACCGTGGCGGCGGCCTCCCGTGCAGCGGCAAAATGTTTCTGCGCTTCGCCCGCCGAGCCGCGATTGCGCGCCAGCTCGCCCAGGTAGACCTGCACCATGAGACGAAGGGTGGCGGCGTGCTCCCCCAGGGGGACAATTTCATCCAGAAGCTCCAGCGCCTCTTTCTCGGGAGCCGTGGTCGTGCTCAGGCTGCGCACAGCAAAGAGCTGCTGCAGGGCTTCTGCCTGTTCGCCCGGCATACCCAGCTTGCCGTAGGCATCGGCAGCGCGGCGGAACCACGCGATGGCGACGGCATTCTCGCGATTGTTCAGGAACGCAACAGCGGCTTGTTCCGCCCGGCGTGCCCCGATGGCGTCGGCGGGTGTCTCAGGATACAGGCGCTGCAACAAACCCTCGGCCGGCTCAGACAGACCGCGCTCCAAGAGCGTCTGCACCAGCAGCCACTGAGCCTCGCGACGAATGCCCCGGTCGGCAATCCACGACAAGCGCTTGTCTGCATCGGCAGCGAGGGCGACCAGCTCGGCGTCGTCTGCCGCCGAGCTCTGCATGAAGTAGGTCAGATTGCGCACCGCCGTTTCGTTGAGCTTCTCCGCGACCTGCTGCGAGCTGACGGCTTCGTCGTAGCCCTGGGTGTAGCCGCAACGGAAGGTGGCGTAGCCCAGCCCCAGCACCAGACAGCTCAACACCCCGATGGCGGTGTACTTCACCACGGGTTTGAACTCCAGCTCCTCCTCGTTCACCTCCGGCTGCGGAACAGCCGGCGAGCTCGCGACGGCGGCTTCCCCCCCAACCCCGGCGGGGGCATCTTGGGGGGCGGTTGGCTGAGGCTCCTGACTCATGGGCGGCTTCAGGCGCGGTCGAGATGGAACGCGGCGTGCACCACGCGTGCCGCCTGCTCAATGTCGCCCGCATCCACGGTGGTGGAGATGCGGATTTCCGAGGTCGCAATCATGCCCGTGGCAATGCCGGCCTCTGCCAGCGCCCCAAACACGGTGGCGGCCACGCCCACGTTGGAGCGCATGCCCACACCGACGACGGAGAGCTTGGCCAGCCCGGATTCCGTCTCCAGGCGAGCCCCCTTGCCCAGCTTGGGCAGCAGCTTCTTGAGCGCGGCCTGAGCCTTGCCCAGGTCGTTCATGTTCATGGTGAAGGACTGGCGCGCCATGCCGTCGTGCGCCGTGTTGGCGACGATCATGTCGATGTTGATTTCCGCCTCGGCCAGCGCGTTGAGGATGAGGGAGGTGTAGGCCACGGGCGCGGTGATGCCCGAGACGGTGACGCGAGCCTGGTTGCGTTCGATGGAGACGCCGCGCACGGCGAGACTCTCCATGGAGGAATTTTCTTCTTGCACGATGGTACCGGGGTTGTTGTTCATGGAGTTGCGGACTTCAAAGACGACGCTGAATTTCTTGGCGAATTCAACGGAGCGTCCCTGCATGACCTTGGAGCCGCTGGAGGCCATTTCCAGCATTTCTTCGTAGGAGAGGACGGGGATTTTGCGGGCATCCTTCACGACGCGCGGATCGCAGGTGTACACGCCGTCCACATCGGTGTAGATTTGGCAGATATCGGCCTTGACGGCGGCAGCCATGGCAATGGCCGAGAGATCCGAACCGCCGCGCCCGAGGGTGTGGATGGAGCCGTCTTGCGCCACGCCCTGGAAACCGGCGCACACGCAGATGCAGCCCTCGTCGAGGGCGCGGATGACCTGCGCGGCATCGATGGTGTCGATGCGCCCGCGGGTGTGGCTGCCGTAGGTGCAAATACCCGCCTGCCCGCCGGTGAAGCTGCGCGCCTTGAAGCCCATGTCGGTAATGGCCATGCACAGCAGAGCGATGGACTGCTGTTCGCCCGTGGCAAGCAGGACGTCCAACTCGCGCTCAGGCGGATTGTCCATGACCTGATGCGCCAGACCGATGAGTTTGTCGGTGATACCGCTCATGGCCGAGATGACGGCCACAACCCTGTTGCCTGCCTTCTGCGTATCAATCAGGCGGCGGGCAACGTTGCGGATGCGGTCGATGGTGCCGACGGACGAGCCGCCGTATTTTTGAACAATGAGTGCCATGGGCTTATGATTCGTTGAAATTCTCGATACGGAACACGACGGGGTGACGGTCGATGCTGTCGTAATTGCCGATTTCGCGCAGGGCTTGCTTGAGCTTGCCCCAGGCGCAGGCATGCAGCAGCAGCACCAGGTCGTTGCTGTCGGCCTGCTCCTCCTCGCCGTGGGGGGTGGAGGTGATGGCGGAAATGCCGATACCTTTCTTGGCCAGCTCGGCCGCAATGGCGGCGATGACCCCCGGGCGATCCTGCACCAGGAAGCGCACGTAGTACGGCGTCACCGTCTCCTCCGCCGGCATGAGCTCCGGCGCCTGTGTGTAGGGATGGAAGCCGCTGTGGTGCTCGGGGTGGCGGCAGTCGCGCATGGCGAGCATGACATCGCCGATGACGGCGCTCGCGGTGGGGTTCTTGCCGGCACCGCGCCCGTAGAAGATGGTTTCGCCCACGATGTCGCCGCGCACGGCGATGGCGTTGAACACGCCGTTGACATTGGCCAGTAGGTGCTCCTTGGGCACAAAGCTGGGCTGCACGCGCAGTTCGAGCTTGCCGCTGCCCTCATGGTGCTTGATGACGACCAATAGCTTGATGGTGTAGCCGAGCCGATGGGCAAACTGAAAATCGACCGGGGTCACGCGCTCGATGCCGTACACGGCGATGGCTCGGGGATCCACGGGGGTGCCGTAAGCCAGCATGGCGAGGATGAGCGCTTTGTGAGCGGCATCGCGCCCGTTGACGTCGAGCGAGGGGTCAGCCTCGGCGTAGCCCTTGCGGCGCGCCGCGCTCAGGGCTTCCTCGTAGGAAACGCCTTTGCGCTCCATCGCGGAGAGGATGTAGTTACTCGTGCCGTTGATGATGCCGGCAATGCGTTCCACGTTGTTGCAGATGAGCGAGGCCGTCAGGCTTTGGATGATGGGAATGCCGCCGCCGCAGGATGCCTCGAAATAGAGGGGAGCCTCCGTCTCTGCCGAGAGACGGAAGAGTTCGCCACCACGCTCGGCCAGCAGCGCCTTGTTGCCCGTCACCACGGGCTTGTGCGCCCGCAGAGCGGCGGTGATCAATTCATAAGCATCCGTCACCCCCCCGATGAGCTCGATGATGATGTCGATGTCGGGGTCTTCCACCAGCGTGCGCCAGTCATCGGTCAGGAGGGCAGGGTCGATGGCCACATCGCGGGGGCGACCGAGGTCGCGCACCGCCACGCGCTTGACCTCGAAGCTCATCTGCACTCGGGCTTCCAACAGCTCATGGTTGCGACAGAGGGTTTCATAAACCCCCGTCCCCACGGTGCCGAGCCCGGCCAGCCCTATCTGTAGCGGTTTTGCGGTCATGCGCAGCGGCGATTATAGAGAGATTGCCCCCCTCACGCAAGCCTATATTCCGTCTGTGTTTACTCCGAATCAGCGCCGTTCCCCGAATCAGCGTCGGCACCCGGGTCGTCATAGTCGGCATCCGCAGGGGTGACGCGCGTTCCCATAGCGGTGTTGTTCCCGATGCCCTTGAACGCATCGTTGGCACCCGGCGTTGCCTTGCCGCTGCCTTCGGTGGAGATGGTGTTGTTCACGCGGGTAATCTCTGCCGGGACCTCGTCCACCGAGCTCTTCTCTTTCACGTCGACCCAAATGTCCAAGGCCCCCTGCGCGTAGGCGCCATAGGGCGAATCGGGGTCGAGGTCGCGCATCTCCGTGTAAAATTGGCGCATTTTGTCCTTGGAGCCCTGATTGCGGCGGAAATGCCCACCCAAGGCCGCCAGCAGCCACTGGCGTTGCAAGATGGAGTAGCCCTTGCCCATGAGGCCGCGCACATAGCCCTCGGCCTGCCCCAGATCAAGCACTTGCAGATGCTGCACCACGCCCTCGATGTCGAAATTGCTGCGGTTTTGCAGCTCGGCCTTGGCCTGCCCGGCCTTGCCCCTGTTTTTGCTGCCGATATCGGTGTTCTTGAGCGAGGGCATGTCCACACCGCGCACGTCCGCCGCCTTGAGGTAGAGCTGCGACTTGCGCGCCCCGGAGGCTTTTTCCGCCTTAACAATCCATCCCTCCTGCTCGTCGTAAGCTTCCAAGAGCCTTTTGAGTGCTTCAAAGGCCTTTTCCGGATTCTGCATCAACTCCGGCTCATGCACCGAGCCGCGCAAATTGCCGTCACTGTCCATCACCACCATGCTCGGGGTCGTGTACACCTTGCTCGGCAGTCCCTTGGGTCCCAACACCCCTTCCATTTCCTTGCGCTGCTTATCGTCGGGGTATTGGTAGAGCGGCACGATGACCAGCACCGCCTTCCCGGTCTCTCTCTGCAACTTGTTACTCTTGATGTAGACTTCGTAGGCGGTATCGTTCACCTTGTCGGTGTTGGCACCGTAGCAGAACAGCACAATGGGTTTGTGCCCGGCGCGGGCATAGGCATCGGGAATACTGCGCGCGACGGCAGCAACGGCAGGCAGGGAGACGAGGGCGGCAAGCCCCATCGTGGCAATCATTCGATTCATCATAACGGACAGCTTCAGGTTATCAGGTTCGGGAAACGGGCTTACTCCTTGATGACGCGTCCATAGACATAGAAGGCGACCATGCCCGGTTCGTATTTGTCGGCATCGCGAATCAATTTGACGTACTTGCCGCTGACGCGGTTCTTGCGGGTGTCGAATTTCAGCATGGTGCCGTCAAACTCGCTCTCAGCAGCTTTGGTCCAGTTTTGACCGTCATCCGAAACCAGCAGGGTGAAAGGCGTCTCGCGCACCGCCGGCTTGACGGTCTCGTTGAGCACGACGACCGCCCCCGTAATCTCGCACTTGGCATCCAGCTGCACGGTTGTCCCGGTCCTGGAGCCCTCGAACTTGCCGGGAATACGCCCGCCGAAGCGCTGGAGCACCGCCCAGTGCATGCAGCTGTCCGCCATCTGACCATCACCCATCGTGGTGGCCGTCTGAATCAGCCCGGTCTGCGACACAACCTTACCGGGGTAGCGGGGAACCTTGAGCGACTTCTTCGGGAATTTGCCGCGGCACTTGGCGTACGCCAAACGCCCGATCGCCTGGAAGGTGGCGCGCTCGCCGTTTTCCTCGGCGGCGGCCATGGCCTCACCCAGTGTCTTCCAGGTATCGTCCAACTCTTTTTTGGAGGTTTTGGTGCGCGCCATGGAACGCACGAGCATGTTGGTGAATTCATCCTGCGTCTTGCTGTCCGCCTCGCTCATCTTGGAGATGTAGCCCAGGCCCCAAATGAGCACGGAGCCGGCGTACTCCTTCTTCGCCATCAGGGTGTGCAGCACCTCGCGCAGGTAGAGCTTCTGCTCTTGCTTGTCCTTGCAGTAGCTCATCTGCGCGTTGAGAATGTGCTTGATTTCCCAACGATTGTTGCCCCAGCCGTTGAAATTGCGGAAGATGCCGGAGAACATGCGGTTGCGCACCTGAGGATCCTTGATGAGAGGCACCAGATTCGGGTAGACGCGAGAATAGAGAATCTTGGCGGCCGCGCAGTAGTATTTCTTGCCCATGCCCTCGACCACGGCATCGTGCAGCGCCTTCCACTTCTTCTGATCATCGGGAGCTTTGAGGCGCAGGTAGCCGGAGTAGCGGGCGTAGGCGGGCCAGTTGTTCGGCTGGGCATGCAGTGCCAACTCGTAGCAGTTGAACGAGGCGGTCATCTTCTTGCGCGCGCCCAGGAAATCTGCCATGGCCACCAGCTGATCGGAAATCATGGTCAGGTAGCGGTCGCTGTATAGATCCTGCATCAGCACCAGATAATCCCACTCCGGCTCGCCCCACAGTGTCTTCTGTAGGCCGTGCTGCCAGTAAAGGCTGTTGCCCATCACCCACTTGTCGCCCTGGCGAATGGCATAGGCGCAATGCCCGGGTTCACCCATGGGCATGGCCGGCAACCCCGAGGCCAGTGCGCCGAACGACGCATAGTGCGACAGCGCGCCGCACACACCGCCGATAATGCGGTGCGCCCAGGCGGTGGTGTGGTGCGTGTACTCCCACACAGGCGCCAAATACTCACCGGAGAACACGGAATCTCCCGCCACGTTGCGCAGGCGGTACTCCAGATGGCGGTACTCGACCCCAGGATAGCGATCGGCGGGCAGGCGTACATTGTCGCGCATCCAGGCCAGATTCGTCGGCCCGCCCCAGCTCGGCGAGGAGCTGTTCCCCTCGGCACAGCCGGTCACCAAACGCATATCCCAGTACTGCAACTTGTTGAACAGATAATTGAGTTTGCCCTCCCGATAGCTGTTGAAGTAGTAGTCGAAGCGAGCCTGCATGTCGCGGTCATTCCATCCCTCGCGCGCAAACTCCAAGGCGGTGGTGGTGGCGATTTTTTTGACTACCTCATCCGATTTGATGGCGTCCGCCTGCTGCGTGTAGAAACCCAACAGGTTGTTGAGCCCTTGTTCCAGATTCTTCGTCGGCCCGGAATAGAGCACGCCGTTCATCCAGTTGAGATCGCGGCAGATATCGGCCAACATCTCGGGGCCTTTTTCCAGAGAGGCCAACGCAGCCATGCCGTTGGACCCCACCTTGCGGATCAGGGTGATGCGCGCCAAATCGAGGCGATTCTTGGGATCCTCCATGAAGCTGAGAATGGAGGCCTCATCCAGTTTTCCCATCTGCGCCAGGGTGCTTTCGACCAGTTGCTGGTAAATCGCCATGGGGTCGTGCCAACGCTCGGCCGGCAAGTCATCGCTGGTGAAGTTCTGCGCCTCCGTGCGCTCATAGCGTTTGCACATTTGGCGAATGGTGGCCAGCGAGGAGGTGAACTGCGCGTGCACGCGCGCCTTGGGCACCTTATTCTGGCGGGGGTCCTCGGGCACATCCTCCTCCTTGAAGCTGTCATCTTCCTGACTGCCAAGCCCAACCGGCGCCTCCTCTTCGGTGTTGTCCTCCGTCTTCCACGCCTCTTCGTCTTCGGCATCCCAGTCATCGACCTGATGGCTGCGGTTAACGACTTGTTCAACCTTCTTCGGCGTCTTTTTTCGCACGGTTTCGGTGGGGTAGATGTAGGGATACAGGGCAAAACCCGCAGCCATACAAATGAACACGGCAAGGAGTAGCTTGATGAGGCGCAAGGACATGGGAGGAAAGGTAAAGGTTGTTAACGGCGTTGTTCTAAGGCTTTGACGGCTTCCTGAGCCGCGTGTGAAATGAGGGAGTCCGAGTTCTGAGTAAAGGGCTGAATAGCCGGGATTGCCTGCGCATCCCCATGATCCCGCAGGTACCTGATGATGCTGTTGACCTGCCGCAAGCTCTCCGAGCGCTGCAATTGCGCCACCAGTTTCGGCTGAACCGCCCTGCCCAGTTGGTTCATGCTCTCCCCCCACGCGATCGGATCCGCATACCATTGTTCAACAATCGGGTCGAGCACCTCTTGCGGCACCTCGCGAACCAGATATCCGACCACAACCGACGGAATCGGGTGCTTTTTCTCCAAGCCGGAGCGGAAGAACGATAAGCAGGCGGAGACGCTGGGGGCATCGCCTTCCAAGGCATAGGTCGCCAGCGCCTCAACCAACGCACCGTAGGTATCCCAATCCCCCTCCCAAGGATCAGCGATCACCTGCAAAAGTGTATTGCGAACCTCGCGACGCAAGGTCTGCACCTGCGCCTGCGTCAGCCTCTTGGCAGCCGAGCGAATCCGCATGGGGTCGAGGCAGGTGAGTTCTGCCATATTCGCCGCCACAAACGAAGAGTGAGACGAGGTCATGAGCGCATCCGCCTGGAATTTGCTCACCATATTCGTCTTCTCAGCATCGAAGCGCAGCTCGTAGATTCCCTCCCGAGGCGCCTCGTACACCAAACGTCCGAAGCGGGACAACACGTCCGATATATTACGGCGCTTCCCCGGCACATTGGTCACCACGTACAATGACCCCTCGCCGCGCGTGTACGCACGCGTGAACTCGGCTCCGAGCAGACGGCTCAGCGCCTCGCGCATCAGATCGCGCGTGCGGGCGTCCTGTCGCGTCATATAGATGGCATAGTGCGTGCACTGCTCGGAGCTACTATCGAGTTGCCGAAACACCTCCAAATCGGCCTCCGTCATCAGTCTCGCCGCAGGGCTCATCTTGTTGTCGGACGCCGCATGCTCCACGGCGGTCTCCGGGGCAGGGGATTTCGGCTTTGTCGGCGATTCCGACGAAGCCCACTCGGGCAAAAACCACGCGCTGCTCACCATCAACACCGCCAAGGGCAAGAGGTAATGCCGGAAGCGCGCCGAGGCACTCGCCACCAACACAGCCGCCACCCCACAGAACAACAGCGAGAGCACCCGCTGCCCGAAACCATCCATAAAGCCTAACTGCGCCTCTGCCTCGTCTCCGGAGCTGAGCACAAAAAAGAGCAAGACGACCAAATACAAGCCCAAGCCCTCCGCGAAACGCAGCTTGCCCGTAAAACGGAACAGGCTTCCTGCGGCGTAGTTCTCCTGCATGCGCCGCGCGCGCTGCTCCTGGCGCTTCTCAGCCGCGCGCCGCGCCGACTGCAGCACCGCGCGCTCCGCCTCGGGAAGAGTACTCGCCACCGAGAACTGTGTTCTTAAGCAATCGGGACACAATTCTGCCTTTTCCTGAACCGCATGAAACAATCGATGGCACTGAGCACACTCTTTCTCCATTTCGGCTCTTTGTATAGCAAAGAACAAACTCCTTGGCAAGCCAAGAATCCGCGCAGCACGCCGCTTTTTGGCACACCGGGTAAAAGACCGTACCCGCTCAGAACGAGAACGGCAAGACAGCTGCCGACTCCACCGCCGGAGCCCCCCCCCATGAATCCCAAGATTGTACCGGACGGGGCATGCTGCTGGTGTAGGCATTGTACATCACCGGAAGGCGCGGCTCGCGCACCACCAAAACGGCCTCCTTGTCCAAGGGGTCGGCTTGGGTTTCAACACGGATGTTGATACAGCCCTCCAAATCGCGAGACAGTGCGGGAGACATCGCCGCGATACCGCTGTCGAAACGACTCATCACCGCCGAACTCGTGACGGATGTCTCCTGCTCCGGGATCGCCATGTATCCCCCCACCGCCAGCACACCAACACCCAAGGTAGATGCGCCGTAGGCCAAACGCCGCCTGCCGAAATTCTCCAGCATCTGCAGCAGGTGCTCGAAAAGCCGGTGGCGAGCGGGGCAGCAGACAGCCTCTCGGGCGATACGCTCGTGAAAATCATAGAGAAAACGCTCCTCAAAACCGGCCTCGGGGGTCTGCGACACCCGCAGGCTCGCCAAAACCGCGACCAAGCGTGTCTCCGCATCAGCGGCAGTCGCTTGCTCTGCCCGGCTCTTCAGCCGAGCACCACCATCACTCTGTTCGCTCATTGTACGCATGAATCGGGAGCTCATCTCCGCAGGTGTAGACACGAAGTAACGGTTTCCGTTCAAAAAAGATTGTTTTTTGTGGCGCGCCTCAGAGAATGGCCGGATGAACCTGCAGCTCCGCCGGCGCACAAACGGCGGGGAGAAGCTCCGCGCCCTCGGTGCTCACCCAGTCGGCAATCATCTGCTCCGCCAGACCGCAGGCCGCGCGCCGCGCTATGCGCGTTGCCTCGGTAGCAGCCTCCATCGCATCCATATTGTACACACTCACCTGCTCCACCCCGGCACAAGCCGGGTCCACATTGCGCGGGACGGAGAGGTCGATGAGGAAGAGCGGGCGCTGCCGCACGCGCTGCACGCGCTCCAGCACCGGCGGCGAAACCACATAGACCGGCGAGGCCGTGGAAACAATCACGATGTCGATGTGCTCCAAATACGGCACCCACTCGGCAAAGCGAATGACCCGCCCCCCGACCTCCTCCGCCAAGGCCTGCGCGCGGTCGTAGGAGCGGTTGGCCACAAAGATGCTCTCTGCCCCGCGCGAATGCAGGCTCTGCGCGGTGGTGCGCGCCACCTCGCCCGCACCCACGACGAGGATATTGCGCCCCTGCAGCGAGCCCAGCATATCCTGCGCCATCTGCACCGCCGCTGCGCCCACCGAGGTGGGGCCGCTGGTGATGCGCGTATTGCTGCGCACCTTTTTCCCAATGCTGAAAATCTTTTGGAAGCTGCGGTTGGCGTTGCGCGCGGTTACGCCGGCATTCAAGGCGGTGGCATACGCCGTCTTGAGCTGGCCGAAAATCTCCGTTTCGCCCAGCACGAGCGAATCCAGCCCCGCTGCCACGCGCGCCAAATGCGCCAGCGCCGCCGCATCCTCGCGCCGTTCAAACGCCGCGCACAACAGCCCCGATGCGGAGCGCCGCCGCAGGAAATCCTGCGACAATGTCTCGGCCGTTCTCCCCGGGTCGGCGGTCCAGCAATAGAGCTCCACGCGATTGCAGGTGGAGAGCAGCACACACTCTTCCACCCCGGGGACGGCTTTCAGCTCGGCCAGCGCGCCCGGCAGCTGCGAGGCCGACACGGAAAAGCGCTCGCGCTCCGCCACCGCCGTCGTGCGATAGTTCACCCCCATACACAGCAAGTGCAGGGGCTCTGCGGGAAATAGGCTCATCCTTGTGCAACCATTCGGGAAACAGCCTGCACCAGCCCGGGGATGCTGTGGTCGGCCGATTCGACATCGGGTTTGAGGCCATACTCAGCTAGGGTGGCGCTGGTCACGGGGCCGATACTGGCGATGCGGCAGCCCGCCGGCAGGGGAATCCCCAGCGCCATGAAATGGTGTACCGTGCTGGAGGAGGTGAAGGTGATGACATCGGCGCCCTCGCTCTGCAAGCGGGCTCGTGTCCCGTTCACATCCTCGGTCTCGGGGACAGTGTTGTACGCCACGCATTCATCGACAATGGCCTGCCGCTTCATCAGCTCGTCGTAGATGACGCGGCGCCCCTGCTCGCTGTGCACCCAAAGCATCGTGCTGTGAGCCAGCCCGCCAAACTCATCGGCCTTGCGGTCAAACTCGGCAATCAGCTCCTCGGCCACCGCCTTTTTCGGCATGACATCCACCATGAGCCCCACCGCGCGCAGCTCGGCAGCCGTCCCCGCGCCGATGGCGGCCAAACGCGCCCCACCCAGCTCGCGAATATCCTCGAACACCGCAAAGAAGGCGCGGAAAAAGCGTTTGACCCCGTTGGGGCTGCTGAAAATCAGCCAATCATAGTGCGGTGCATCCACCACGGCCTCAGCAAAGTCGCGACGGTTCGAGGGATCGGCAATGCGGATGGTCGGCAGCTCCATAACATCTGCCCCAAGCTGCGCCAGCTGCGCCGAGAGGGCGCCCGCCTGCTCCCGCGTGCGCGTCACCACGATGCGCCGCCCCGCCAAGGGCAGTCGCGAGCGCCAATCCAAGCGGGGAGCCAATCGCACCACCTCGCCGATGACCACCACGGCGGGGGAACCCAGCCCGGCCTGCTCCACCGCATCGGCCAAACCCGCCACGGTGGAGAGCACGCTGCGCTGCCGCCCCGTCGCGCCCCACTGCACGGCCGCCGCCGGCACGGAGCCCGACTGCCCCGCCGCCATCAGCGCCGCGAGCGTCTCGCGCAAGCGGCTCATCCCCATGAGCATCACCTTGGTGCCCTGCGCCGCCGCAATGCCCGCAATATCGAGGGTCGAGGCGCTTTTGCGGGCATCCTCATGCCCCGTAAACACGGTAAACTGCGTGCACAGCCCGCGCTGCGTCACCGGAATCCCGGCTGCCGCCAGCCCCGCGATGGCCGAGGTCACCCCCGGAACCACCTCGAACGCCACCCCGGCCTCCTGCAAGGCCAGTGCCTCTTCCCCGCCGCGCCCGAACACATAGGGATCGCCGCCCTTCAGCCGCACCGTGCAGGCGTAGCGCCCGGCACAGGTAACCAGTAGGCGGTTGATATCCTCCTGCGGCAGGGCATGCTTGCCACTGCGCTTGCCCACATCAATCTTCTCACAGCCCGGTTTGGCCCAACCGAGCATCGCAGGAGCCCCCAGCGCATCGTAGACCAAGCAATCCGCGCGCTCAATCAGCTCGCGCCCGCGCAGGGTCATCAAGCCGGGATCGCCGGGCCCCGCACCCACCAGATACACCGTTCCCGCCGTCTTCGTGTTTCTTGTTGTCTCCATGATCCTGCTTTAGTCCGCCTTCTGTTCCCCGCGAATGCCCGCGCCGCCCTCCGCAGCGCCCGTCAGCTCCGCCTCGCCCACCCCCGTCGGTGCAGCGACCGCAGGCGGGGCTCCAATACTGGCCGCGCCGCTTGACTCCGCCGGGGGCAACAGCTGCTCCGGCGCCGCAGGCTCTGCTGCGGGCAGCGCAGCGGGACTCGTCGCCGGCGGTTCCGCACCGCTGCGGCTCAGCGCAATGAGCTGCGACACCGTCACCAGCTTAAAGCCACGCGCCTGCAAGCCCTGCACGATACCCTCCAGCGCCGCAATGGTAGACGCGTGAATATCATGCACCAAGATAATCGAACCGGGGCGAGCCTTGCCCACCGCCGTATCAATCACGCGTTGCACCCCGGGGTGGCGCCAGTCGAGCGTATCGACATCCCACAAAATCGTCCGCAGGCCATAGTCCGCCATCATGCGCTTATTGAGCGCCGCATTGGTCGCCCCGTAGGGCGGGCGCATGAGCTTGGGCGCCTGCCCCGTTGCACGGCAAATCACCTCCGCCGTGTCGGCAATCTCATGGTCAACCTTGGCAGCGCTGCAACGCGTCAGCTGCGCATGGGTCCAGCTGTGCACCCCGATTTCGTGCCCCTCGGCCGCCATGCGCGCCAGCAGCGCCTGATGGCGCGAGGCATTCGCCCCCGTGACAAAGAAGGTACCGTGCGCGCCGTTGCGACGCAGAATCTCCAGCGCCTGCGGCGTTGTCGCCGGGCTGGGACCATCGTCAAAGGTCAGCGCCACATACATACCCGACACGGGCACCCGCGCCACGCGCAGTCCCACCGGCGGCTCGCCCGGCATCGGCGCGGGCAGCGGCACGGGCAGCGGCACGGCCGTCTCGTCAGAAGTCGGGCGTACGGACGGCTCGGGCACCGTCTCGCCGACCGGCTCGGGAGACATCTCCATCGGGAGCACCCTCTCAGGCTCGGGCATCGGTTCCGCAACAGGTGCAGCGGGCGGCGCGCTCGGACGCACCGTCGGCGGTGCCTGCGCCACCCCCGGCTCCGGCTGCGCCACAGGCACCACCGACGAGCTCACCACAGGCTGAACGGTCGGCTCGGGCGCACAGGCACACAAGAAAAACGCGACACTCAGAAACCAAGAATGAAATTTAAGCATACCCCCTCCACAGAAAATGCGAGCCATTCTAAAACGCCCCGCCCTCTTTGGCAACCCCTTTTGCCGTCATCGCGCACCTGCGCCCACATACCTTTGGTTCAGGGTGCTCATCCGCTGCCTACGCCCAAGCCCGCCCCCGGGCAGCACACTGTCGCGCCAATGCCGCGGCTCGCAGTAGCTTGACACCCTTGCGGACGGCAAGCTGTCCGTCACAAACCTAGCGCCGCCATTTACGGATTCGCCACGCTGCCGGTTGCAGATGACACCGCATCAGGTGTCTCAAATGCTTGCTGTTGCGATGGGGGAAAATCATCAGCTCGGAGCTTGTAGTGCGCTACGAGATGCAAGAGCGGGCGAGCCCAGCGTTTCATAGCAAAAAAGAATAGAGCGAGCACCCCGAACCAGAGAATGGGCAGCAGCAACAACCAGCCAGAGAATTGGCTCGGGTGCACCAGATGTGCAATGGCCACCCATGCCATAAAATGAGTGGCAAAGGTGAGAAAGGTCACAGGAGCGAGCGTCAGAGCCACACGACTCGCGTGGGGAACATGGATCTCAATCCAGCGGGCGAGCTGGTAAAGCATCCAATAGACATAGAGTTGGTACACAAAACTATACGCGGGGAGGAGTTTTCCCCAACGATACAGCACATACCAAAGCAACGGGTATGTCAACAAAAACCAACCATTACAGTAGGTGAGGAGATTGTGTTGGAAGCCCTTATCCATGCGTCTCAGCCAACAGCCAACCAAAAAGAAAGCGATGGAATACGGCGAAAGAACTGCCGTATGTTGTCGATGACTGAACAAATCTCCCAATTGCGGTGATAAGGAAAGCAGTAGAATTACCGGAAAAAGCCAATGAGAACAGCGGTTCAGCAGCGGGGAAAGGAGGAACAGAAAAATCAAATCTCTCATGAACCAAAGCGGAACATTGACAGGGTGGTGCACACCCGCAAAACGCCAATCGTTGATGAAAATAGCTGTAAAATCAATGTAGGAATACCATGGAATATCCGGCGGGAACAACTCTTGATGCATGTATAATTTCTCGCAGATTCTACAAGCCA